>JAESRV010000042.1 GCA_016764475.1 Amylibacter sp.
AGACCGCTATCTGGCGGCCTTCCTGTCAGAACAGGTGGGTGCGGAATTTGAAGGCCGCGTTTCGGGCATCGCCAAGTTCGGCCTGTTCGTGAAACTGCTTGAAACAGGCGCTGACGGGATCATTCCGCTTAGCCAGTTGGGCCGTGAATACTGGCGTTATATTGAACGTGATGGCACACTAAAAGGCGAAGACAGCGGGCGGGTAATTGCGGTTGGTATGCCGTGTAAGGTTTCACTTGTGGACGCCACTGCACTCACTGGTGGGCTGACGTTGGAAATGCTGGAACTGAACGGTAAACCGATGCCCAAATCCAGCTCTGGCAGGGGCCAGCATCGGGGGCGTAAGTTTGGAAAAAGCAAAGGTAAGAAACGCAAATTGCAAAAGCGCCGTTAAGGGCGTTCGCTGGCTTTAGAAAACCATAACAATTTGTGCGGTATATTAGCCCTGCTAGCAAAAGTAGTTCACGGGTTTTCAAAGATTGCTTTGCAATCTTCTGTCACCCCAGCGGGTTTTCAAAGGGCGTATAACCGCGCCAAATGCGAAAACCACCGAAAATTACATGTAAGAATAGGTGCAAGGGCCATCCCCCCTTGTTCGGCCTTATAACTACAAACGGCAGGCCTGCCTTCTTATTAACAACAGACCCAATACAGACAAAAACCCCGCCAACCGGATAACGGTGACGGGGCAAAAGGCGTTACTGTTTTTTGCGTTTATAGATCAAAGCATGTTCAATCATCAGCGGTACTGTTATGGCAAAAAGTAACACCCCCTACGTAAATAGGCAGTTTTTCGCACTGTAATTCGACCAAATCGTTTTTGGCTTTGGTCTTGGGCTAAATCCCGCTACAATGACGCATAAACATAATAAATCTCGAGCAGGAGATACCAATGAGAATTTTAAGTACAGCCTTGGTTGTAGTGATAACCCTAAGTGGGGCCGCTATGGTGCAGGCAAACGACATTTCAAAAGCCGATGATATTATCGTGGCCCAAACCCAGTCGGGTTTTCAGCGTTGGGTGAAATCCTTTCGGGCGGTGGCTTTGAAAAACGGCGTCACTGCACGCACATATGACCGCGCTTTTCGCGGTGTTAAACTGAACGCGCGGGTGGTGAAACTTGACCGCAAACAGGCGGAATTTTCACGCGAAATCTGGGATTATCTGGATACCGCGACCTCACCCAAACGGGTAAAAAACGGCAAGGCCATGCTGGTGAAGTACAAGAAAACCTTGGCCCGGATTGAACAGAAATACGGTGTTGACCGCGAAGTGGTTCTAGCCGTGTGGGGGCTGGAAAGCTCTTACGGTAAAAACATGGGTGACATCAATATCATCGAGGCTTTGGCAACCTTGGCCTATGATGGGCGGCGTGAAAAGTTTGGCCGCCAACAGCTGCTGGAAGCCCTGCGGATCATTCAACGCGGTGACATAACACCTGACCGCATGATGGGTTCTTGGGCTGGTGCCATGGGGCATACGCAATTTATTCCCACCAGCTATCAGGCCTTTGCACAAGACTTTGACGGTGACGGTAAACGCAATGTCTGGGATCCGCGTGACCCGTCTGATGCATTGGCATCAACGGCGAATTATTTCAAAAAATCGGGCTGGACAAAGAATCAGCCGTGGGGCGTTGAAGTAAAGCTTCCCAAAGACTTTTATTACGGCAATGCCAGCCTGAAAGTAAAAGCCACACCTGCCCGCTGGAATGAGTTGGGCTTGCGTCTGATACGGGGTGGTAAAATTCCAAACCACGGAAAAGGTTCGGTTTTTCTACCGGCTGGGTCTGATGGCCCCGCCTTTATCGTGTTCAAAAACTTCCAAGTGATCAAGCGATACAACAACGCCAATTCCTATGCGATGGCGGTGGGCCATCTGGCCGACAGGATCAAAGGCGGGGGTTATTTTGCCCAAGAATGGCCCCGTGGCCCCGGTGCCTTGAAGCTGGATGAAAAGCTGGAAGTGCAAAAATTATTGAACCGCGCGGGCTATGATCTGGGCGAGCCTGACGGCATTATCGGCCCTAAAACCATTGATGCGGTCACGGCAATTCAGGTGTCTTGGGGCCAACAACCGAGCGGCAAAGCGGATCAGGAATTTCTGAAAGTGTTGCGTAAAAAAGCGTATTAACGCGCCCAATCGGATGATTGCATTTCGCGCAAACGGCTGGCGGTGCGTTCAAATTCAAACGCACCCCTGCCGTCGGTATACAGGTTTTCGGCTTGTGCATCGGCACTGGCGATCAGTTTTACTTTGGCTTCATAAAGTGCGTCGATCAGGGTGACAAAGCGTTTGGCTTCATTATTATTAGCCTTGGATAATTTCGGAATATCCGTCAAAATCAACACCCGCAAGCCCTTGGCTATGGCAAGATAATCGCCGGGGCCAAGCGGTTTTGCGCACAGCTCATCAAATCTGGCTTTGCCCACACCGCTGCTGAACGCAGGGATGGTAATATCGCGGCCTTTGCGTTTGATGATCAGCGGTTCGGATTTACCGCCTGATAGCTCCTGCCAAAGATGGTTAACCGCAAAATCCGTGGCTTCATCCAGCGGATAAAAATACAGCTGCTGATCAGTTAAACGGTTCTGGCGATGGTCAGTTTCACTGTCCAGACAATAGACCGTCAGGCGGGTTTTGATCATCTCGATAAAAGGCAAAAACAACGCGCGGTTCAACCCGTCTTTATACAGGTCATCAGGCGAGCGGTTTGAGGTGGTAACAATAACAACGCCTGCCTCAAACAGATATTCAAACAGCCGTCCTACAATCATCGCATCCGTGATGTCATTGATCTGCATCTCATCGAAACACAAAAGATCCGTGGTTTCGATAATTTCCTGGGCCACAGGTTTAATGGCATCTTGCACACCTGCCTGGCGCGCCCTGTGCATGGCGTCATGTAYYTYTTGCATAAAKSCGTGAAAATGMACSCGSCKTTTGGCKYKTGTTGKGGCYTGTTCATAAAATAAATCCATYARCATKGATTTRCCGCGCCCGACACCACCATAAATATACAGGCCCTTGGGTATCCGGCGGTTGCCTGCAAAGAAGGATTTCAGGTAGCCAAGCTTGGAAGGYTTGTAATTGAYTAGGTCATGGTGCAACACATCTAGCAATGCCAAACCACCCCGCTGGTTAGGGTCRTCATTTAAGACGCCGCTTGTCACACGGCGTTGGTATTCGGTGATTGGTGACACGTATGCCTGCCCCTGATTTTTTCCCTATGATAAGGCATAGCAATTCCGGCGCAGTCCGACAATGACAGAACGGAATTATGCAGTGAATGTCAACAGGCCCTGACCTTAGGTGCGCCTTAGGGTTTCAGAYATGCGCTTAACCAGTTTTGGTATGCGTCTTTCATCAACACCRGAAAACCCTAAAACGATGCCTGAACGCCCKAAYGGYTTAATGCAGTAAACCGATAATGGCAGTGTTTCGATACCTGCCTTTARYAAGGCATGATGTGCTGCCTGATCGTCAATACCATTTTTCAGCCAAGCCAGCATGTGCATTCCCGCATCYGTCGGCTGTGGTTCAAGACTATCAGCACAGTCCTTTGTCAGGCAGTCAAACAGCACATCACGCCGCCCCCGATAAACACGGCGCATTTTGCGGATATGTTCAACAAACCTACCATCATCCATGAACCGTGACAGGGCCGTTTCCACCACTGCAGAAGAGCTTTGACCAAGAAGGTTCCGCGCGGTGGCAAAGGTTTTAACCAATTCTGGCGGCACTACGACATAGCCTATTCGCATGGCGGCAAACATGGATTTTGAAAACGTGCCGACATAAAATACCCGCCGTTCAATATCCAGCGCACTTAGGGCAGGCAAAGGCCGCCCGCGATAGCGAAACTCACTGTCGTAATCATCTTCGATGATCCAGGCCCCGCTTTCCTGCGCGTAATTAAGCAGTGCCAACCGCCGCACAAGGCTCATGGTGGTGCCCAACGGTTGCTGGTGCGATGGCGTGGTGAAGATCAGCGTAGGTTTGGGGTGATTTTCAATAGCAAAACCCAGATCCATCCCTTCGCTATCAATCGGAACAGGTGCGACATTGGCCCCCATGATCTGCATCACATCGCGCCCCGCGATATGGCCCGGGTTTTCATACCAGACCGTATCGGCTTTGTTCAGCAACACAAACGCGATCAACACAAAGGCCTGTTGTGCGCCTGAGGTTATAACGATCTGATCTGGATCAACCCGCATACCGCGCGCATCGTTCAGGTGCCTGACAATCGAGGCCCGCAGCGCATCACTGCCATTAAGGTCACCATAGCTTAGGGTGCGGCGATCGGCAGATGTTGCGGCATCCAGCAGGTATTTGTGCCATAGCTTGACCGGAAATAAATCCAGCGCGGGCACACCGGGGCGAAACGGATCAGTTTTACCGTGGCGCACGCTGGCCTTGGACGACATGATCGCTTTGGCACGCTCTGAAATTTCTATACCGGGTGGTTTGGCTTTATTGCGCAGCCGCCTGATTTTCGGCGAGGCCTCAATATCCAGACCATCGGAAACGAAAGTGCCTGCCCCCGTTTTGGCCACGGCATAACCTTCGGCAACCAACTGCTCAAAAACCGATTTCACAGTGATGCGCGACACACCAAGATCTTCTGCCAGTTCACGGGTCGCGGGCAGTTTCTGGCCTGCGGCCAACGTGCCCTCTAATATCAAGCGGCGCAATGAAGCATCCAGCTGCCGATAGATCGGAACGGTCGTACCGCGTGCGATGCTGATCCCGTGAAGCAACGCCCCTCCAGGTGGTTTTGCCATGACAAACTCCAAATGGGCTTATAGTTTTTCTAATAGTGGGTATATTCTATACATCCAATTTTGAATAGCCTGATTTGCAACAATATGTTTAGGCGCGCTAGGGTTTTGCGCAAATAAGAAAGCTGCTGGGCCATGATCAAAATCGAAGACTATGCTTTTCCTGCGGGGCTGCACCTGCTGACACGCTGGCAGGCGGGTGACAAAGATGCAAAACAACAGATGGCAAACATCTTTGACGCGGCCATCGACGGGGCGTTTGATGAAAATTTTGCCGTGCTGGCCCTGCCCAACAAGGTTAATTCAACCGCATCTGTGCATATGCTGGCACTGGCCGTGCTGCATGACCTTTATGGCGTTGAGGCGTGGGACTATTATAACACCAACCCCTATCGCTATGTCCGCGCTAATCTGGCGGTAAGCCGCCTGCTGGGGGTGAATAAATATTATAACACTTGGGCATTATACGCCTTTACCTGCGAACCGTTGGGGCAAAAAATGATGTACCCGGACAAGTTTCCGCCGGGGGCTGATCCCGATACCACGCTGATCAATCGAGACAACTGGCATTTGCTTGAAACACCGGATTTCACCACTGGCATCCCCAAGGTTATTGACGACATCCTGCGTGTGGTTGAAGAACTGACAGGCATGCCACCCTTGCTGAATATATCGGCACCTTACAGCCTTGCCGCAGATATTTATGGGCAAGAACCGCTGTTGGCGGATGTGGTAAACGCGCCGGATAATGTGAACGCGCTGCTGGATCATCTTGGCGACACCGTGCTTGGGCCGTGGATGGATCATCATTTCGAAACCTTTCCCAACGGGTGGGTTGAATTGTCGGATGCATCAGGGTCTCCGTTTTTTATCGGGCCGGATAATTGCAAGAATATGTCGATCCGTTCAATCCGGCACATGCTGCGTGACAAGCCTTATGGTGCGCGTGTGTTTGACAACAATTACCGTGGGGATTTTGTGGCCGAGGCAAAGAAGAAGGTGCGCAGTTCGCGCCGCAGAGCTGCAAAAGTTGTGGAAAGTACCGAAACGGCAGGTTCCGGCCGTGAAAAGCTGCTGGAATTGACGGATGCAAAAGTCAGCGTCAACCCGGTCTTCATCATGCGTCTTGAAGCCGATAAACTGGATATTTCGTTCTACGAAGAACAGGCAATCCAGCGGAACCTGCCCCTGACATCGGGCATTGGTTCGCCCCATATCGACATGAACAGCATAGAGGATCTGGATGCTAAAAAGCTAGAGATTACCGCAGAAGCCCGTTCCTTTGTGGCCGCGATCAAGCGTGTCTGCGAAACCATCGACCTGCCAGAAGACAACCATGTCAGTGCCCCATGGCCCAGCCATATCTATTTCGAAGATGTCAACGGGCAATCGCAGTTCGAACTGGTTGAGATCATCTTGAACGAAGTCTACAAAAGTGCGCCAATTGAACGGCAGGCACAAAACGCCGCAACAGGCACTTGAATAAATGACGTGGAAAATTGGTAGCGGGAGAGGCTGACCTTAATATGATACACTCTCAATTATTACTACTAAACACGTATAAACAGATGTTTACCACAATTTTTTCTCTTATATGCGTGCATTCAATCTCACACGGTACTATGTTTAATGATGGGACAGCTTTGAATGCCTAAACTTACAACTCGCAAGGTACAAAGCTTGAAAAAGTCAGGAATGCACAGTGATGGTGAGGGGCTATACCTTCGCATTAGTCCAAATGGAGCAAAATCATGGATACTCTGTACAATGGTTTATAATCGAAGACGTGACTTCGGGTTGGGGTCTACCTAAAGCGGGACAGGCCCAAAAAGTAAATGTAACTATTACCAACCTTATTTTGACAATATATTTATAGTTTCTTGCAAGCAATTATGATCCCCTGCCGCAATAATTTTACCTACCCAATCAAGGGTAATATCGGCACCATTCCAGTCAGTCATATAACCGCCTGCCCCTTGGATAACGGCAGCACTGGCAAAGACATCAAACGGTTCCAACCCGCTGTCAACCGCCAGATCCGTGCGGCCAGAGGCCAGAATGCCATAGGCAAAACAAGAGCCACCATATTGCACATAAGGCACTTGTTTACGCAGTATTGTAAAACGGGAAAGTTCGCTTTCTGTCATGAAATCGGGGTTACTGCATGTCACAAAGGCCTGATCAAGCCTGGCGCAGGATTTAACTTTTACCGGCTGTCCGTTCCGTTTGGCAAATAGATGCGCCACACCTGTCCAGCGGTCCGCTGTTGCAGGGTGATCCATCACACCGATGAACGGTTTGCCGTTCCACGCAAGACCGATCAAAGTGCCGTAAACCGGAATGCCCGCAATAAAGGGTGCGGTGCCGTCAATCGGGTCAAGCACCCAGACAAATTCGGCATTCACATTGGTGCTTTCAAACTCTTCGCCCAGAATACCGTGATCGGGAAAAGCATCTGCAATCATTTCACGCATTTTCGCTTCAACCGCTTTATCGGTGCTGGTCACAAAAGATGCATCCGCTTTCAGTTGCACTTCGGGTATCTGGACTGCTGCGTGCAAAAGCATTTGGCGGCTGGTATCCGCAAGCTTTTCTGCAAAGGTCAGAAATGCCTGATGCGGCGGGTATTTGGGTGTCATAATCGTATCCTTAGTGGGTCAATATTTGGCTAAGGAACGCTTTTGTGCGTTCACTTTTCGGGTTGTTGAAAAACTCTTCGGGATCGGCTTCTTCAACGATTTGGCCCACATCCATGAATATCACGCGATCAGCCACAGAACGGGCAAAACCCATTTCATGGGTGACGCAGATCATGGTCATACCTTCACGGGCCAGATCAGTCATCACTTCTAACACCTCATTAATCATTTCGGGGTCAAGGGCGGATGTGGGTTCGTCAAACAAGATAATCTCTGGCTTCATACACAAAGCCCGCGCGATGGCCACACGTTGCTGTTGGCCACCCGATAGTTGCACAGGGTATTTATCTGCCTGATCAGGAATTTTCACCCGTTCCAGAAAATGCATGGCAGTTTTATGGGCTTCGGCCTTTGGGATTTTACGCACCAGTTGTTGGGCCAGCATCAGGTTTTTGACAATGGTCATATGCGGAAACAGGTTGAAGCTTTGAAACACCATGCCAACCTCACGGCGTACCGCATCAATATCCTTGACCTGATCAGTCAGCTCTTTGCCGTCGATAATAATCCGGCCCGCATTGTGTTCTTCCAGCCGGTTAATGCAACGGATCAAGGTTGATTTGCCTGACCCTGAAGGCCCGCAAATGACGATCTTTTCGCCGCGTTTCACTTCCAGATTAATCTTGGTTAAGGCTTGGAAAGAACCAAAGAACTTGTCCACATTTATCATTTGGATCAAAGCGTCAGATGGTGAATTTGTCATGTCAGACCTCATGGATTTACATAGCGGCTTAGATATTTTTCAATCCGCCCGAATGTTTTTTGGATGATCCATGTCAGGATCATGTAGATAATGGCCAGCGAGATAAAGACCTCATAAGGCGCAAAGGTTTGGGCTACGATTGTGCGTGCAATACCTGTCATATCCATCAAGGTTATGGTGCTGGCCAGTGATGTGGCTTTCATCAAGCTGATGAAATCATTGCTATAGGCAGGCAGGGCAAGACGGGCGGCTATCGGGGTGGTCAGGTAGATGAATTTCTGCCGTGCCGACAGGCCCAATGCTGAGCCTGCTTCCAATATACCGTGATCTACCCCCAAGACACCGCCGCGCAGAATTTCGGATACATATGCGCCTGTGTTCAGGGTCAGGGCCAAAATAGCACAGCCAAAGGGTTCGCGCAGGATCGGCCAGAAAACACTGTCGCGGATAAATTCAAACTGTGGCAATCCGTAATAAATGATGAAGATTTGCACCAATATCGGCGTGCCGCGAAAGATGTAGATATGCACCTGTGCAGGCCAAGATAAATACCATTTGCCGCTGATCCGCATCAACAGCAGGATCACCGCAAGTATCAGGCCCAATACCGCAGACAAGGCCATCAACTGGAAGGTGATCCCGATACCTGCCAGCATTTTGGGAATGCTTTCGGTAACCAAGGAAAGATCAAAATTCATCGTGCGCCCTCGCCTGTGCGGGCACCGAATTTTTCCATGCCCATCACGCTTAAGGTGATGATGGTAGAAAACCCAAGGTAAATACAGCCGACCACGATATACATGGTAAACGGTTCCCCCGTGGTACCGATGGCTTGTTTGGCCACGAAAAAGGTCTCATTCAGCCCGATGATAGAGATCAGGGCGGTGTCTTTGATCAGCGATAGCATGTGATTGCCAAAAGCAGGCAATGCAAGCCGCCACATTTCGGGAATGCGGATATAGATGAATGTTTGCAGGTTCGACATGCCAAGGGCGCGGGCCGCTTCAATACTACCGGGCCTGACCCCTAAAAATGCGCCGCGAAAGGTTTCGGTGGCATAAGAGCCAACGATTAGCGCGATGGCAATGGTGCCTGCCCACATTGGTGGAACGTCAACGAATTTCACATCCGGGTTGAAGACCTGAACGATGGCGGTCAGGGCGATGGCTGAACCGAAGTAAAGCAGTAGAATTACCAGAATTTCAGGGGTGCCACGAAAGATAACCGTATAAGCACTGGCGATTTTTTGTGCCACGCGACTATCTGAAAGCTTGGCCCCGGCCCCGATCAGACCGAAGAGCACCATCAATAAAAGCGAGAAGAAAAATACCTGAAGGACGATCATCGACCCCCAGAAATAATCATCCCACCATCCTGTTACTGCGTCCATTATTCCCCCAATGTCCTTGAATGCGTGGCGGCGCAAATCAACTGCGCCGCCACATAAGATTAATCAGCTATTAGCTTTTTCCCCATGCATCATTATGAATTTGGAAAGGGAAAATCTTCAAGGCATATTCTTTCAACGACCCGTTGTTGATCAATTCGCGGATTGCAGCACTTAGGCGTTCGCGTAATTCGTCTTGGCCTTGGCGCAGACCAATACCAACACCGATGCCGAAATATTCAACTTCGCTGATCGCAGGGCTGACAAAGCCGAATTTATTGCCTTCTTCTTTGCTTAAGAACCGCAGTTGTGCTTTCATCGGGTTGGTCATGATCATATCGACACGGCCATTTTGCAGGTCAAGATATAGTGGTTCTGACCCGTCATATAGAACAATCTCTGCACCCGGAAGCTTGGCATTGAACCAGTTTTCATAAGTGGAGGCACGTTCCAGACCAACCCGCAGGCCGTTGAAGTTTTCGGCAATCGGCGCACCGTTGTCATCAAACAGGTTCAGATCAGCGTCCGCTTTGCCGATAAGACGGCCAACAGAATCGCGGTACGGGCCGGAAAAGTCGATTTTTTCCTTACGGGCATCTGTGATCGACATAGAAGCCACGATCAGATCGAACTTATTGGCCAGAAGTGCCGGGATCATGCCATCCCATTGTTGGCAGACAAATTCCAGATCGGCCCCGATAATTTCAGCAACCCCTTTGGCCACATCAACATCGTAACCCGCCAGCTCACCGTCGGCAGTGCGGTAGTTGAA
Organism: Amylibacter sp.; assembly: GCA_016764475.1. GTDB lineage: Bacteria > Pseudomonadota > Alphaproteobacteria > Rhodobacterales > Rhodobacteraceae > Amylibacter. Next base: position 10,347 of record JAESRV010000042.1, read on the forward strand.
CGGGGCGTAAGTACATTCCATGCCCACGCGCAGTGTTTCAGCAGGAGCGGATCCCGCTGCAAGCAATGCAACGGCCCCCACGGCCAGTGATTTTAATGATAAAAACTTCATAGTATCCTCCTTGGTTGGTTTCTTTTTTTGTTGTCTTCTTAGTTATTGTTTGCCGTCGCTATTTCGATGGCCTGCACCACACGGGCGACCTCGGCTTCGGTATTGTAATGCGCCAACCCGATGCGTACGACGCCCTCATCTTCGGGGATGTTCAAAAAGCGGGTTGGTTCATATGCGTAATTGTGGCCGTGCCAGACATAAATGCCCGCATCGGCCAATGATTTGGCAATATCGGATGGTGCAGTGGTTTCATGGCGGATTGAAACTGTCGGTACCCGTTGATGCACGCGGTTCGGATTGGTGATCCCGAATATTGATATACCACGGATTTGACTTAACCCGTCGATTAACGTGTTGGTCAGCGGTTCTTCATAGTCACGTGATAGCTTATAAGCTGTTGCAATCAGATCCCGGCGGTTTGCAGCAGATGATCCACGGCGGCCCAGATTTTCAAAATAACCCACAGTTGCCGACAGGCCCGCCAAAAGTTCAAACTGCGGTGTTCCTGTTTCAAAACGATCCGGCAAAGCATCCGAAACACAGCGGCCTTTATAGGGGTGCAAGTCGGCAAGGATTTCTTCCTTACCCCAAAGCAGGCCCAGATGCGGGCCGAAAAACTTGTAAGACGAACATGCCAGAAAATCACAGCCAAGAGCCTGCACATCAACCAGATGGTGCGGCGCCAGTTGTACCGCATCGACAAAAACCAATGCGCCTGCACCTTGCGCAATGCGGGTCAGTTCGGGAATATCATTGATAGATCCCGTCATGTTGCTGGCAAAATTCAAGCACACAAGGCGGGTTTTATCGGTCAAGACAGCCGCCAAAGCATCAGGCTCAATCAGCCAACTATCTCGGTCGAACTCGACCCAGCGAATGTTCAGGCCTTTATCCTTGGCAATTTCCAGCCACGGCCCGACATTGCCTTCGTGCTCGACCTTTGAAATCACGATTTCGTCGCCCGGTTGAAAATCACGGCAAATGCTGCGCGACAGATGAAAGGTCAGGGATGTCATGCTTTGCCCGATGATGACTTCAGCGGCAGATTTAGCGCCCAAAAACAAAGCGGCATCTTCATGCGCCTTCAGCACCAGCGCATCGGTGTTCCGGCTTGTGGTGAAATGCCCACCCATGTTGCTGGCATTCGTCAGCATATAATCGGAAACCGCCTTTGCCACAGAGGCAGGCACTTGTGTGCCGGCAGGGTTATCAAGATAGGCCCGCGCCTGACCATTGTCAGATTGATTGAGGGCTGGAAATAGTGAGCGAATTTCATTGACGGGGAAGAGCAATTTAGGCACCTTTATTTGTAGCCCCCAAACAGTCAGGGGTCTGTAGCAGATGCGTTGAGTATTCTTCTTTTCGGGATCAAGTCATATCATCCTAAGGGATGAGAGTTTATTTTAGGTGTTTTCTATCAATTTCTGCACAAAGAGACTAAACAGTTCAGCTTGTGATGATATTTGCAATTTCGCATATATATTTCTACGATGCGTTTTGACCGTTGGTAATGAAATATCCAGATTCAATACAATGGAATTGCTTGAATGCCCTGTCAGGATCATCCTGGCAACACTGCGTTCACGCTTTGTCAGCACGCCTTCACCGAAGGATTGGAACCAGTGTTCCTGACTTGGGTTGGCCGTTGATGTGTCAAAATCTTCGGCTGCAAATTCATAATGTTTCAAGACAGCACTGGACAGCACCGGATAAATCTCTTTCAAGCGCGCATGACATTGCCCGGTTTGATCCCCCGCACGCGGTGTTGAAAAACTGAATTCGATCATCTTATTGTCAGGAAGCCGTATAAGGGCCAGAACCTCTGTCATGTTTTTTGGCCAGCCTGGAGTGCGATAACCAATTGTCTCGTTATCCTCGACACGAATATCCAAATCACTTGCTGCAATCTGGTCGGTATACAAAGGTGATAAAAGTTCAGAGATCAGATATGCATCAGAAGCCACGCCGTCCAGATATGAACGATAAACCGGGTTTATTACATACGTGTAGCGCAAATAGTTTTCCATACCCTTGCGAAAGTTTTGCGCACCCTTGAAGCAGCCAAGCGATGAAGGCGCACTAGCTTCACTGTACAAAAACACAAACAGCCCCTCAAAAGAGATATATCCTTCTACCATGTCTGCAATTTTTGCAAAAAATGACGGGGTTCCAATCGCGTCAACAATACCGGCAGAAATGTCAGATATTTGGCCCTTTGTAGTCCTGATAAACGGTGCACCCATAACGTATAACCTCAATCTGCGGTAGCGTTTTTTCAGCTTACCCGCGTTATCCCATTCATACCACAAGTAAAGCACAACGCATACCTTAGCGGGTAATCTTACCCTGAAATTAGGGGCGTTCACACGTAGAACTTTTTCGGCATAATATCCGAGGAGATATTGAATAAAAAGTAAACGATATAGCGAGTGAACGAACGGCGGTTTTCGGAAATCTGCACTGCAGCGACGAATGAGGTGCTGGATGGCCGTTATGGGCCGTGAATGCTAAACTAGATGGAAAGGGTGGTGGTTTCGCAGTCAATGCACCACAGGCGGTCTTAAGTGCTTGTCGGCATCCAATCGAAGCGTTCGCCGCCATAGCTCGGTTTTGGTAAACCTCTCGCCTGAAAGTGAGCGGTGAGGCCCCCCCCTCCCTTCAGGCGCGGCAATAAGGGTATTATTTTCATACGGGTCAACTACCCCGGCTCTATAAGTCAAACAAAATGGCAATACCTATTTGGCCCCCTTTTATTCAAAGGCCTTTTTATCTGCTTTCACAAAGTCACCAGACGTATTAGGCATCCCTATCTTCGCTATTCTGGGAAAAATCATGGCGCAAAAATCCACCATTTATAAAGTTGAACTTTCCGTTTCCGATATGGACCGTCATTATTATGAGACCCATAAACTGACCGTTGCCAAACATCCTTCGGAGACGGATGAACGGCTGATGGTGCGTATTCTCGCTTTTGCACTGAATGCCCATGAACAATTGGAACTTACCAAAGGCCTTTCTGCGGATGACGAGCCAGACATTTGGCAAAAAAGCCTGAGTGGCGAGCTTGAGTTGTGGGTGGCGTTGGGGCTTCCGAGTGAGAAAGTTGTTCGTCAATCCTGTGGCAAAGCCAACGAAGTGATTGTCTATTGTTACGGTGGCAGGACGGCTGAGATGTGGTGGGAGAAGATCAAAAACAGCACCATCCAGTTTGATAACCTTCAAGTTATCAATTTTTCAGAGACGGACACTCGCGAACTGGGCAAACTGGCAAGTCGCTCGATGAAGTTGCAGGTTAATATCCAGGACGGCGATGTGATGGTCAGTGTTGATGATAGCATGGTTTACGTTACCCCGATCAAATGGAAAAATACGGATCGTTGATCGTCGACCAATTCACAATACGCATAAGAGCCCAGAATGTAGAATGCTGCGTAGTTGACCAATGCCCGGCCCCAGCCCAATGTGGGCACTGGCAACACAATCAAACTGCCCAAAACCGCGACCTGGCTCCAAAATTCGAATTTCCCGAACAAAATTAACCCATCCCGCGCCTATCATTTCTAGCCGTATAGCGTAAGGGAAGTGGTACCTTAAGGAGAATGAATGATGGGAGCTTCACAGAGCTTACTTGAACTGGTTGCGGCGGCGCAGGCCAATGCAAAGACATACGAAGATCGTATTTCAGAAATTTTGAAACTTATAGGCGGGCAAAGCGGGTCCGATGCTCAAGTTGAAGAACTTCGCGCTGTGACTGTTTCGCTTGAATTGGCCGCAGTCGATACCTTCTCACTTTTCGAAGCGCGGATGCAGCACCACTTTAAACGGGGCCCGTTTTCACGCAAATTGAAATCATTGCTGTTGGAGGCTGAGCAAACTGACCTTGCCGATAGGGTCTACCAATATTATCTTGCCATCAACGTGCTGAAGCATGGAAAAGGCGCGAGTTATCGGGAGCTGCTCAATGCCCCAAGCACTCTTTTTGTTGTGAGACCAACCGAAGACATCATCGCAGATGAAGCGCACGCACCTACAGGCCTTGTAGATGTCAGTGTACCGGGTTTTTTTGATGGGCTGACCACGACTATTATTGAGGCTTACCATTTCCTTGAAAATAGATAAATCTCTTAGCTCTATTCGTCAGATTGAATACGCTACGTATGGCTAACGTGAATGTCTGGCTCTGTCTCCATAGCAGGCAACTCATCATCCAAATGCCACACGCCGAACTAATGTCCGCAATCGGAAAGCTGCACTGCAGCAACCGAAGCCTTACTAAACGGCGGGAATGTGCCGTTTGCAACAGATACAAGGCTAACTTCAAGCGCAAATTAAATTGCTCATCTCTTTGTGTCCAATAATGATGGGACAAATATTACCATTATAATAAATGTATTATAAAATAATATGTTATATAAGGAATTGGTAGCGGGAGAGGGACGCGCTACCATATCTCTAAGCTATTGATCTGCTTGAGTTATCAAGTGTGAGGTTTGATTATGTGTCTCACTTCGTGTCGCACAATAAACCTAAAAATGTGTTGTTGTCAAAGGGTGATAGCTAGTGTTGTCTGTTGTTAGCAATGTATGTGCATCTTAATTAGCTTACTTGAAAGGTATGCATCCGAAGTAGATTTACTTAGTGTATACTTCTACCAAGTGTTTGTATTGTATGTTACGGTTAACCAATTGTTTTGTATTCCTTTTAAAAAACGAACAGATACCATGTTTAGCCAATAGTTGGCTTATATGTATATATGGTGGAGCGCAGCGACCATGTTTTTTACTGTTTACAGGTGATTTGCTTTAATCATTAGTAAGCTTATTTGCAATTAAATTAAATAAAGTTAATATACTACTCTTATATCCCTTATTTATATAGGTGTTATCACTGTATTTATTATTAGTGTACAGCCGTTATTGATACTATTGGGCATATATTTACTTAGATAGTTCATAAGATAGTTTATATTATAGGATGAAATAGAATAGATACTGAATGTATATTACTTATATGATTACTTAAGATACTTAAGAGCATCTATTTGTTTATAATACTTATATGAATACTTATATGAATACTTATATAATACTCTTTATATATATTGGGCATATAATACTTTAATACATGATTACATCATTATATCGCATATATCATAGAGATATACTCTTTTTTGAGACAGATACAGCAACTGCCTTATTTGGGCTTGCGATCTGTTTATTCTATAGGGGGCCACAAGCGGCCTATGGTGATCCCGTGATCCGTGTGGGCCACGTGCCGTGTGTATTCGTGTACATGCAAAAGAGATAGATAGCCCAGCTAAGAGCGTGTGTATCAGGATCATAGGCTCACTGCCCACGATCATCACCGATCAAGGCCCAGGCAGGTGGGCAAATGAGGATAGGCGGCTTGTACGCGGCTTAAAATGGATAGAAGAGGCGGGCTATGGGGAAAGGAAACGCGCGAAGGGTGTGGATACTCTCTCTCAAATTTCTATCATTATTTTTTGGATTGCATGTGGACATTGATACCTGCGCGGTAAAGTTTCATTGTATTGCTTGTTAGTCGGTCTGGCACCGTAGCCATTTATATTGAGCTTGCAAAGCAAGCGAGACCTCGACGATATTTGGCAATAGGGATGCAGGGAGATTAGCAACGTACAGTTCCGCCTCTTGCAGTGCGGCAGCGTCACGGAAACGCTGCTCTTTCATGTTCAATATGAGATCAACTAGGTTGCCATTCTGTTTATGTGTACTGTAAACACCCCGCTCGAAGCTTGACCAGTCATAGTTGGGCGACAACAACAACCCCTCTCCGAACAGATTAACAGCAACGTATCCGCTGCAAAATAATAGGGCACCAGTATTATAGCCATTGAAGCCGCAATGCTGCACCAAACTGCCTTGCGGTAGCTTGTCCTTGGCGGGGCTTAAATCACTGTATAACCCGTTCAGTATCGACACATATCCCGCTCCCACCCTCCAAGCATCCGTTAGGTAGGCTTCTCTGTCGCCAACCGTTAGTTTTCCTTGCTGTTCGAGATTTGCGAGATAGGTGAAGTCTATATTCTTCTGGCTGATCCGACTTGATAATGCAGGAGATAACTCATCGACCAATGCAATCTGTTGTTTGGGCGTGAGGCAAGCTATCCTGCCTTCAAACCATATTCGAAACGCAGCCTTGAAGTGCATTTTCAGCTCTTCAGTTGTAAATGTCCGCCATATCCGCCTTGAAGCCCTTTCAGCGGCATCTACGTTGGGCTGTCCTAGTATTTCACCGTGGAAGCGTGAGGGCACCCCAGCAGTTAGTGTTTCCCACTTATCTTCAAAGGTGTTCTCGCCTCCTGAGCGTTCACCGATGCTGACAGCAACCATTGTTGGTACGAAGGCAATGACCCGTAGTATGGGATTTTCCATTTCTCCAAACCACTGCGTTCTGAGTGGTGGCACTTCGTCTTGAATAACAGCGTAGACACCTCCCTCGTCAATCATATTGCTGGTAATAATTGCTAAACAGCTAAGCGCGGCAAAACCCATACCCCAGTTTTTCGCTTTAAATTGCATTATTCATACCTCAAACATTTCAATAGCTTCTTTCAATTGCGACAGCCTGTATGTTCAGCCATGAAATCGGCAATCGCTGCCCCAAGAGGAACGGCAGGTGTATCGGCTGTGATGACAGCCTGTTCCCACAGATTACTCATAATTTGAGTGCTATTTTTAATAATAGCATGTCTATTTGCATAATGCATTATCCTAAAATGGTATAATCCTATTATGGGATTATTCGATTGCTTGACTTAGATCAACAGGCAATCACTTTGACCAAGACGCTTCGTACAAAACAGCACATATTTTTGTGTGAACAACTCAAGAAAGCTCGTCTTGATGCGAGTTTGACGCAAACGGGCCTTGCCGAACGCCTTGGTAAAACACAATCCTATGTGGCTAAGGTTGAGACCCACGAGCGGCGTCTAGATGTTGTTGAGTTCGTTGCATGGATGAAGGCTTGTTGTGGCATTAAGCATTCAAAGGGCATTTTGTATGCCCTTGCGGATATTAAATAGTTCTATTGCTGCTTTGTTAGGCTACGTATTGCCTCTGCGTTTCATGCACTAACCTATCGTGCTCACGCAAAACAAAAAATGCATTCAAAAAGTGTTCAGCGTTTGAAGTGATTGCCATGCTGCTCTTTACTCAGTCTTATGTTGTAATTGTTTAGCAATCGCATCATGCAACATCCAAGGGGATGGAGCACTGCACTTAATTTCGGTGGTTCCATCCAAAATAAAATGGCACCATTCTTCGTCGTCCATACGCCAAAAACCAAGTAACTCCCCGTCCGCGAATAACACATCACCGCTTAAATCGTCATTGTGATAACCAAGCATAATTATGCTGTGGCGAAGCATACCGCCCGCTTCCATTAGTGACGACATGGTTTGAAATTGAGATTTTAACCCACTTAAGTCATCACTTGTAATGCTCCCAACCTCAAAGCCATTGTATTTTAAGCTGGCAACGAAAGTGCTGTCGGCTTGCTGGGGGAGAACTTCATAAGTCAGCCCGTCATTTCTTAAATTACTCAATGTCTTAAGCCCCAAATCTTTCAATCGCCGCTTGTTTCTGTGCTAACGTATGGCCACTTTTGTTATACACCTGTTGGGTCACACCTTGTCGTTCATGCCCAACTATCTCTTGGTAGACTGGCTCAGAAACATTTGCCTGAGCAAGCCGTGTTACCATCGTGTGGCGTAAGCTATGGAACACCAGCCCCTGTTCTTTAATGCCCAGCTCTGGGAGAAATACCTCATTGTACCAACGACCTAGATTGCGACCATAACCAGTACCAACTCGATAGCTATAGTCATGAAATAGACGCTGTTGATTTTGACATTTCTCAACATAGCTTAAAAAGCCAAGTTTAATAATCTTAGAGTGGAGGGGAACTCTGCGTATGCTTGCATCGGATTTCACTCTTTTGTTGTTATCACCTTCGGCAGTTATATTCATAAACCATATGTCATCATCACACTGTATATCTGCAGTTTCTAGTTGACATATTTCGTTTAGTCTTGCCCCTGTGAACAACCCTAACAGTGAAGCCCACTTATGACTTTCCTTATTTACTAAGCCAGATTGGTTTTCTGTTAATTCCGCGAGTATCAAGTGAGTTTGTTCTTTAGTGAAAGCTTTGCGTTCTGTTTCTTTACTCTTGGATTTGGGTACTTTCATGCCTTCAAAAAGTTTATGTGGTGCATGACCGTGCCGTTCCGCCCAGTCAAAGAACCGTCTAAATGTGTCAATATGACTATTGATAGTTTTAGGTGATATTAACTTATGTCCTTTGATTTTGATTACATCATTCAACGATAAACCTTTCAATTCAGGTTTGATGTTGCGACTTGCGGGTAGTGCTTGCAATATTTTCTTCACGTCACTCGCATCTTGTTTTGAGATTGTCTCTAGTAAGCACTCTGAACCACAATGTTCTAACAAGATATTTAGATAAGCTCGTATCTGCTTTGTTGTCTTTTCAGGCCATTGACGCGAATGTTCTTCAATAAAGTCATCAATAGCGCGACCCAAGGGCGCAGAGCTGGGCAAGGAGGGCACAAGATGTAAATTTTCATACGAATAACTCTCAAGACTCTCAGCGGCTTCTAGAACGCGTTTGAGCATATCCCTGCGGCCCATGCGAAGCTCACGTTGCATCGTGGGCTGGCTATCTTGCCAAGATTGTTCTGAGATTCCTGATTTATTAAGAAATCGTTTAATAGGTAGATAAAGGTCAGAATCTAATTCCGCTTCGATACAACTCTCGTGGTCAAGTATTTCACAGCGAGCATCTTCTAATGCGTTCGGAGAAAGTCCGCGTGTTTCCAACCAACTCATGTACTGATGAAGTTGAGTTTGAAAGTATTCTTTAACCACCTTGCGAATGTCATTTCGTTTGTAGTGCGCCAAGCCTGTATCTTTCCAATTCATTTTCCCACAGAATGCAAGATATCGAGAGAGATCACCAGCCTGATCTGGGCAACGTGTTTTAAGTGATAGCTTGAGTGTTGTTCTTTTTTGATTAGCTATCTTTGGCATAGGCCAACGAAAGTAATAAACTCCATGTCTCGAAAGGCATAGATAGGATGACAGCTTCATAAGTCATGTGTCCCACTTTGTGTCGCACTTGATACTTTTAAAGCTAAGTCATTGATTTAGAGAGTATTGGTAGCGGGAGAGGGACTTGAACCCCCGACACCAGGATTATGATTCCCGTGCTCTAACCACCTGAGCTACCCCGCCACAGGTGAGGCGTGACTATGCGAGATGGGGGCAAGCGTCAAGTGCGTTTCATTGGTTTTTTTCATCAAACCAGTCCTGTATTTGCATAGCCCAATATTTTGCCTGAACACCGGCCCGCCCAACTGGCCCGCCGGCCCAATTTCGCTTGTAGGGTGCAAATAACTTATAGCGATTATCATCCCCTGAAATTGCCCCTGCAATCAAGAAACCCGCCATGGCCGTTGTGTTTAATCCATGCCCGCCAAAAGCGGTTGCCATCCATAATCCGTTTTCAACTTGTCCAATCAGTGGCATCGAATGCAAAGCATACCCCATCAACCCGGCCCAGGCATGGCTGGTTTCAGCCGTGCTAAGTTGCGGGTAAACCGATAGCATATCGCGGCCCATAATCTGGGCCAGTTGAAACGGTTCGCTTTGGCGCGTGGTAATGCGCCCGCCCCAAAGCAGGCGGCCATCTGGCAGGCGCCTGTAGTAATTTCCCGCACGGCGGGTGTCGGCGATGCAAGCGTTGCTGCTAATCACCTGATCCAGCAAATCCTTCATAGGGTCTGTGACCATCACATAGGTGGCAACGGGTTGCATGGCGCGTGATACGGGCGGGTAAAGTTTGAAATCGTAAGCACTGGTGCAAAGCACAACATGGCGTGCGCTAATCGCAGCTTCATGCGCAGTAATTTTCCAGCCCGTGCCTGAACGGGTTAGATCACGGGCCTTGGTGCCCTCAAAAATATGCCCGCCCAAACGTTCAATTTCAGCCGCCAATCCGTGGCAGTATTTCAAAGGGTCTATGTGAAATCCACGCGGGTCATATACTGCATGATGATAACGTTCGCTATTCATAATCGCGCGGGTTTGGCCTGTGTCATAATAGGTCAGATCATCGCCTGAAATATCTTTTGTATTCGTACAATCACGCAAAGCTGCCTGTGCATCATCCGTACGATACACTCTGAACTCGCCCTCACCTTCTAACACATCGCCCATTTTCAAATCTTTGATCTGGCGGCGCACATAATCCACCCCGTCTACGGATAGTTGAAAAGCTTCAGCGGCATTCTTGTGCCCCAGACGCTTCACCATGTCTGTTGTGCTTCCAGCAAAGCCCACATTCACAAACCCCCCATTGCGCCCGGATGCGCCCCAAGCCACGCGCTTGGCTTCCAACACACAAACCGATTTGCCCTTGCGTAGTAATTCCAACGCCGTGGTCAGCCCCGCCAACCCTGCGCCGATGACACATACATCCACATCAAGCGGGTGCATAAGGGCAGGGCGCATGGGCGTTTTGCCTAGCGTTTCAGCATAATAGCTGTCGGGATAATCATAATCGTTGTCTGTTTGCATTTCAGCCTACCCCGCAATCAACCTGAATAATTTTTTCGTATCCCTTGCATCTGTAAGCTGCTGAATGGTATTTTCCAAGTCAGAAGCTTTGCCCTGCCCGATCACGGTTAACCCCGAACCTAAAGGCAGCGGTGCAAAAAATCGAACGGTTGCGCTGCTGGTTTCCAGGAAAGTCAAAACTAAGGAGTAAAACAAATGCGAGCATTGATACAAAGAGTATCCCAGGCACAAGTCGTTGTTGGCAGTGATGCTATCGGCAAAATAGACAAAGGCCTGCTGATCCTGATTTGCGCCATGCAAGGGGATACCGAAGCCATTGGTGCAAAACTTGCCCAAAAGATCGCTAAACTGCGCATTTTTCGCGATGATCAGGGCCGTATGAATCGATCCCTTGTCGATGTCGGCGGCTCTGCCCTGATTGTCAGCCAGTTTACCCTTGGCGCGGATACCTCTCGCGGTAATCGTCCGGGCTTTTCGCAGTCTGCCAGCCCTGATCAGGGCCGTCTGTTGTATGATGCTTTTGTGAAAGACTTCAAAGCCCTTGGCATTGCCACTGAAACAGGCCAGTTTGGGGCCGATATGAAGGTTACGCTGACCAATGACGGGCCGGTGACGATCTGGATGGATATAGATAAATAGGGGGCCGCAAATGGCACTGGAAGATGCAGCAAAGCAAATTGATCTTGCGGTAACCCGCAAAGGCTTTAAAGGCCAGTCGCATGAAGCCACTTTTGGTGGGGTCACCAGCTTTTTGCGCCGTACTTACACCAAAGACCTAACCGGTGTGGACGTGGCGGTCACTGGTATTCCGTTTGATTGTGCTGTCACCAACCGCCCTGGAACCCGGCTTGGCCCGCGTGCCATTCGCGAAGCATCCTGCCTGCAAGCCCCTGATGCGCCTTATGGCTGGGACATCGACCCGATGATGGATATGAACGTCGCAGACTACGGTGATGTGGCTTATGATTATGCCAAAATATCTGATTTTCCCGCCACGCTTCAGGCCCATATCAAGGGTATTCTGGATACGGGTGCGGCTTGTCTAAGTCTGGGCGGTGATCACTATATTACCTATCCTATTTTGAAAGCACATGCGGAAAAATACGGGCCCTTGTCGCTGATCCAGTTTGATGCACACTCCGATACATGGGTTGATGATGACTATGATCGAATTGACCACGGCACGATGTTTTATAAGGCTGTGAAAGACGGCATTGTGGTGCCGGAGCGTTCGGTTCAGGTCGGTATTCGCACCACCAACGAAGACACGCTTGGCGTTAATATCATTGATGCGCGCACGGTGCATACCCAAGGGCCGATTGAAACCGTGCGCCAGATCAAACAGATTGTCGGTGACAATGCCACCTACCTGACCTTCGATATAGACGCGCTTGACCCTGCCTATGCGCCCGGCACCGGCACGCCCGTATGGGGTGGTCTGACATCGGCGCAAGCGTCGATTATGTTGCGTGATTTAGCAGGTATCAATCTGATAGGCATGGATGTGGTTGAGGTTTCGCCCCCCTATGACACCGCAGGGGTCACCGCGATTGCGGGGGCACATGTAGCGGTTGAACTGTTGTGCTTATGGGGCGTGGGGCGGCGCACCCACGGCTGATCTGATGATCCAGTCGCGTACCGCTTTAGCGTCGTCTGAAAGATCGGTTGTATCCGACCAAACCAGATAAAACCCTGCACCGGTTTCCCATGCCCAAGGCCCGACTTGCGCCAAAAGCCCTGCGTCAATCATCCGCCGTGTGACATGTTCCCAGCCCAGCGAAATGCCTTCGCCGGCCATCACTGCGTGTAACACAAGCGCATAATCGTTCAGCCGTAACCCATGGCCTAAATCACGGTACTTCACCCCGTAATTCTGAAAAAATCCGCCCATGTGGGGCGTGCCCGATAAGGTTCTTCCAGATTGATCAACTGTGCGGTTTTCAACGCTTCAATATCATTTATAGCCCCGTGTTTCCCCAACCACGCTGGGCTGGCAACTGCCATAAGCGATTCTTTGGCAATCAGCGCAGACCCATAGCCTGCCCAAGTGCCGTTACCGCGCCATATCGCAAGGCTGATCCCTTCTTGTGCCAAGTCTAAATCCATGTCCGTAGTCTGCATCCGCAGATCAATATCAGGGTGTTGTTGGTGAAAATCCTGCAAGCGCGGCACCATCCAATAGTTGGCAAAAGCGGTGGAAACCGACAAGGTTACATGCTTGCCTCTACGTTGGTTCCGCAGGTATTCAATGGTCGTGAAAATACGCCCTAGCCCTTGGGAAACATCATTTTTCAGCATCTCTCCTGCATTTGTCAGGGTAATAATACGGTGCCGTCTATGAAACAGTTTCGTGCCTATTGCATCTTCCAGTTTGCGCACTGACTGGCTGATCGCAGGTTGGCTGACGCCCAACTCTTTGGCCGCCTGTGTGAACGAACATAGCCGTGCAGAAGCCTCAAAGGCGGATAGATGGTTTAGGGATTCTATGGATCGTATCAGTTTTTGCATAACTTCAGTTTATGTAAAACGAAAGAAATTACCAGCGTTACAGCGGGTTTATTTTCCCCTAATATTTCTGTCAAAGGATTACCCAATGTCAGACACCCATATACCAACACGCCGCCGCCGTGCAGAACGTGGCCAACGCAAAGTGATAGCGACACCCGCTTATATCAAGCGGGTTTTACCGTTTTTTGATCCTCTGGATGAAGAACAGTTGGTGCGTTTGGAACAGCAGGCCGATTGGCTGATCCAGGAAAAAGGCATTGCCTTTAAGGATGATCCCGTGGCCTTGGATATCTGGCGCAAAGCGGGTGCAGATGTGGGTGCAGATGATAAGGTGCGCTTGCCCAAAGGCATGGCACGTGCATTGTGTAAAACCATCCCTCGCGAGTTTGAACAGATCGCCCGTAACCCTGAAAAATCTGTACGCATCGGCGGCAACAATCAGGTTTTCGCTGCCGTCTACGGCCCGCCGTTTGTGCGCGACCTGGATAAGGGCCGCCGCTACGGTACAATAGAAGATCACGAAAATCTGGTGAAACTTACCTCAATGTTGCCCAGCATCCATCATGGCGGCTTGGTGATTGTTGAACCTTGTGACATCCCTGTCAGCACCCGCCATCTGGATATGGTTTACAACCACATGGTCTATTCCGATAAGCCGCATCTGGGCGCGATCACCGAAATGAGCCGCGCGCAAGACAGTGTCGATATGGCCCGCATTCTGCATGGGCGTGAGACGTTTGAAAACAACTGCGTGATCATGGGAAACGTCAACACCAACTCACCCTTGCTGGTTGATAAAGTGGTTACAGAAGCGATCCGGGTTTATAACGGAAACGGCCAAGGCATTGTTGTGGTGCCGTTCATTCTGTCAGGTGCAATGGGCCCCGTCAGCACGGCGGCCTCTATCGCGCAGGCCTTGGCCGAAGCGATGATCGTAGGGGCTTTTAGCCAGTTGGTGCGCCCGGGATCGCCGTTTATTCTGGGTAATTTCCTGTCATCAATGAGCCTGAAATCAGGTGCGCCGACCTTTGGTATGCCCGAACCCGTCATGTCAAACTACGCCATCGGTCAGTTGGCCCGCCGTCTTGGTATACCGCTGCGGTGTGGCGGCTCATTGACCGCCAGTAAAATCGCTGATGCACAAGCGATGGCCGAAAGCGTAGACAGCATGCATTCCACCATGCTGGCGGGGGCGAACTTTATCTTGCACGCGGCTGGCTGGAAGGCGGGCTTTGCACTGGTTATGAAAAGCTGCTTTTGGATGCGGATCGACTGGGGTCTTACCAGAAAGTTCTGGGGCAAGGATTGGATACATCTGATGAAGCTATGGCACGTGATGCTTACGGCGAAGTTGAACCGGGCGGGCATTTTCTGGGCTGTGGCCACACCATGCGAAATTACCAAACCGCGTTCTATGAAGCCCCTCTGTCTGACAGTGAAAGCTGCGAACAATGGGAAGAAAACGGATCGAAAAACGCCGAAGTGCGGGCCAATGAACGCATGAAGAAAATGCTGAAAGAGTATGAGGCACCCGCGATTGATGAGGGCGTGAAAGAAAAACTGCAAGCTTACGTGGCCAAACGCAAAGAAGACCTGCCAGAGGCATGGTATTAATGGATATAAGGATAAAGTCATGAACAAGAAAACACTTCCAAGTCACACAAAAGTGGTTGTCATCGGCGGCGGCGTTGTCGGTTGTTCGATCCTGTTCCATCTGGCAAAGTTTGGCTGGAAAGATGTGGTTCTGCTGGAGCGCGATGAGCTGACAAGCGGGTCATCATGGCATGCGGCGGGGCAAATTCATACGATTTCATCTGACCCGAACATCAGCCGTTTGCAAAGTTACACCATTGATCTTTATAAAGAAATTGAAGAACTTTCTGGCCATTCCGTTGGCCTGAATATCACAGGTGGCTTCTATTTGGCATCGACCCCTGAATGGTATGATTACCTGAAACGTGAGCGTTCCAAGGCGCGTTACATGGGGCTGAACCAGGAATTTATTTCACCCAAAGAAGTGGCCGAACGCCACCCGTTGATTGACCCCAAGCACTACCATGCCGCCCTTTGGGATGATCAGGATGGTGATCTTGATCCATCGGGCGCGACCTATGCTTTTGCCAAAGCGGCCAAAGTGCACGGCGCGCAATATTTCACCCATACCCCTGTCACAGCCACCACCCAACGCACTGACGGTTCATGGGATGTGACCACTCCAGAGGGCGTGATCAACGCTGAAATGATCGTGAATTGCGGTGGCCTTTGGGCGCGTGAAGTGGGCCATATGCAAGGTATCAACTTGCCTGTGCAGCCGATGGAACATCACTATCTGATCACCGAAGAAATCCCCGGTATCGCCGAACGTGACACCCGCCTGCCTGCGGGTATTGATTATGAGGCGAACATTTATTTTCGCCAAGAACGCAACGGCATGTTGCTGGGCACGTATGAACCGCGCGGCACGGCGTGGAAAGTGGAAGGCACGCCTTGGGATTTCGGCCATGAATTGCTACCGCATGATCTTGACCGTATCGCGGAACGGCTGGAGATGTCATTTGAACGCATTCCCGCGATTGGCACGGTCGGGATCAAGGACATTATCAACGGCCCGTTTACCTTTGGCCCTGACGGCAACCCGATGATCGGGCCGGTGCCGGGGGTGAAAAACTACTGGTGTGCTGTGGGTGTGATGGCAGGTTTCTGCCAAGGTGGCGGTGTTGGTTTGACGATGGCCGAATGGATGATGGATGGTGAGCCGTCGATCGATGTTTGGGCGATGGATGTTGCCCGTTTTGGCGATTGGGCCACCCCTGATTGGGGCACGGTCAAATCGACCGAAAACTATGAACGCCGTTTTGTGATGACCTTCCCGAATGAGACCCTGCCCAAGGGCCGTTTGCAAAAAACCACTGCGCTTTATGACCGCTTGATCGCTAAAGGTGCCCGCATGGGGCAGGGCTTTGGTCTGGAAAATGCGCTTTGGTTTGCGGATGGGCCGGATGATGCCCATGAAGAACCGACGTTCGGGCGTAACCGCAGCCATGAATATGTGGCCCGTGAAGTGGAAGCCGTACGCAACGCTGTGGGCGGCATTGAGATTGCAAATTTTGCCAAGCATGAGTTTAAGGGGGCAGGTGCGCGGGAATATCTGAACCGTATTCTGGCAGGTTACGTGCCGAAACCAGGCCGGCTGACATTGACGCCGATGTTGACACCAAAGGGCAAGCTTTATGGTGATTTAACCGTAGCTTGCCTGACGGATGATCACTTTATGCTGTTCGGTTCAGGTGCCGTGCAAGAGGCGCATCGCCGTTGGTTTGAGCAAGATTTACCAGTTGATGTGACCTATCAAAATGTATCGGATGCCTGGCATGGTGTGGCGATTTCCGGGCCGAAATCCCGTGAATTGCTGGCGTGTATCACCCGTGATGATGTCAGTGCCGATGCCTTTAAATTCCGCGATCTACGCCAGACTTATGTGGGTGGTGTACCGGTGATTTTGAACCGCATCAGTTTTTCAGGTGAGTTGGGCTATGAGATTTATTGCAAACCGCATTACCTGATCAAACTTGCGCAAGCGATTGAAGAGGCGGGCGATGACTTGGGTTATCGCTGGTACGGTGCGCGCGCGCTGATGTCGATGCGCCTGGAAAAAGCCTGGGGCGTGTGGACATTGGATTTCCGCCCCGATTTTACAGCGGCCCAATCGGGTATGGATGTGTTTATCAACTGGAAGAAAGATTTTGTCGGTAAAGAAGCGGCTGAAGCTGAAAAGGCGAATGGGGCCGACAAGAGGTTGGTAACTTTAGTGATTGATGTGGACGGTATTGATGTATCGAACGACGAAGCGATCCTGATTGATGGTGTGGCGGTTGGGTATGTGTCGTCAGGTGGCTATGCGCATCACGTGAAAAAATCCATGGCGATGGGCTATGTCAGCGCGGAATATGCAGCTGCCGGCACCAAGATACAGGTGGAAATTCTGGGGCAGATGTATGATGCCGAAATTCAAGCTGGGCCTCTTTATGATGCAAACGGGGCCAATATGCGGGCTTAATCAGCAAGCTCTGGCTTGTCCCCCATTAAATGACATGGCCCGCTGCCTTTGTGGCGGGCCATGTCATTTGGATTGATCTTTGCGTTGGTCTTCAGCACAGCGGGGATTTTCACCAAAGGGGTTATGGCGGGCGCATGGGCAGTGATTTATTCGCAGCTTTCACGGCGGGAGTAAACTTTGGCAGTATTTGCCCAAGTTCATCAAGAAGTTGTTGTTTTTTAATCGGCTTTTCCAAGAAACCAGTCATGCCAGAATTCAGGCATTTTATGCGATCTTCGGGGAAAGCATTCGCGGTTAATGCGATAATGGGAACGGTATTTCGGTTTTGGGTTTCTTCCCACACGCGAATGTCTTTGGTCGCGTCCATACCGTTTTTCTTTGGCATGGACACATCCATCAGCACCACATCGGGTGGGGTATTGATAAACATATCCACCACCTCTTCGCCGTTTTGCGCAAATTCAAGCTTGCCGACATGCTTGGCCAACATCTTGCGCAGTAATAACTGATTGGTGCGGTTGTCTTCTGCCACAAGAATATGGGTGTTTTGCAGGTCGCACCCGGATTGAGGAGATGGCTTTTCCACTGTTTTTACGTGTTGTTTATCAACAGATTTAAGCGGCATCTTCAGGGTAAAACACGAACCTTTATTTGGTTCTGAGGTCACAATGATATCGCCGCCCATTTGTTTGGCAAGCAAATGCGATATGCTTAAACCCAATCCGGTGCCGCCAAACTTTCGGGTGGTATCATCTTCGGCCTGGGTGAAACGTTCAAAAATATGATCCAGCTTATCGGCAGGTATGCCGATGCCGGTGTCTTGAATGGCTATTTCGATGCAATTCAGCTGGGCTTTCTTTTTTGAGGTGACAGATACAGTAACCGCGCCTTTTGGGGTGAATTTAATCGCATTGCCAATAAGGTTGATCACAATTTGGCGAATACGCCCATCATCGCCCATAACCGTATCAGGTACATTTTTTGCAAACTTAAGGGATAAATCAATCTTCTTTTCAACGGCATTCGGCCCCAGAATGGATACAACACTATGTAGGTTCTTGTGCAAATCCATCGGCTCTGGGGTGATTTGTAACTTGCCGGCATCCAGTTTTGAAAAATCCAGAATATCATTGATGATCTGCAATAACGCATCGCCCGAACTTACGATTGTATCCACATATTCGGTTTGATCCGCACTAAGCGTGGTTTGGCGCAACAGATCAGACATGCCGATAATACCATTCATCGGGGTGCGGATTTCATGGCTCATCGTGGCGAGGAACGTGGATTTGGCATGGGCTGCATGCTCTGCATCTGCGCGGGCTTGTTTTAGGTCGGACATTTGCTTTTTTGAATGTGTGATGTCACGCGAAACACTGACAAAAGAGTGTATCTTACCTTCTGCATCCTTCAAGGGTGTCAAAACAGTATCAATCCAGAACATACAGTTGTTCTTTTTGCGCACTTGAATATCCACACGAATAAAGCGTTCTTTTTGCATCGAAAGGCGTAGTTTTCCCAGGGTTCTGCGGTTGGTGTCTGGCCCTGTAAGCAGCATGGCGGGATCTTTGCCCATGGCCTGAAGGGGACGGTATCCAAACAATTCGGTAAAGGTTTTGTTTACCCATGATATTTTACCTGTTGGCTTCAGAAAAATAATTACATCATTACTATTTTGCGCCACCTCTGCCAGCTGGCGGGTTTCACGTTCTTTTTCTAGCAAGGCAAGATTGATTTTGGCTGATTTTACCCGTTCTTTAAGCATTGCATAGTCAGAACGTTGCCGTGAAGATTGGTTGTTGCGGATAAATCTTATGAAAATTATCAGTATATAAATCAAGACGGACGCACCCAGTAAATCCTGGATCAGGGGTTTTGTCAGGGCACCATCTACCCAGATATCGTGTATGAACAGTGCCATAGCGGTGAGCAGATAAATGATAAAACGTATGGATATGGCGGTCTGGTTATATCGCCATGCCACACCTGAATTCAGTGTAGCACCCGCAAGGAAAACAAGTAAGAAAAACCGTATATCCGGACCGCTTGCCAGCCAAGGGATTGCAAGGCATACAGATATGCTAAGCGATTGAAATGCACCGGTTATTATGGAAATTGTGATATGCGATTTTCGGACGGTATTGGCATTGTAGTTGTGTATTATATGCAAGAAAAACATACAATCCACCAGCTCACCTATGATCACGGATATGGTGCACATCATGGCGACAACGGGGCTGACCAGAAAGGTAATGAATATGATCCCTGTGGCCATCATGGCCTGACGACTTACAATCGCATCAATACGCCCCTGACAATAGCGCAAGAACTTCCCGTTAGACGAGTTGTTTTGTTCAAAATAATAAAGATCGCTTACAGGATCATCCGTATATCTGCGCGGTGCCATGAATACCTTTCGCAATGCTCGCGGGGGTAAGATGGGCTATGGATATGAACTTGCGGTTAATAGGGCAAAAAAATTATTCTAATCAACGGGACGTAGCAGAATTTCACTGCGGATCACGGCGGAAAAGTCATCGCCTTCGTTTGCAGACATCGCCAGTTCCTTGATGTCGAAATGATCGCGTGTGGCTTCATAGGGCAGGTGGGTGTCGATAATGTTCAAACGATATGCGATCTTATCCAAGCTTTCAGGAAACAGGTAGCTTAGGTTCCAGAACGGAATGGGTTTTTGCGAAAACCGTCTGGCATGCCGGATGATATTGGTGGTGCAGTTGTTCCACACCGTATTGTAAAACTCAGGTTCCTTACCCAGCTTATCAGCCCGTTTCAACACATCTATAAATACATCCCGGATGACCTTTTTTTCGGCTTGCAGCGGGAACAGCCGCACTGTGTGCTTTGTATGGTTGGTACGCAATCGGATAATATCGGTTTCGGTGGCAATAACATACATAATTTCAAACTGTCGGGTGAAAGCTTTGACGGGGGTAAATCTTTGGCCTTTTTTGCGCCGCACTTCTATTGAAACCGCAATATATGTGCCGTCTTTCAACCCAAAAGATAAAAACGCGTGCGCGGCCCCCATACCTGCAAACGGCGAAATAGCCAACCATGCGGTTTGCACATCTTCCAGGTGCAATGCTTTATCATGATGTTGAATGTCATAATCTTTAACGCTGCGATAATGCGCGTTGCGGATATTTTTGATGTACAGAGCACCGTTATCCAAAAAATCTATGCTGGGCATCAGTTCTTGGTCCGGTGACCAGTTGCGACTCAAGGATGGTTTCTTGGTTAACAAATAGCCAACACAGCCTATAATCAGGACAAGCCCAACAAGTAGAACAATGGTTAATATACTCATAAAGCCCCTTTTCCTGCCCATAATTATGAACAGCTTCAGCCATATAATACATAAATTAGGACGCCTGCAAAGAGAGGGGATTGGTGCAATACTTAATTGACGTTACGTGAAGGTTGAAAACCCGTGACAATCAACACATGTTTTCATGGGCGCATAAAACGTGATTATAATCGTTCACCATGATACCGCTGGGGCAAAACAATATGAATACGGAAGTCGAAAAGCCGAAGAAAACCAGCAGATTGATAACTTTTGTGCCGCCCACACCGTCGCGTTTACAATTTCGTATTCTGACGCCGGTTAACCGCTGGCTGTTTTTGGGCGGTATCCCTTTGCTGCGTTCAATCCCTTTTATAGGCAGTATTCCGGGTATTCGCGGGCTGACGAATATCCCGAAAATTATCTTCCCGAAGGCAGATACAGAACGGTTGAGACGATCCGTTTCCGATAAAAATGCCTGCTTCATGGTGCCGAACCACCCGGAGTTTTTCACCGACTGGATGCTGGATAAAGAGATCATGAGCCGCCTTGCGCCGACCACGGCCAGTTGGGCGACCCATGATATTGTGAATGGCATGGGCAAAGGGGCGCAGAAGTTTTGGCTGCGTAACAACCTGATTGCGCAAATTCCGGGGGCAGGCGGGGCGGCTGGCAAAGCCTATTCTGTGGAATGGGCCTTGGCAGGTAAAAACGTGCTGTTGCACCCTGAAGGGGCGGTTGGCTGGCATGGCGATTTGATCGGGCACTTATATACAGGCGCCATAGATATGGCGATTGAAGCGGCGAAACGGGCCGAAAAAGACCGGCAGGTTTTGCTGGCACCGATTATCTGGAAGCTGGTCTACAACCGCGATGTTTCACGCGGGTTGCACAAGGAAATGGATTATGTGGAAAGCTCTTTGGCACTGCCCAAGACATCACGCAGCGATGATTTGGGCCAAAGGCTTTATGATATATGTGTGGCGATCCTTGCCAAAAGCGAAGCGCATTATGGTGTGAAACCTACAGATGCGCATTTCTTTGAACGTCAAGATCGGCTGATTGCCAAGCTGTTACCCATCCTGGGCAAAGAGCTGGATGCGCTGGGGGCCGAGCCTGAACCCAGCAAAGCCACAACCGATAAGATTCGCCGTGGTGAACGCTGGTTGCGCACCGTTGATCGTAAATCTGAAGCGGCGAAATCGGTCAGGGCACTGACCCAGGATCTGCGCCTGCTGGTGCGCTTTCAGCCTGATTTTTACACCGGGCCCCATATTACCCAAGAACATATCGGCGAAAGCCTGAAACGCATTCGCAGTGTGCATTGCAAGGGTACATTCAAGGATACGCTGAACAGCTTTATGCCCCAACCCGCAGGGCCGCGCACGGCCCATATCCGCGTGCCTGAAGCGATCTTGATCAGTGCGGATGCCGATGTGTCCAAAATGCTGGAAGAGTTACGCTTGCGGCTGCAAGCTACATTGGATGAGATCAACGCAGAGCTGGATGCTGCGGGCAATGCGATCACCTATCGCAATGTGTTCTTGCAATAGGAAACGGGTCTAATGCCCGCCAAGACGACCCAGTTTAATGTCGTAATCAACTGCCAGACGGTAGCTGGGGTCGTCATTGGTTTCGACCATCAACTGCCCCGCACCGCGTAGCARGCGGTAGCAGTCTTTTGACAGGTGGCGCAGTTTCAGGGTYTTGCCGGCTTTGGCGTAATTATCCGCCACAGCCTCAATCGCTTGYAGGGCKGACTGGTCWACAACGCGSGARCGTTGGAAATCCAGAATGACAGTGTCAGGGTCTTCGCYGGGGTTGAACATTTCTTGAAAGTGGGTGGCAGAGCCAAAGAACARMGGSCCYTCKATRTCRTAAACCAACGCRCCTTTTTCGGTTTTKGACGGGTGYGGGCGGGCCTGAATTTGGGCSGCTGCATTCCAYGCGTAAACCAGTGCGGATGTGATCACACCCACRACCACGGCAGTGGCAAGGTCTTCGGCCACGGTAACRCCYGTAACCAGCAGGATCACCAGCGCGTCAGAMAWCGGGATGCGGCGCATCAGGCGGATGGATTGCCASGCAAACGTGCCGATCACCACCATGAACATGACACCCACAAGGGCGGCCARKGGGATCAGTTCAATAATRTTGCTGGCGTATARGATGAAGATCAGCAGGAAGATGGCRGCGGCAATGCCCGACAGGCGGGTGCGRCCGCCYGAATTGACGTTGATCATGGATTGCCCGATCATKGCACARCCGCCCATGCCGCCAAAAAAGCCGGTRACAATGTTRGCACTGCCTTGGGCGATACATTCTTTCGATGCRCCGCCMCGYTGGCGGGTGATCTCACCCACAAGGTTCAGGGTCAGCAAGCTTTCRATCAGRCCRATGGCGGCTAGAATAATCGAATAGGGCGCGATGATGAKCAGGGTTTCCAGAGTGAAAGGAACCGACGGGATGGCAAACTGTGGCAAGCCGCCTTTGACAGACGCAAGGTCACCCACACGCGGAACGGGAATATCAAACATGATAACAGCCGCTGCCACCAGACCGATGGCGGCTAAAGGTGCGGGGATCAGTTTGGTGATTTTGGGCGTGGCCCAGATGATGCCCATTGTCGTGGCAACCAGTGCCAGCGTGATCCACAAGGTAGCCCCTGACATCCAGACGTGATCGCCTGCGGCATCCTTGACCTTGAACTGTTCCATTTGTGCCAGGAAAATTACAATGGCCAGACCGTTGACAAAACCCAGCATCACAGGGTGCGGCACCATACGGATAAATTTCCCAAGTTTAAACACACCTGCCAGCACCTGAAGTATGCCCATCAGAACCACGGTTGCAAAAAGATATTGCACACCGTGATCGGCAACCAATGCAACCATCACAACAGCCAACGCACCTGTGGCCCCGGAAATCATGCCCGGACGGCCCCCGAAAATGGCTGTGATCAGCCCAACCATAAAGGCGGCATATAGGCCAACCAATGGGTCGACCTTGGCAACAAAGGCAAAAGCAATGGCTTCTGGCACAAGGGCAAGGGCAACGGTCAGGCCCGATAGGATTTCGATACGGCCTTGGCCAATGGACATATTCATTTGGGGGCCGTTGCCATCTTCTTTGCGAAAGGCACGGGCGAAATCGGATATAGTTGTAAAACGGGCCACTTTATTTACCTGCGGTTTGTACGATCATGTTTGCGCCGCGTGTAGCGTAGGATGGGATATTGTAAAGGGGTTAGTTGGATTTGGGTTATTTCTGGTTATATTTTACGACAGATTGGTGTCGCTTTTTTTGTGGATTATCAAGTGAAACTGTCCATTGTAATCAAAAGCCCTGCAATCAAAAAGGAAAGTGTTCATGAAAGCTGCCGTTTGCCGAGAATTCGGAAAACCCCTGGTGATCGAAGACGTCACTTTGGCCCCTGCCATAGCAGGACAAGTGCATGTGAAAGTCGCGGCCTGTGCCATTTGCCATTCTGATATCATGTTCGCATCAGGTGCTTGGGGCGGACATTTACCAGCCGTGTACGGGCATGAGGCGGCGGGTACGGTTCTGTCTGTTGGCGCGGGCGTTGACAGGGTTGCAGTGGGCGATGCGGTTCTGGTGACCTTGATCCGTTCTTGCGGAACCTGCCCGACCTGTTCGGATGGCCACCCGACGAATTGTGAAACACCTTATGACCGCGTAGGTGCTTCGCCTTTGCGCGGGGCGGATGGCGCGGTTTTGGAACACGGGCTGGCCACGGCGGCTTTTGCGCAAGAGGTGGTGGTAGATCAAAGTCAGGTGATCGGATTACCGGATGGAATTGCAATGGATGCGGCAAGCCTGCTGGCTTGCGGGGCTATTACGGGTATCGGGGCGGTGACCAATGCGGCCAAACTGCCCAAAGGGGCCAGTGTTGTGGTTATCGGTGCAGGCGGTGTTGGGCTGAATACAATACAAGGTGCCGCTTTAGCAGAGGCCAGCACTGTAATTGCACTGGATGTTTCGCAGTCAAAGCTGGACGGGGCAGTTGAATTCGGGGCAACCCATGTGGTGAATGCCTTGGATAAGGATGCGGTAGATCAGGTATTTGCCATCAATGGCGGTCGCGGTGTGGATTATGTTTTTGTGACCACGGGGGCGATTGCTGCGTATAATTCAGCTTTGAATTATCTGGCCCCGCGCGGCGAGCTGGTGATGGTGGGCATGACTGCCAGCGGGCAAGAAATGGGCATTGAGCCAGTTAACGTTGCGGGTATGAGCCAAGTTTTGCGCGGCACGAAAATGGGCGATACGGTATTGCGGCGCGATATTCCCGTGTTGCTGGAACATTACCTTGCAGGGCGGCTGAAACTGGATGAATTGATCACCAATCGCTATTCTCTGGATCAGATCAATGAGGCGATTGCGGATACTAATGCGGGGCAGGCGCGGCGCAATGTGATTGTTTTTGAGTAGTTTACATGTTCGAGTTGATGGATTTTATTGAATAATAACAACAATTTGACCCTGTTAAAATACTAAACTAGTTTACTGGTTTAGTCTTGGCCAAACAATAGGGCTGCGGATAAATGAAAGGGTAGATATGAAGCTGAAAGACCTAGAGGTTTTCATCGTAGGCAACCAACCACCAAATTGGGGTGGGCGGTATTTTATTTTTGTGAAACTGACCACGGATAATGGCATCACGGGTTACGGTGAGGTTTATGCAGCTGCCGTTGGGCCAAAAGCCATGAAGGCTGTTATCGAGGATGTGTTCGCGCGCCATATGATGGGTGAAAACCCTGAAAACATCGAAATGATGTTTCGCCGTGCGTATTCCGGCGGTTTCACCCAACGGCCTGACCCCACTGTGATCGGGGCATTTTCAGGATTGGAAATCGCTTGTTGGGATATTCTGGGCAAAGCACATGACCGGCCCGTTTATGCATTGATCGGCGGGTTGATGAACGAACGGATCCGCTCTTACACCTATCTTTACCCTCTGCCACACCATGATTTTGATGAATACTGGACATCGCCCGATATGCAGGCGGAAAGTGCAACAGAGATGGTCAATCTGGGCTTCACGGCGGTGAAATTCGACCCAGCTGGCCCTTATACAATACGCGGCGGGCATATGCCGAGCATGACAGATATTGATCTAAGTGTGCGCATGTGCGCGGCCATTCGCGCGGCGGTGGGCGCCAAGGCCGATCTGTTGTTTGGCACTCACGGGCAGTTCACAACGGGTGGGGCCATTCGTCTGGGCCGCGCCATTGAGCCTTATGATCCGCTTTGGTATGAAGAACCTGTGTCACCTGATAATGTCGAAGCGATGGCAAGTGTTGCGCGTGCGGTGCGTATTCCTGTGGCGACGGGTGAGCGGCTGACAACCAAGGCAGAGTTTGCGCCAGTGTTGCGTGCAGGGGCCGCGAGCATTCTGCAACCTGCATTGGGCCGTTCGGGCGGCATTCTGGAAACCAAGAAAATCGCCGCACTGGCCGAGGCGTATAATGCGCAAATTGCACCGCATCTTTATGCGGGGCCGGTAGAGTGGGCGGCAAACATTCAGTTGGCTGCGAATATTCCGAACCTGTTAATGGTGGAAACCATAGGGCCGGGTGCCATCGGGTTTGCGGGCAAGTTGATCAAAAACTCGATCCATTGGGAAGACGGGTATATCCATGCCCCAACCGCAGCAGGGTTGGGCATAGAGTTTGATGAAGACCTTGCACGCGCCAACCCTTATAAAGGAACGGGGCTGCATCTGGAAATGCAGCAAGACCCTTGTGACTACAAAGGCGGTAATGCGTTCCAAGGCGGCGCTACGGATTAGTGATAGTCTGTGTGGTTTGCACAGCAAACCATGAGAGGGGACATCAACGCCCGTGTGAACCGGGTATCCATAGGTGGTTTTAGGGTCAGGACCCTAGATTGCAACGACTGTCCCCCAGTGCCATGTTAGAGGTGTTGGCCGCACCGCAAAGCTTATCCGAACTCATTGCACCAATGCCGGGGATGTCGCGTTCTATTACAAATCTGTCCATTGTTTTGTCCTTTCTTGGATTAATTTTATACACGTATCAACGATCAATGGTTAAGTCCGTTTGCAGTTGAAGAAAACAGGTTGTCAGCTATACTTCGGTTCCCGCTTACCCATCACCGCCATAACCATTTCCATCTGATTAGGCTGCCCGATGATGGCTGCTTGCAGTTCCGCTTCCAACCTCAGGCCAG
>JAESRV010000034.1 GCA_016764475.1 Amylibacter sp.
AGGAACGCCGTTTCCAAAAACGCCTGACCACACCGACAAAACGTTGGAAACTAAGCCCGATGGATTTAGAGTCGCGCAAACTGTGGGTGGAATACTCCAAAGCCAAAGACATTATGTTTGCCCATACAGACATCAAGCAAGCCCCTTGGTATGTGGTAAATTCAGACGTCAAGAAACATGCGCGGCTGAATTGTATCACCCATCTGCTGGGCCAAATCCCTTATGAAGATACAACGCCAGAGCCGATTGTGCTGGAAGACCGCCCGCCGCAACAAGGTTATGTACGTCCGCCGATGGGGGATCAGACCTTTGTTGAGGAAATTCACGATAAAGTATAGGTCCTGACCCTAACTGTTAAGAAGGTAAGCGATTTATTACGCTCCATATTGGGATAAGATGCCGTTAGAGGGGGCGTCCATCCCATCGCTTATTCTTACTATACTTCGAGTCATTGAAAATCCGATTTTGTATTGACTGATTTCCCCAAAAGGATTCTTCTCTTGGCATGATCTGTGGAAAACTCCTTACCCCTGACCAACGCGTCGAACTGGAACAAATTGTGCGCCGTCCGAGTGAGAATCACGGGGTGGCGCGGCGGGCCAATCATTGCCTGGCAGGCGATACGGAGTATCGCTGAGGGGGATGGCTGGAGTTGCACGCAGGTTGGCAAGGCACTTTATCTTATGACGACACGGTTCGAGGCTGGCACAAGCACTATAGTAGTTAATGTTTACTCAAATTTGACGTCAAAGCGCCATAAATTGGTCAAATTAAAATACGAATAAAATGTAACGTAGTGGCGTGAAGTGAGTAATTCCCATGTGGGACATTGTATGATTATTAACAAGCAAGGTGAAACGGAATGTGTAAACAGATGAAAATATTAGCAGTCGATGATGACGAAACTATCCTTGATCTGTTAAATATTATTCTGGAACAGGAAGGACACACTGACCTGGTTATGTCAAACTCTGGTCGGCATGCTCTTGGATTGATAGATAAGGCACTTCGGCCATTTGACTGTATTTTGTTAGATATTCAAATGCCGTGTATGGACGGTATTGAGCTTTGCGCTAAGATCAGGGCCAACCCTATTTATGAAAATACGCCAATTATTATGATTACAGCCATGGCGACTAAAAACTACATCAACAGAGCATTTGCCGCTGGTGCATCGGATTATATTACAAAGCCATTTGATGTTCTTGAATTAGGTAGTCGCATAAAAATAGCGGGAACAATGGTTGCGAAACAAAGACACCTGATAAAGAAGTCACATGTTATTGAGGCACTTAATGAAGAGCTTACAAAAAGCGATCATCATAATGTTTTTGAGCCTTTAAATATTGAAAATGTGGATAGAGTTGTCGACTATTTGACATTTGAAAAACATATTTTGCAGTTACCTCACAGCACTCTATTCTCATCCCAAATGTTTGCTATAAAAATTGCAAATATCCGACGAATGCATACTCGATCTTCAACTGCTAAATTTAAAAGTACAATAACTGATATAGCTGATATCATTGCTAAAAACCTATTGGGCAATGGCAGCCGTATCTCTTATCGAGGAAATGGTGTTTTCGTTGGTATTGCTCATACATCTAACAACCTAATGCTTGAAAACCTGAAAACTTTGATAAACAATGAGATGATGAATTTGGGCATGCTGAACAGCAAAGCTATGCAGCCTAAAATAGATTTGATTTTTGGAAAAGCAAAAACCCCCGGCGTATTTGCCAAACGAGATTCCTTGGGTTTGTTACAGGAAGCTATTAACTCTGTTGAAGAGTCTGTTGCCGTAGCCTAGGGTCAGGACCTATGGTCTCATAAATCTCGAAGTCGCGGGCATAGCTGTTTTGCAGCTCTTTTAGCAGGGCCGGGCTAAGCGACAGTTCCGCCTTGGGCGATACGTTTGAATGCGGCAGCTTGATCTGCTTTTTCAAACGTTTTTCCATGAAATCAACCATGATATCCATTTTCTCATAGCGAAACAGGTGCGTCATACCCAATGCCCCGTCTTTGTCTGACACAAACTTGGCTTGTGATCCTACACGGGCAAAGCTGGGTGGGGTATTTTGCAAATAAGCCTCAACGAATTGATCAAAGCTGATGCCGTCAGTGCTGTTCTTGCTGCCGGTAAGTTCCGGGCGGCCTCGGTACCTGTACCAGCTGCCAAGCCAGTCAACCGGTTCACGGAATGCCGCGATGCGATCAGGGCTATTATCCATGAGCGTGGCCAGAAACGGGGCTAAAAAGCGTTTGTATTTGCGGTAAGAAGTGTGTTTGACCGCAGGTTTTTTAGATAGCCGGATTTCGCAAAATTTACCCAACGTGGTTTCTATTGCGGTGGACGCGGTTTTTGGTGTTGCGAAAAACACCAGTTGTTCTTTTAGGAAAATCAACATGTTATAAGCCTGTTATATTTACTACTACTGCTAGTTTTTTCTTGTTTACTAATTATAAACCATCTTGCACGAAAGTAGAAATCTAAAATTTTTCTTGCAATGTTCCTATTTTGATCCCATAAGAACATTAGTAGAACAAACCAATCGTTGTCGCAGCGGCTTCGATGTGAAATAAAGGGTAAAAACATGGGCGCTACAGTAGTGAAGATGACTGAAAGACAGGCAATGGATAAGCAAAAAGCACTTGAAGCGGCTTTGGGCCAGATTGAGCGGCAGTTCGGTAAGGGGTCGGTGATGAAGCTGGGCCAGAACAATGCCGCCCTGGAAATCGAAGCCACCTCATCGGGGTCTTTGGGGCTGGACATTGCTTTGGGCATCGGTGGCCTGCCCAAGGGCCGAATTGTAGAGATTTACGGGCCGGAAAGTTCCGGTAAAACCACGCTTGCCCTGCATGCGATTGCTGAAGAACAGAAAAAAGGCGGCATTTGCGCCTTTGTGGATGCGGAACACGCGCTAGACCCGATTTATGCCAAAAATCTGGGCGTTGATCTGGATGAATTGCTGATCTCGCAGCCTGATGCGGGCGAACAGGCTTTGGAAATCACTGACACGTTGGTGCGTTCGGGTGCAGTTTCCATGGTTGTGATTGATAGTGTAGCCGCCTTGACGCCACGCGCCGAGCTAGAGGGCGATATGGGCGACCACCAAGTGGGCGCACAGGCCCGTTTGATGTCACAAGCCATGCGCAAACTGACTGGCTCCATATCCAAGTCGGGCTGTATGGTGATCTTTATCAACCAAATCCGCATGAAAATCGGCGTGATGTTCGGCTCGCCCGAAACCACATCAGGTGGTAATGCGCTGAAATTCTACGCCTCAGTACGTCTGGATATCCGCCGCATTGGTGCGATCAAAGACCGTGATGAAATCGTTGGCAACCAGACCCGTGTGAAGGTTGTGAAAAACAAAGTAGCCCCGCCCTTTAAGCAGGTTGAATTTGACATCATGTATGGCAAAGGCATTTCCAAACGCGGTGAGTTGATTGATCTGGGCGTCAAGGCCGGTTTGGTTGAAAAGTCAGGCTCATGGTTCTCTTACGGGGATGAACGTATTGGGCAAGGCCGTGAAAACGCTAAAAAATACCTGCTGGAAAACCCGCGTATGGCATTGGATATCGAAGATAAAATTCGTGCCGCACACGGGCTGGATTTTGACATGACAGCGGAAGAAGCAAAATTGATCAAAACCAAGGACGACGACGACGCGGTTGTTGAAGTTTAAAGCCAACAGAATTGTGAAATTGGGTCAGGGCGATGCCTTGGCCCTTTTTGTTTGCCCGGTAGGGATGAAAAAACTTTACAGTCCTCAAAAATGATGGCTTGAATTGGAAAACCTTATTTCAGGATCAGAATCAATGGACTTAAACCTGTGGCTGGCATTCGTTGCCGCATCATTTGTATTGCTGATTATACCGGGCCCCACAATTCTGCTGGTGCTGAGTTATGCCATCAGCCAAGGGCGCAAGGTTGCCTTGGCAACAGCGGCGGGCGTGGCATTCGGCGATTTAATCGCCATGAGTGCCTCTTTGCTAGGCTTGGGCGCATTGGTACTGGCGTCGGCCACATTATTTGTGGCTTTAAAATGGGTGGGTGCCGCCTATCTGATTTATCTAGGCGTAAAACTATATCGCAGTGCCGCAGGGGCCAGTCTTGGGAGTTTAACCGCGAAATCTGAGTTGCCAGCGCGCGGCGTGTTTGGCCATGCGGCAACCGTTACCGCTCTGAACCCGAAATCCATCGTGTTTTTCATAGCTTTCGTGCCGCAATTCATTCGCCCTGAAAACCCGTTACTGCCACAGTTTGTAATTTTGATCGCAACATTTGTCAGCTTGGCCGCGCTCAACGCGCTGGTCTATGCCCTAATAGCAGACCGGATGCGCGTGCGTATTGAACGCCCAAATATGATCGCAAATCTACGCGTTTCGGCGGCGGCGCTTTGATCGCGATGGGTATTGCCACCGCCATGTTTAGACGCACAAACGCATGAAAGAAAGCCCATGAAACAAGTGACAATGGCGGAATTGCAAGCGGCGGTGCCAGATGTTCTGGCGGCCCCCAAAGACAACGCACCGATTGAACAGCTGTGTTTGCGGCCTGATTTCGGGATGCGCAATTTCGTGGATAAAATGCAACTGACCCGCGAATTTGGCATTCCGGGCGAACGCTGGAACTATGCGCCTTGGCTGAAACACGATGATGGCACAACCGATCCGCGTATTCAGGTCTCGATCTTGGGCACGCGCACCCTGGATCTGGTCTGGCGAGACAGGGAAAACACGTTGCACCCCGGTGACAGTTTCATGGCGGATATGGATTTTTCGCAAAACAATATGCCCGTGGGCACATTGCTGAACATCGGCAGTGCCACGGTGCGGGTGACCGACAAATTCAACGATGCCTGTGTGAAGTGGAAAGTGCGCTACGGCACCGACGCCAAAGACTGGATCGTGCGCCCCGAAAACATCAAACACCGCCTGCGTGGTGTTCTGTGTGAAGTGGTGCAAGATGGCTGGGTGGAAACAGGTGATTTGATTAAGAAAGCTTAAACTGTAGACACCCCCCTATGCCTTGGCTAAAACGCTTAAAAACCACAGCGGAAAACAGCATGACCAGCGTAAACGATATTCGTGACACATTTCTGAACTTCTTTGAGAAAAGGGATCACCGCGTGGTGGCCAGCTCGCCGCTTGTGCCGCGTAATGACCCGACTTTGATGTTTGTAAACTCGGGCATGGTGCAGTTCAAAAACCTGTTCACGGGCCAAGAAACCCGCGATTATGTGCGTGCAGCGTCTGCACAAAAATGTGTACGCGCTGGCGGTAAGCATAACGATTTGGATAATGTGGGCTATACCGCGCGCCATCACACGTTTTTTGAAATGATGGGGAACTTTTCCTTTGGCGACTATTTCAAGGAGCAGGCGATTGCGCAGGCTTGGGATTTGATCACCAAGGATTTCGGTATTGATAAATCGCGCCTATACGTGACGGTTTATCATACCGATGAAGAAGCTGCGGATATTTGGAAAAAATACGCGGGCCTGCCTGATGATCGTATCATCCGCATTGCGACGGACGATAATTTTTGGCGCATGGGGCCAACGGGGCCTTGCGGGCCTTGTACCGAGATTTTCTACGATCACGGCGATCACATTTGGGGTGGCCCGCCCGGCTCGCCCGAGGAAGATGGCGACCGGTTTATCGAAATATGGAACCTTGTTTTCATGCAAAACGAGCAGTTCGCCGATGGCCGATTGGTGCCCCTGGAAATGCAATCCATTGATACCGGCATGGGGATTGAACGGGTTGCGGCCCTGATGCAGGGCAGCCACGACAATTACCAGACTGACCTGTTTAAAGACCTGATCGAAGCGTCAGCACAAGCAACAGGCGTTGATCCTTATGGCGACCAAAACGTCAGCCACCGCGTGATTGCAGATCACTTGCGCTCGACATCGTTCTTGATTGCAGACGGGGTTTTACCCTCAAATGAAGGGCGCGGATATGTGCTGCGCCGCATCATGCGCCGCGCCATGCGTCACGCGCATTTGCTGGGGGCCAAAGACCTGGTGATGCACCGCTTGGTGCCTGCTTTGGTCAAGCAAATGGGGCAGGCTTATCCTGAGTTGGCCCAAGGCCAATCCATGATTGAAGAGACTTTGCAACTGGAAGAAACCCGTTTCAAAACCACGCTTGATCGCGGTTTGAAGCTGTTGGATGATGAGGTTTCAAGCCTGTCCAAAGGCGGGGCTTTATCAGGTGCCGCTGCGTTCAAACTTTATGACACTTATGGGTTTCCGTTGGATTTAACCCAAGATGCCTTGCGCGAAAAAGGCCTGTCTGTGGACACGGACGGGTTTAATGCGGCAATGGCCGAACAAAAAGCCAAGGCGCGGGCGGCTTGGGTTGGCACAGGGCAAGCCGCCGATGAAAGCATCTGGTTTGATGTGGCTGAAGAACACGGGGTGACCGAATTTCTGGGCTATGACACGGAAGTGGCCGAGGGCCAGATTGTGGCTGTGGTCACGGATGGCGCGTTAACGGATAAGGCGGGCAAGGGTACGGCTGTGGAACTGGTGCTGAACCAAACGCCGTTTTATGCCGAAAGCGGCGGGCAGATCGGGGATAGCGGTGTGCTGAAAACCGATGCGGCCACGGTGACTATTTCTGACGTAAAGAAAAAAGCAGGCGTTTTTGTTCATATCGGCGAGGTAACGGATGGCACTCTGGCCAAGGGGGCTGCGGCGGAATTGAACGTTGACCATACGAAGCGGTCGTCTATTCGCAACAGCCACTCGGCCACGCATTTGTTGAATGAAGCCCTGCGTGAAGTTTTGGGCGATCATGTGGCGCAACGCGGCTCTTTAAATGCAGCCGACCGTTTGCGGTTTGATTTCAGCCACCAAAAAGCCATGACAGACGTGGAATTGGCGCAGGTTGAAACGGATGTAAACGCTTACATTCGCCAGAATAGCCGCGTTGAAACCCGTATCATGACCCCTGATGAGGCCCGTGATTTGGGCGCACAAGCCCTGTTCGGGGAAAAATACGGTGATGAGGTGCGTGTGGTTTCCATGGGCACATTGGATGGTTCGGGCAAAGGTTTGGATCAGAACACCTATTCGCTGGAACTTTGCGGTGGTACACATGTATCGCAGCTTGGTGAAATCGGGCTGTTTGCGTTGCTTGGTGAAAGTGCATCCGCATCGGGTGTGCGCCGTATTGAGGCCCTGACTGGGCGTGAAGCATTGGCGCATTTGACAGGCCAATCGGCCACGTTGGCTGGGATTGCAGGAACACTGAAAGCAAAATCTGAAGATGTATCTGGCCGTGTGCAAGCACTATTGGATGAACGCAAAGCTTTACAAAATGAAGTGGCAGAACTGCGCAAAGCCGTTGCCATGGGCGGCGGCGGGCAGTCTGCGGAAGCTCAGGATATAAACGGTGTGCCGTTCTTTGCCCAAGTGCTAAAAGATGTGCCCG
>JAESRV010000043.1 GCA_016764475.1 Amylibacter sp.
TTTCCTCTTGATGCATGTAATATATACCTTATGTTGCGTTGCTCAACCTTTAAGCACACGCAAATACTTTAGTTTATTGGTTGAATGAAACTACGAARWAAWTNTTGAWAAAGGGAAAYTTTATGTTTTACCGWGACGAACGCCTTGCTCTTTTCATYGATGGTTCAAATCTGTATKCWGCGGCRAAGTCGCTTGGTTTTGATATAGATTACAARCTGTTRCGARCAGAGTTCATGCGCCGTGGCAAATTGCTGCGTGCRTTYTACTACACCGCCYTKCTTGAAAACGAYGAATATTCACCGATCCGCCCTTTGGTWGACTGGCTGAATTACAACGGTTTCACGATGGTGACAAARCCTGCCAAAGAATACACTGATTCTATGGGCCGCAAAAAAGTCAAAGGCAACATGGACATTGAACTGGCCGTGAATGCGATGGAACTGGCRCCACATGTAGATCACATGGTGATTTTTTCTGGCGACGGCGATTATCGACCTTTAGTCGAATCGCTACAACGCCAAGGTGTGCGCGTTTCTGTGGTTTCYACCATTCGTTCACAACCGCCGATGATTTCAGATGACCTGCGCCGTCAGGCCGATAACTTTATCGAACTTGATGAATTGCGTGATGTTGTGGGCCGTCCAGCACGCCCGGATGACGAGTTTAATGCGCCTGCGCTAGAAACTGAAACAGTCGAATAATTTTTAAGCCCCGAACGCAACCGTTTGGGGCTTAAAACTTTTTGGGATCTGTGCCATATCAGATCCCATGAAACAAAAACTTAACCTATACCTAGCCGCCCCACGCGGATTTTGCGCAGGCGTAGACCGTGCCATTAAGATCGTTGAAATGGCGATCGAAAAATGGGGCGCACCCGTTTATGTGCGCCACGAGATTGTGCATAACAAATATGTCGTAGACGGCCTGCGTGCCAAAGGGGCTATTTTTGTCGAAGAGCTGGATGAATGCCCGCTGGATCGCCCGGTGATTTTCTCGGCCCATGGCGTGCCTAAATCCGTGCCCGCATCAGCCAAGGCGCGCAACATGATCTATGTAGACGCCACCTGCCCCTTGGTATCCAAGGTGCATATAGAGGCCGAACGGCACAACCAAAATGGTTTGCAAATGGTGATGATCGGTCACGCAGGCCACCCTGAAACCATCGGCACGATGGGGCAGCTGGAAGAAGGCGAAGTTTTACTGGTGGAAACCCCTGCCGATGTAGCCACCTTAAAACCGCGTGATGAAAACAAGCTGGCCTTTATCACCCAAACCACGCTGAGTGTGGATGACACCGTCGAAATTGTTGACGCACTGAAAGAACGTTTCCCCAATATCATCGGCCCGCACAAGGAAGATATCTGTTATGCCACGACAAACCGCCAAGAAGCGGTAAAAGCCGTGGCTTCACACATTGACGCACTGTTGGTGATCGGTGCACCAAACTCTTCTAACTCCAGACGGCTGGTTGAGGTCGGTGCCAATGCAGGATGCAAATATTCGCAACTGGTTCAGCGCGCCGAAGATATTGACTGGCGGGCAATGGACGGGGTGAAATCCGTGGGCATTACAGCAGGGGCATCAGCCCCGGAAGTGTTGATAAACGAGGTCATTGACGCGTTCAAAGACCGCTATGAAGTAACCACAGAAATCGTGGAAACCGCTGTTGAAAATATCGAATTCAAAGTACCGCGTATTTTACGAGAGCTGGGGTTGTAATGGCTGATCAAAAAACAATCGAAACTTATAATGCTACGGCCGGCGATTATGTGAAACTTGTCAGCCGCGACACGCCTGACAAAGATTTGCAACGTTTTATTGATGCTATCCCAAAGGGCGGTCTGGTTCTGGATTGGGGCTGCGGCCCCGGTAATTCTGCGGCAATGATGCAAACCGCAGGGCTGGTGGCTAATGCGATTGATGCTTCTGAAAAAATGGTGGAACTGGCCCGCGCCGAACTTCGTTTAAATGTCAAGCAGGGAACATTTGATGACTTGAATGAAAAGGCCCGTTATGACGGGCTTTGGGCTAATTTCAGCCTTTTGCACGCCCCGAAATCCAGCATGGAAAAGCATTTGCAAGCGGCCCATACCGCACTAAAAAAAGGCGGGTATTTTCATATTGGTATGAAACTAGGAACAGGTGAAAAACGCGATAAGTTAGCCCGCATGTATACCTATTACGCAGAAGATGAGTTGAAATGCCTGATTGAAAGCGCAGGCTTTACCATTGCCACCAGCCGCAAAGATGCAATGAAGGGCATGGCAGGCCATGAAGAGCCTTTCATCATCATTACCGCCCATGCCTGATCTATACGCTTACACGGATGGTGCTTGTTCAGGCAATCCCGGCCCCGGTGGCTGGGGGGTTTTGTTTCAGGCGCATGACGGTGACAGCATTGTCAAAGAACGCGAATTGAGCGGGGGTGCTGCGGACACCACGAACAACCAGATGGAGTTGATGGCGGCAATCAGCGCGTTGGAAACCTTGGCGAAAGCCAGCACGATCACCATTGTGACCGATAGTTCTTACGTCAAAGACGGCATTACCAAATGGATACATGGCTGGAAGAAAAACGGCTGGCGTAATGCCGCCAAGAAGCCCGTTAAAAACACTGAGCTTTGGCAGCGACTGGATGAAGCCACCAAGAGGCACCAAATCACTTGGGAATGGATCAAGGGGCATGCTGGCCATGCAGAAAACGAACGCGCGGATGAATTGGCGCGGATGGGGATGGAACCGTTTAAGGCCAGATAATGCGTTGTATTTTGTCGTGTTCTTACTAGTCGCAACAATTTTATTGCGCATAGTGGATTTAACAACCCTTATTCACGGACGCCAAACATGCTTGCCACTGCTATCAGCAAAATCCAAGGTTCCCCGATTTCCGCCATTTTCGATCAGGCAACCAAATTGCGCACCGAGGGGCGTGATTTAATCGATTTTTCGGTGGGCGAACCGGATTTCGATACGCCCGAACATATCTGTACCGCAGGGATAGACGCGGTTAAACAAGGTGTTACACGCTACACCCCGGTTGACGGCACGGCTGATCTGAAAGCTGCCGTCGCACGGAAGTTTCAGCGAGATAATAGTCTGGATTATACCGCCGCTGAAATTGTTATCAGCGCAGGCGCCAAGCCGCTTTTGGCAACTGCAATGCAGGCCGTGCTAAATACGGACGATGAGGTGATCATCCCGACCCCTGCCTGGCCTTCGCATATCGGGATGGTCGAGGTTTGCAGTGCAAACCCCGTGATGGTGCCGACGACACATGAGGATGGTTTCAAGTTGAATGCTGCCACATTGGCCGCCGCGATTACGCCCAAAACAAAGCTTCTGTTGTTGTGCTCACCGTCCAACCCTACGGGGGCGGTTTATTCGGCCAAAGCACTGGCAGACCTTGCCGAAGTGCTGCGCCGTCACCCCGACATTCTGGTCATCTCTGACGATCTTTATGAGCATATCGTTTTTGACGATAATCGTTTTGCCACACTGGCCGCCGTTGCCCCTGATTTGAGCGACCGTATTCTGACGGTGAACGGTGTGTCAAAAGCTTACGCGATGACAGGTTGGCGCATTGGCTATGCAGGCGGGCCGCAATGGTGGATGGACGGTATGCGCAAAATATCGTCTCAAATCAATGGTGGGCCGTGTTCAATCAGCCAAGCCGCTAGTATTGCCGCGCTGGACGGGCCGCAGAGATTTCTGGCGACATGGTGTGACACGTATTGCAGCAGGCGCGATATTGCGCTTGAAGGGCTGGCAAAAATCGACGGTCTTAAACTCAGCAAACCCGAAGGGGCGTTTTATCTGATGCCCCATTGCGGCGGATTGCTGGGGCGCAAACGCCCCGATGGGCAAGTGATTGAAACCTCAACTGATCTGGCCTCGTATCTGTTGGAAGCAGGTGTTGTCATCGTCCCGGGGGCCGGGTTCTTCTGCGATCCCTATTTCCGTATGTCGATTGCCACCTCAGAAGCAAATATCATTGAAGGCTTAAAACGCATGGCGGCTGCCTGCAACGCCTTGAAATAGGAGAACGCAAATGACCCTTTCCATGTCCGCATTTACCGAAAACCTAACCTATGATGATCTGCCCGACCCATTGCTGCAAGTCTTGCGCCGCAGCTTTCTGGATACCATGGGGGTTGCTGCAATCGGATCTACCACGGAATTGTCTGATCTGGCCCGCAAAGGTGCAATGGCGGTATTCGGCACTGGCACCGCAGGCGGTGCACGCATGTTGATGGATGGCCGCACACTTAGCCCTGCGGGGGCTGCAATGGCGGGTGCTTTTATGGTGGACAGTATCGACGCCCATGACGGCACATCCCCCAACAAAGGCCATGCGGGATCAGCAATCTTTCCCGCCTTGTTGGCTGTTGCGGATGCAATGCGCGGGGGCGGCACACCGATAACAGGCCGCGATTTCGCCACATGGTTGGCGGTTGCCTATGAGGTCAGCTACCGTGCGGGCCAAGTGCAACACGCCACATGTGCTGATTATCACACCTCAGGGGCGTGGACTGCCGTAGGTGTTGCCGCCGCTTGCGCCAAAATGCTGGGCTGCGATGGTGAAGCCATTCGCCATGCCGCAGGCATCGGTGAATATCACGGGCCGCGCAGCCAAATGATGCGTTGTATCGATCACCCAACCATGTTGCGTGACGGTGTTGGCTGGGGCGCACCCAGCGGTGTGACAGCCGCCTATCTTGCGCGCGAAGGCTTTACTGGTGCCCCTGCCCTAACCTGTGAAGGCAAAGATGCTGAACCATACTGGGAAGGTTTGGGGGATCAATGGCTGACAGTAAAACACACCCATTACAAACCCTATCCCTGCTGCCGCTGGGCGCACCCGTCACTGGATGCGGTGCAGGAATTGATGACGAAAA
Source organism: Amylibacter sp. (assembly GCA_016764475.1). Taxonomy (GTDB): domain Bacteria; phylum Pseudomonadota; class Alphaproteobacteria; order Rhodobacterales; family Rhodobacteraceae; genus Amylibacter. The sequence goes on from JAESRV010000043.1 coordinate 4,896, forward strand.
ACAGCCTGACACACGCGCGTGTCAAAGCCGTAAAAATAAAAACCTTCCACAATGCCACGCGGTTGGCAGGCCATGAACCGCAGTCACCGGACGAATTCACCTACGCCATCGCTTTTCCTGTCGCGGCTATGATCGTGCGCGGCCAGGTTGGCATAGATGAGCTGACATCCGAAACCCTGAAAGACCCCGATATTTTGCGCATCAGCCGCGCAACCGAATTGATTGACGACCCACACCTGACAAAAATCAGTGATGGCAAACGTTGGGCGCAAGTTACGATTATTGATGTGGACGGTGTCGAATACATTGACGCCCCGCGCACCCCGCGTGGCGACACGGATATGCCGTTAAGCGATACCGAGATCAGCCGCAAGTTTCACAGTTTCGCGGATCCTGTGCTTGGGCTGGAACGGGCAAATCGTATAGAAGCTTTAACCGCTAATTTTGATACATTGGGCAAAACAGGTTTTGCTGAATTACTGGATTTGTGCCTTAGGGAAATATGACACAATCGCACGAACCAATCGAAAGCAGTCGGTTTGGCCTTCATCGGATTTACCCTCTACACACGTTCAAGCATTAAAGCGATGCCTTGACCCACGCCGATGCACATGGTGCAGATGGCGCGGTTCATCTGTTGGTTTTGTAATTCAATAGCCGCCGTTAGCGCCAGACGTGTGCCCGACATGCCCAAAGGATGCCCAAGGGCGATGGCACCGCCATTTGGATTAACGAAATCGGCATCATCCGCAATGCCAAGTTGGCGCAGCACCGCCAGACCTTGGCTGGCGAAGGCTTCGTTGAGTTCGATCAGATCAATGTCACCAATACCCAAGCCCAAACGCGCCAACAGTTTTTGCGTGGCAGGTGCCGGGCCGATACCCATAATGCGTGGTGGCACCCCTGCAACCGCCGTGCCGGTAATGCGCGCTTTCGGGGTAAGCCCGTATTTTTCAATCGCCGCTTTTGACGCGATCAAAACCGCTGCCGCGCCATCATTCACGCCCGAAGCATTGCCAGCTGTAATCGTGCCGCCGTTCCGAAACGGGGTTGGTAAGCTGGCCAGTTTTTCCAGTGAGCTAAGACGCGGATGTTCGTCAGTATCAAATACGATAGGATCTTTGCGCCGCTGCGGAATTGATACAGGTGTAATTTCCTGTGCCAAACGCCCCGAGGCAATCGCACGCGCCGCTTTTTCTTGTGAGTGCCGCGCAAAAGCATCTTGATCCGCGCGCGTTATATTAAAATCTTCAGCCACATTTTCAGCCGTTTCAGGCATTGCATCCACGCCGTATAATTCTTTCATTTTACGGTTGATAAACCGCCAGCCGATGGTGGTGTCATAAAGCTCTGCCTTGCGCGAAAACGCGGTTTCAGCCTTACCTATTACCATGGGTGCGCGGCTCATGCTTTCTACGCCGCCTGCAAGGATCAAATCGGCTTCACCCGCACGAATGGTGCGCGCAGCCATGCCGATGGCATCCAGACCAGAACCGCAAAGGCGGTTCAGCGTGACCCCGCCAACGGTATCGGGCAAACCTGCCAAAAGCACTGCCATACGGGCCACATTGCGGTTGTCTTCGCCTGCCTGATTGGCGCATCCGATGATGGTGTCTTCTATTGCCGAGGGGGCAAGGTTTTCGGCACTGGCCATCACTTGTACGATAACACCTGCCAATAAATCGTCAGGTCGCACCGATGATAATGCCCCGCCGTAGCGCCCAATCGGTGTGCGAAACCCTTCGCATAAATAAGCATCTGTCATAGGTTTTCCTTTACAAAATATGTGCCAGTATCTTGCCGTGAATTAGCGCTGAGTGCGGCTTTCCCCAGCCACATTGCGGCGGCACATTTATCTTTGCCTTTCCGAGCGGCCAAAATCATTATTTACGGCCTGTAAATTTCGGTGCGCGTTTTTCAAGAAACGCGGAGACACCTTCTTTATAGTCAGCTGTACGCCCGCAAACCTGTTGTAACTTGGCTTCAAGTTGAAGCTGTTCATCAAATGAATTGGCACCCGCTGCGTGTATGGCCTGCTTGGTCAGCGCAAGCCCAACCGTAGGTCCATCAGCCAGCTTTGTCGTCAATGCGCGGGCTTCCTCTATTAAATCATCATTCGCGACAACCTTCCAAATCAACCCCCATTCCTGCGCAGTCGCCGCCGTGATCGGTTGCCCTGTCAAAGCCAGCCCTTTGGCGCGCGCAGGGCCCACCAAATGTGTCAAACTCCAAGAACCGCCAGCATCCGGCACCAAGCCCACATTGGCAAAAGACTGGATAAACTTGGCCGCGCCACTGGCCAAAACGATATCGCAAGCCAGCGCAATATTCGCCCCCGCCCCTGCTGCCACACCGTTTACGGCACAGATGACAGGCTTTTCCATTCCACGGATCAAACGCACCAGCGGATTATAAAGCGTTTCAAGCGTATGGGCCAAATCAGGTGGGCCACTCATTTTGCGTGGGTCACGACCTTGCAGATCTTGCCCTGCACAAAAGCCGCGACCGGAACCTGTCAGCAGAACCGCGCGAATATCAGGGTTATTTGCAGCATCGGTCAGGCTGGCGTGCAGGGCCGCATGCATTTCATCGGTAAAGGAATTCAGCCTATCCGGGCGGTTCAGGGTAATTTCCATCCAGTTGTTGTTTTTCACGGTAATGATCGTATCAGACATGAAAACACCTATTCCTTTAATCCATTTCTTAAAAAAGATTTACATAATTTAACTAACCGCTCAATAATAAAGTGACTTGGGAATAGCCTTAGAGGCAGGAACGGGTGCTAAAATTGCAGAGGCGGGATTACTGGAAATTCTGTTGGGTTTCGATACTATTTAAATAATACACCCTGCGCACCTGTATCTTGCAAGCTGTCAAAAACCCATTCGGCATCGCTGAAATCATCGTTTGCCGTGTACCAGCTGGGGGTTGTCAGCACCCGTAATCCTGCGCCTTTTGCTGATAGAACACCATTGCGGCTGTCTTCAAAGGCTATGCAATCATCGGCGTTTAAACCCAGCTGTTCCAATGCCAAAAGAAACACATCAGGTGCCGGCTTTTTGTTTAATACCATATCGCCAGCGGCGATATGATCGAACACTTCTGTTGCGGGTTTTGACCAGCAACATTGGCATAATGCTTCAACGTTCGGGGTGTTCGTCGTGGTGGCTATTGCAATTTTCAAACCTGCGTCACGGGCTTTTTGGATTGTATCGGCAACCCCTAAGCGTAATTCCAGCTTACCTTGCGCCAATAGTTCCGCGTATTTTGCAGTTTTTTGCACATGGATTTTGGCGATTTCTCTGGTGGACAATTCCGCAGTTCCCAACAATATCTGATAGGCGGCCATACGTTCTTTGCCACCCGTGGTTTTAAGCAATTCACGGTAAAGTTCTTTGTCCCATGACCAGCCGATCCCCATGTCTGCAAAGGTTTCATTAAAGGCTTGGCGATGCGCCTCTTCGGTTTCAGCCAAAGTGCCGTCCACATCGAAAATCAGGGCTTTAAGCATCTGATTTACCTATTAAGCCTTGTAGTTCTGCAAAATCATCGAACACGGCTTGCGCGTTTAAATCTTCGGCCGCAGCTTTGCGATACCCATCTGTAAACAAAAAGAACGGTTGCTTTGCATTTTGCGCGGTTTGCGCATCAACTTCACTGTCGCCGACATAAATACAAGCGTCTTGCCCCAGCATTTCCATGGCTTTGAATAAGGGGGCAGGGTCGGGTTTTTTAACTTCCAGGCTATCGCCACCGATGACCGCGTCAAAATAACCGTCAATTTTAAGGCATTTCAACACCTGCAAGGTAAGGGCGTAAGGTTTGTTGGTACAGACTGCCATTTTATGACCCGCATCCCGAAGGGTTTCCAATGCACTTAACGCGCCTTTGTTCAGGTAGCTTAATGTTGCGGGGTTAACTGCGTAATGGGCGGAAAATGCGGCGATCAGTTCGGTGTGTTTTGCGTCCGTTTGCTCAATCCCCGCCTCTTTCATCACGCGTTCCACCAGTTTGGGAACACCGTTTCCGATAAACCCGATGATGGTTTCTATGGACAAGGGCGCAATCCCCAGATCGGCCAGAAACTTGTTCGCCGCATCATGTATATCCGGGGCAGACTCCACAAGGGTGCCGTCCAGATCAAAAACAATCGTTTTCATGTGTTTTTCCATTTTATTGAACAGCCCATAGAGGCGATTTGATGACGGGGGCCAAGCCCGGTTTCGGCTACTTGTTTCATAGCCTCAAACAGATCACGTTTCAGATTTGGGATGTCGGCCTGACGCCCTGAAGCATCCAGACGGCCCCGGTATTGCAGGCCCATATCCGTGTTAAAGCCGAAGAAGTCAGGCGTGCAGGCAGCGTTATACGCACGCGCTACTGCCTGTGTTTCATCGTGCAGGTAGGGAAACGGCAAGTTCAGTTTATGCATGTTTTCAAAACTGTCTTCGGGATAGGCCACCGCATCATTGGCATTGATTGCAACCACCCCTACCCCCAGTTTTTGCAACTCTGTTGCATCGCCAATAATACGATCAAGAACAGAGATCACATAGGGGCAGTGATTGCAGATGAACATCACCAATGTGCCGTTTTTCCCACTGACATCCGCCAGTGAATAGGTCTTGCCATCAGATGCAGGCAGGGCAAAATCCGGCGCTTGCCAATCGAATGCGCAGATAGGGGGTGTTACAGCCATGTGATTTTTCCAGTGCCCTTAAAGCGCTGCATTGGCGGCATCACGAATGGCTTTGATATTGCGGCCATACACTTCGGGGTTATCCACACTACCACCCCGGAAAACGGCAGATCCGGCAACCAGAACATCCGCCCCCGCTTCAGCCACAAGGGGTGCCGTGTTGGGGTCAATGCCGCCGTCCACTTGAATATGAATAGGCCGATCCCCGATCATCGCACGGGTTTGGCGGACTTTTTCAATCATCGGATGATTGAACTTCTGACCACCGAAACCGGGGTTAATCGTCATCACCAAAATCATATCAATGCTGTCCAGAATATGTTCAACAACCGACAAAGGTGTTGTCATGTTCAGCGCCACGCCTGCCTTTACCCCCAAATCGCGAATGCTTTGCAAGGAACGCTGTAAATGCGGCCCCGCTTCAGCATGAACCGTGATCATGTCAGACCCTGCCTTGGCAAAGCCTTCGATATAAGGGTCGGCGGGGGCGATCATCAGATGCACATCCATAAATGTTTTCACATGCGGGCGGATGGCGGCCACAACATTTGGGCCGATGGTTAGGTTTGGCACAAAATGCCCGTCCATCGGGTCGACATGGATCCAGTCACAGCCCTGATCCTCGACCGCGCGGATTTCCGCACCAAGATTGGCGAAATCTGCCGATAGAATTGAAGGGGCTATTTTTATATCGCGGTTGAAAGACATGTTCGTTCCTAAGCCAAAGTTGATATGGGCGGTGCTGATCACCGCCCAAATATTATTTATGCCGCAGAGTTTATCCGCAATGCGTCACGCCAGCCAGGGTAGATGCTGTCAGCGTCGCTTGGGAAGCTTTCAAAGGCACGGGCAAATTGCTTATGCTCTTTTGCAAACTCTATCGGGTCTGCGCCCTGTTTCCAACATTGTTCGGCCTGACGCAATGACAATGCGCCCTCTGCGGCACCGTCAATGTGCCCGAATGCGCCGCCACCTGCAGTTAGGATCAGGTTGGAGTGGCCAAGGTTTTCAAAGAAACCGGGCATCCGAAGCGCGTTCATGCCGCCTGAAATAATTGGCGTGGTTGCCCCCATGCCTTGCCATTCTTGGTGGTAGTACGGGCCTTGGGCGCTGTCGTCAGTAATCATGTAAGCCATCAACTTATCCGCTGGCTCACCTTCCATTTTACCAAAGCCCATGGTGCCGGTGTGAATGCCGGAAGCCCCTTGCATCCGCGCCATTTTAGCCAGCACAAACGCTGTATAGCCGCGCATAGCACTTGGGGATGTCACAGCGCCGTGGCCGGCACGGTGATAGTGCAAGTACTGGTTCGGGAATGTACGGCGTGCCGTTGTAATCGCGGCAGGGCCTGTAACATAACCGTCAACCAAGAAGGCAACGTGATCGGCATTTTCACCGAATGTTTCCAGAATAAACTCGCCGCGTGCGACCATTTCATAGTGATCATCCGCCGTAATGTTGGCCGAGAACAATTTGGCCTCACCGGTTTCATCTTGGGCGCGTTTCATCGCATCTGCCACCAAAGGAATGGTTTCCTTCAAAGGTGCAAACAACTGGTTGCCTTGGGGTTCATCGTTTTTGATGAAATCACCACCCAGCCAGAAATCATAACAGGCATCGGCAAAAGGTTTCGGACGCAAGCCCAGTTTGGGCTTGATGATTGTACCCACGATGAAACCACCGTCTACAACCGGGCGTTCCAGAACGCGCCACAGGTCACTGATGGTTGTGGATGGGCCGTCAAACAGGCGCAAGAAACGTGGCGGGATGTAAAAATCGTGGATTTTTGCATGTTCCACATCGCCCATGCCTTGGTTGTTACCGATACAAAGCGTCAGGAACGAACACAGCATGGCGCGGCCATCAATGATATTGCGATCAAACAATTCAACCGGATAAGCGATTTTCATCAGGTTGGCAGCTTCGTCGATTTCATAAACCATCGCGTCAACACCGCGCGTAAAAGCATCTGTTGTAGAAACGGATACGTTTGTACCTGTGGAGCTTTCTGCGGCAAAGTGTGCAGCGGTTTCAAGATAGCCACCAAAGCCGGCTTTAGGCTTCATGATGTAGGCCACAAGCACGTGGCCCTGGTTTTTAATTAAATCTTCCTCGTTTAAAGAAAGGTCTGCATAACGATCTGACTGATCCATTGGGTCGTCTCCTATATATTATATTCGGGTTAAGCTGCCGCAGCAGCTGTAATTGTCGGGTTAAGCGAACCATTCGCATAACGCCGGGCCATCTCATCTTGGTGGATGACCTTGATAGAGGCCGCGTGCCCTGCGGCGCCGAAGCGTTCAAAACGATCCAGACATAGCGCCTCTAGTGATTTCATTGCGGGGATCAGGAATTTACGCGGATCAAATTCCTGAGGGTTTTCTTGTGCCAAGCGGCGGAACTCGCTGGTCATTGCCATACGGCAATCAGTGTCGATGTTTACTTTGCGCACACCAGATTTAATGCCGCGCTCAATCTCTTCTACCGGCACGCCATAGGTTTGTGACATCTCGCCACCGAACTGGTTGATAATATCCTGAAATTCTTGTGGCACAGAAGAAGAACCGTGCATCACAAGGTGGGTATCGGGCAATTTATTGTGGATCGCTTCGATCACATTCATCGCCAGTATATCGCCATCAGGTTTACGTGAAAACTTGTAAGCACCGTGCGACGTGCCGCACGCAATCGCCAAAGCATCCACTTGGGTGCGTGACACGAAATCAACCGCCTGATCGGGATCGGTCAGCAGTTGATCCATGCTGAGTTTACCTTCAGCACCGGAACCATCTTCAGCAGCGGCTTCCCCTGTTTCCAGTGAACCTAAAATGCCCAATTCACCTTCAACGGACGCACCAACATAATGCGCAAAGCGTGAAACCCGTTCGGTAATAGCCACGTTATAATCATAAGACGCGGGCGTTTTCATATCCGCTTCAAGCGAGCCGTCCATCATCACGGATGTAAAGCCGTATTGAATGGCAGACATGCAGGTTGCTTCATTGTTGCCGTGATCCTGGTGCATACAAATCGGAATGGTCGGGTGCATTTCGACCAATGCCTGCACCATGTGTTTCAGCATGATGTCACCCGCATAAGACCGCGCCCCGCGACTGGCCTGCACGATGACGGGCGCGTCGCATTTGGCAGCAGCGTTCATAATTGCAAGCCCTTGTTCCAYATTGTTGATATTGAACGCGGGTACACCGTAGCTGTTTTCCGCTGCGTGATCTAATAGCTGYCTAAGCGTGATAAGGGCCATGGGGTCTCTTTCTTTTTATGCTGTTACTTTGGTGATGGTCAGGGCTGCGATGCCGGGCAATGATTTGCCTTCCAACCATTCAAGGAATGCACCACCTGCGGCGGATACRTAGGAAAATTCATCGGTRACTTTTGCCARATTAAGSGCGGCRACYGTRTCACCMCCACCKGCRACTGTGAYGGCCAARCCTTCTTTGGTCAGCTCGGCAGCCAGTTTGGCAACGCTGACGGTGCTGTGGTGGAAAGGGGCTATTTCAAAGGCCCCCAACGGGCCRTTCCATAGGATTGTGTTGGCTTCCGACAGAACGACTTCAAATTTGCGCACCGATGCAGGGCCTGCGTCCAAAATCATCCAGTGATCTTTGCAGCCGTTTAAATCAGTGACGTAATGGTTGGCACCCTGTTCAAATTTTTCGGCGCAAACCACATCAATCGGCAATACCAATTCACAACCATATTCTTTTGCAAGCGCGCGGATTTCATGCACGGTTTCAATATGATCCGGCTCACAAAGTGACTTGCCTACGGGATAGCCGTCTGCCAGCAAAAACGTATTGGCCATGCCGCCACCGATGATAATCGCGTCCTGTTTCTTGACCAGATTTTTCAACACAGAGATTTTGCTGGAAACCTTGGCCCCGCCAACCACGGCCACAGAGGGCGATTTCGGGGCTTCCAGCGCATCTGCCAGTGCCAGCATTTCCTGCAACAGCATCGGGCCAACGCTGGAAACGATATGTTTGGTAATGGCATCGGTTGAGGCATGCGCACGATGCGCACAGGAAAACGCATCGTTTACATAGATGTCACCCAGCTTTGCCAATTCTTTGGCAAACTCAGGGCAGTTTGCTTCTTCGCCGGGGTGAAAGCGTACATTTTCGCATAATAGAACCGATCCATCCGTCAGATTTTTACTGGCGGCAATGGCTTTATCGCCGATGCAATCATCCGTGAATTCCACGGGAACATTCAATTCTTCGGCCAAAGCGCTGCGCACTTGGGACAGCGACATATCCATGTTCTGCTCGCCCTTGGGGCGGCCGAAATGCGATAGAACAATCAGTTTTGCGCCGGCTTCCAGATAGGGAAGCATGCCTTTTGAAAACCTTGAAAGGCGGGTGCGATCCGTCACCTGTCCGCCACGCGTGGGCGCGTTCAGATCGGCACGCACCAAAATGCGTTTGCCTGCCACCTCTGATTTCAAAAGGATCGGATAGGGCATTAGATAAGTGCCCCCATCGCAACCGCATTATCCGCCATACGGCAGGAAAAGCCCCATTCGTTATCATACCACGCCAAGACCCGCACCAAAGTGCCGCCGATAACGGAAGTTTGCGGGGCTGCGAAGTTTGATGAATATGTGTTGTGGTTGAAATCAACCGAAACCAAAGGTTCGGTAGAATATTCCAACACGCCCTTCATCGGGCCGTTTGCAGCCGCTTCAATCGCGGCGTTGACCTCTTCCACTGTTGTATCACGCTTTGCCACAAACGTCAGATCAACGGCTGACACGTTGGGTGTCGGCACCCGGATGGCAGAACCATCCAACTTACCTGCCAATTCGGGCAGAACCAGACCAACCGCTTTGGCCGCCCCGGTTGTTGTCGGGATCAAAGACATGGCAGCGGCGCGGGCGCGGTACAGATCTTTGTGACGGCGGTCCAGCGTTGGCTGGTCACCTGTATAAGAGTGGATTGTCGTCATAATACCTTTTTCAATGCCGATGGCATCGTTCAAAGCTTTTGCCACAGGGGCCAGACAGTTGGTGGTGCATGATGCGTTTGATACAATCAGATCATCAGCGGTCAAGGCATCTTGGTTCACGCCATAAACAACTGTTCTATCCGCATTTTTCGCAGGTGCCGAAACCAGAACCCTTTTAGCACCGCGTGCCAGATGTACAGATGAGGCTTCTTTGGAATTGAATTTCCCGGAACATTCCAGAACAACATCAACCCCGTCCCAATCCAGTTCCTGCGGGTCATATGTTGAAAACATCCGCATCGGCCCTTGGCCCACATCCATTGTGCTGCCGGAGATCTTGATGTCGCCTGAAAAGCGGCCATGCACACTGTCGTATTTCAACAGATGCGCGATGTCATTGATTGGCCCGGTTGCGTTCATTGCAACCACCTGAATATCCGTGCGACCGCTTTCGATGATTGCAGATAATGTGCAACGACCGATGCGCCCGAACCCGTTTATGGCAACTTTTAATGGCATTCCATTCCAACCCTTACTTGATTAATTCAATCGCGGTTTCTGTGATATTTTTCGCGGTAATCCCGAAATGTTCATACAAACGATCTGCGGGGGCAGAGGCCCCAAAACCTTGCATCCCGATAAAACGCCCAGCTTCACCGATCCATCTGTCCCAGCCCATACGGGCTGCGGCCTCTACACCGATACGTGGGGCGGTGCCCAGAACATTCTGTTGGTAAAGCGCGTCTTGTGCTTCGAATTTTTCCCAGCACGGCATGGATACAACGGCGGCGGAAACCCCATGATCTGCATCCAATTTCTTGGCAGCATCCATTGCGATTTCCACTTCAGAACCCGTGGCCAAGATTGTCACTTGGCGCGGCTCTTTGGGCTCATGCAAAACGTAAGCGCCAAAGGCACTTAGGTTTTGTTCGGTGTAATGTTCACGCAGCATCGGCAGGCCTTGGCGAGACAGGGCAAGCACACTTGGGGCGGCTTCTTCTTGCAAGGCGGCCGCCCAACATTCTGCGGTTTCGATAATGTCGGCGGGGCGATACACGAATGTGTTCGGCGTGGCCCGCATCATGGCGATATGTTCAATCGGTTGATGCGTCGGGCCGTCTTCACCCAGACCGATACTGTCATGGGTCAGCACATAAATCACCCGTTGTTGCATTAGGGCAGACAGGCGCATTCCGCCGCGCATATAATCGGAAAACACCAAAAACGTGCCGCCGTAGGGCGTAAAGCCACCGTGCAGGGAAATGCCGTTCATCACCGCCGACATTGCATGTTCGCGGATGCCGTAATGCATATAGCGGCCCGCAAAACTGTCCGCAGTTATCGCGTCGGTCTGTGAGGTTTTCGTCAGGTTGGAGCCTGTCAAATCCGCCGATCCGCCAATGGTTAAATTCGTGGCCCCGTTGATCACTTCCAAAGCCATTTGCGATGCTTTGCGGGTGGCAACTTTTGTGGCAGCTTTAAAGTGTTCGGCCTTGAATGCGTTCAGGCCTTCAAACACTTCTTCAGGTAAGCGTTTGATTTGTGACGCTAAAAAAGCATCACATTGCGATGAGTTATCAAGTTTCTTTTCCCAAGCTTTGCGGTTCTCGGTGCCCCGAACTGCAATCAGTTCCCAGTTTTCTTTAACTTCGGATGGCACTTCAAAAGCGGCATAATCCCAATTCAGGGCTTGGCGCATTTCGGCAATCTCATCAGCGCCCAAAGGCGCGCCGTGGGTTTTGGCAGAGCCTTCGAGATTGGGCGCACCCTTACCGATTTTGGTTTTACACGCGATCAGGGATGGCTGGCAGGAACTGCGCGCTGCTGCAATAGCGTGGGCGATTTCTTCTTTGTTGTGACCGTCAACCGATTGCACATGCCACCCCATCGCGCGAAAGCGTGATTGTTGATCCGCAGATGTGGAAACAGACGTTGCCCCGTCAATGGAAATTTCATTGTCATCCCAAAGAACGATCATTTTATTCAGCTTCAAATGACCTGCCATATCAATGGCTTCATGGCTGATACCTTCTTGCAGACAGCCATCCCCCACGATCACATAGGTGTAGTGATCTACCAGTTCAGGCCCGAAACGATCCGCCTGCATACGTTCGGCAATCGCCATGCCAACGGCGGTAGTAATGCCCTGTCCCAACGGCCCGGTTGTGGTTTCTATCCCCATCGCATGACCATATTCAGGGTGGCCCGCAGTTCGCGCCCCCATCTGGCGAAAGTTTTTGATCTCTTCGATCGGCATATCTTCATAGCCCAGCAAATGATGCAGGCTGTACAGCAGCATGGAACCGTGACCGGCGGAGAGAACAAACCGATCACGGTTGGCCCATTTCGGGCAACTTGGGTCGATATTCATGAACCTGTTGAACAAAACCGTCGCCACATCGGCCATGCCCAAGGGCATGCCGGGGTGACCGGAATTTGCCTGTTGCACCGCATCAGCCGACAACATCCGAATGGCAGCGGCCATCATGGTTTCAGTATCAAGCGTAATTTTTTGCATCTTTGTCATCATCAATTCCTTCAAGAAAGCCGGCGTTTGCGATCAACCAACTGGTTGATCAGCGGCGTCAGGATCAGTTGCATGGCAATATCAAGCTTATCGCCCGGCACCACGATAGAGTTGGCCCGTGACATCCAGCTGCCTTCCATCATTGTCAGAAGGTAAGGGAAATCAATGCCATGTGGGTTGGCGAAACGGATCACCAAAACAGACTCGGCCGGTGTAGGTATCCAACGGGCAATAAACGGGTTCGAGGTATCAACCATCGGTACCCGCTGGAAGTTAATGTCGGTATGGGAAAATTGCGGACAGATGTAGTTTACATAATCAGGCATACGGCGCAAAATAGTATCAGTCACAGCCTCTGTTGAATAACCACGCGCCGATTTATCGCGGTGAATTTTCTGGATCCATTCCAGATTGATCACTGGCACAACACCAATTTTCAGGTCACTATGCTGTGCCAAATTGACCTTGTCGGTCACAACGCAGCCGTGCAGCCCTTCGTAAAACAGCACATCACTGTCACCGAACTCTGACCATTCAGTGAAATTACCGGGCGCAACCCCGTGCTTTTCAGCCTCAATTTCATCATGAATATAATGGCGCATTCGGCCACCACCGGTTTGACTGTATTCACGAAAGACACTTTCCAGAGTTTCCAACTCATTGGCGTCTTCATGAAAGTGGGTGAAATCAACACCGCGTGCGGTTGCCTCTTCAATTTTCGTGCGCATATCTGCACGGTTATATTTGTGAAACGCATCGCCCTCAATAAAAGAAGCGGTAACTTTTTCACGCAGGAATATCTTTTCAAACGTGTCCTTAATCGTTGATGTACCTGAGCCGGATGAGCCGGTGATGGATATGATAGGATGTTTTTTTGACATGATACTTCCTTATCCGCGGAACAGACCGCGTTTGTTAAAGAGAGGGGATTTTGCTATTTCGGATCCGTTTTCAGCGCAATAACGCTCTACCCGTTCAATCTCATTCACTGAGCCGAATGCCAGCGGCACACGTTGGTGCAATTCATCAGGTTGAATATCCATAATGCGTGTGTGGTAATCAGTGGCAGCACCACCTGCCTGTTCGATCAAAAACGCTATCGGGTTGGCTTCATAAACCAAACGCAAGCGGCCATTTTGATAGCCTTTGCGTTCATCGCTGGGATAATAGAAAACCCCGCCACGGATCAGTATGCGGTACGTGTCGGCAACCAAAGATGCAATCCAGCGCATGTTGTAATTCTTGTCCAGCGGCCCGTCTTCACCTGCAAGGCAATCATCAATATATTGGCGAAAGCCGGTATGCCAGTGGCGATAGTTGGATGCGTTTACCGCATATTCACGCGCATCCCTTGCGATCCTCAGGTTTTGATAGGCCAATACAAAACAATTCAGGCGGTTAGAAAAAACGAATATCACAACCCCATCGCCCAGGGTCATTACCAGCGATGTTTGCGGGCCATACACAAAGAACCCCGCGCCCAACTGATGATTGCCTGCCTGCATAAACGGGCTGTTCGGGTCATCGCCAACGTTGTCGCCCGCAGGTAAGATAGAAAAAATCGTGCCGATAGATACGTTGGTATCAATGTTGGAAGAGCCATCCAGCGGATCAATAGCCAGTGCCAGTGATTTTTCAGGATTCAGCAAAACCGGTTCATCCAACTCTTCGGACGCATAAACCGCAACAGTTGATCCATTCAGGCCAGACAGGAATATATCATCCGCCGCCACATCCAACGCTTTTTGTGTGTCACCATCGGCATTTCGGTTTGTGGTATCTTCGGCAAATGCCTTGGACAACGCGCCTTGATTGATCAGATCACGCACTTCCAGTGCAGACCCCGCCAAAGCCAAAATAAGATTGCTCAGGTCTTTTGCAGTATCCCCCAAAGGCTCTGCGTATGCTTTTAAAAAAGAATCAAGCGTGGTTTGTGACATTCAACAGGCTCCCTATTACGGGTATTTCTTGCACAGGCTGCATGATTAGTATAATTAGTAATATTAGAAATCAGAATAAGTAATTCTTATTATGCTCAATATCACACTAAGACAATTACAAATCATTGAGGCCGTTGCACGCCACTCCAAAGTAAACTTGGCAGCGGCTGAACTTTTACTGACCGGGCCTGCGGTAACGCTTCAGTTGAAACAGGTGGAAGCCAATTTGAGTGAAAAGCTTTTTGACCGAACAAATGAGGGGCTTTTTCTAACCCAGTTCGGTGAGGTCGTGTTGGATACTGCCCGAACCGTGCGAACCGAAATTCTTAATCTGGAAGAAAAGCTGAACGCGTTGCGGGGCCTTGGCATGGGCACTTTACGCCTTGGGGTGGTTTCAACCGGCAAGTATTTTGCGCCAATGCTAATGGCAGCATTTTGCTCGTTGCACCCTGAGATTAAGTTGAAATTATTCGTGGGCAACCGCAAAGACACGATCCGCCGGTTGCAAAACCTAGAGGTTGACCTGGTTCTGATGGGCCGCCCGCCCAAAAACTTTCCTGTTCGCACGCAGTTGTTTGGCGATCATCCTTTTGTGTTCATTTCCAACCGTACACATCGCTTGGCTTCGGCTTTGGACATCACCAAAGAAGACATCGCCACCGAAGAGTTTATTATACGCGAACAAGGATCAGGGACGCGTCAAATTCTAGAGATGTTTTTAAGTGAAATTCCGGGTCGAACTGACAATCTTGGTGCTGAAATGGACTCGAACGAAACCATTAAACAGGCCGTGATTGCCGGTTTGGGGGTAGCGTTAATTTCCGGGCACACCATAGAGCAGGAATTAAAATTAAAACGTCTGGTTGTCTTGGATGTTCTAGGCAGCCCTATTCGACGGCAGTGGTTTTCCATATCGCGCAAAGATCGTAATAAGACCCCATCCATGGAAGCCTTTGAAAAGTTTCTATTGCGTGAAGGTTCCAAGTATAGCAAAACGCTTTTAAAATGATTATAAACTAATCAAGATCTATTCTGTTGGTTTCCGCCGCTATATCCTTTCTGTCAAAAAGAAAGAAGGGCTGAATTTTGCACAAACCTCGAAGCATTTTTCAGTTGGTATCGCTCGCTTGACGCGCTGAAACAAGATGATCACACCCAAAGCCATGCGAGAAAACCGCCCCCGTAAAGTTGATCGCAAAGCACTTAGGGCATAGAGCAAAGCTATTAGGCGGCGGGAACAGAGGTGCCCGCAAGATTTCAGACCAGTGGTTAAGGTGGATCGACTTATAAGAAAGACGATTCAAAATGACGAAACGAAAGAACCTTTCATTCCGCTGCCGGGCAATGGACCCCTGAAATACGAATGCGTTTACTTGAACGCATTTGAAACACGTTATGAAACACGTGCAGGGATTGGGAAATTGGCGGCTTAAATGAATCCCTGATCTATCTTAAACTGGCTGCTTACTGGTCGAAAATATAGGACCACCTCTGTTCCAAACCCAAGCGCACTTACGATTCTGATAATGTTAATATTTTTCGAATGATATTGCCTAACTGCTAAAATCTGAGGATCCTATGACAGAAAATTCACACCGCCTTACCCTGCCCTATCTTCAGGCCAGTCAGGCACAAAAACATGTAACCCATAACGAAGCCCTGCGACAGCTAGATGTGGTCGTGCAAACCAGCGCTATAGAAGTGGGTGCCACATCCCCCCCCAGTACGCCAGCCAATGGCGACACTTACGCATTAGGAAACAGTGTTACAGGTGCTTGGGCTGGACAGGACGGCAATCTGGCAACTTGGGACGATGGCACTTGGTTGTTTTCCACCCCACAACCAGGTTGGCGCATTGCCAATTTGGCAAGCGGTGAATTGCTGATCTGGAACGGCACCAACTGGGTGTTGCCTGCCACCAAGACCCAAGAACTGGATGGCATCGGCATTAACGCCACTTCGGATAACACCAACCGATTGTCGGTTTCTGCACCCGCAACCCTGCTGAACAACGAAGGCAGCGGTCATCAGCTTAAGATCAACAAGGCCACAACCGCCGATACGGCAAGTGTGATGTTTCAAACAGGTTTTTCCGGTCGGGCCGAACTTGGGCTGACGGGGGATGATGATTTGAATTTAAAGGTCTCGGGGGATGGGGCCGTCTGGAAGACAGCGTTGAAGATCGACCAAGATCGGGCAACAATGCTGGTGCCAGGGTTGAATTCGGGGACGTTGACAATCGCTAATGATAGCATTGGCATTCTGACCCCGCCCTGGACTGGCGGTTTTGTTCTTCTTACAATCGTACACGCATCCTTTCCTCAGGCAAGCCATAGCGGCATTCTGGTTTATAATGTCGGCTCAAGCCCACTTTTGGCCACCATGTCTTTGGCCGCGAATATGACTAACTTAGGAACTACGGTTCTAACCGGCACTACCGGCACTACCGGTAAAACCTCAGTGGCGGCTGCAAATGGTCAGATTGTTATCGAAAACCGTTTTGGGTCAGCGCGCATTTATTCTTATACTTTTCTAGGAGGTGAATTATGACCCGGCATTGCCGTTGATGTGCCTTTTGAGGCGTACTCAGATTTGCCTGACAACAGATTATGCAAGGCCGGGTGGTGCCACTGGATTGTTTTCAGCTTGGCAGTATGCCAGCGAACCCGCCCATTGCCAAAGTCACGATTACGGTGATCGCTATTGCCACGGCAAGGGGCCGCGAAATTGGTGCGGTGTTAGCCTGCCCCTCGACCCGGCTATACATCGCGACTATGATCCTAAGATAGACACCAAGCGCCAGTACGCTGTTTAGAATGGCAATGACCACCAGCCACAGGAATCCCGCATCGATGGCGGCACCGAACAAATAGAGCTTGCCGACAAAGCCAAAGAGCGGCGGTATGCCGGTCAGCGACAGCAGGAACACTACCATGGCAAGGCCGATTACCGGGCGGCGACGGCCAAAGCCGGCAAAGTCGTCAAGGCTGCGGCCCGCGATCATCACGACCGCAAAGGCACCAAGATTCATCGCCACATAGGCAGCGCCAAAAACGATGATCGCGGGCAAGGCCAGCGGGCTGACCCCAAGGGCCACGATGCCCAGCAGGAAATAGCCAGCCTGCGCAATTGAGGAAAAAGCCAAAAGCCGCACCACATTGGTCTGCACCAGCGCCGTCACATAGCCCAGCGTCATTGTAGCCGCCGCCACAAGCGCAATGGCCAGTGGCCAGCCAGTGCTGACAGGCAGGTCACGCAGCACCTGCGCAAAGGCAAAAATCGCTGCTATCTTGGTGATCACCGACAGATAGGCGGCGATCGAAACCGGTGCGCCATCATAGGCATCAGGTGCCCAAAAATGGAACGGCACTAGCGCCGCCTTGTAGCCCAGCCCGACGATGACCGCGACCAGGCCGGCGGCAGCAATCAGCGGGCGTCCTTCAAGCTGCCCCAGTTCGGAATAAAGCGTTGATCCGGTGCCACCGAACCAGAAGCTTAGCCCGTAGATCATCACTGCCCCAGCAACCGAACCAAACACCAGATATTTCATCCCCGCCTCGGTCGCGGCATCGTCGCGCGGGAAGGTGACCAGCGCGAACGAGCCAAGCCCGGTAAGCACCACACCCAGCACCAAAAGCATCATGTCGCCACTGCCCGCCAGCATCAATGCGCCCAGTGTAATCAGACACAGCAAGGAATAGACGCTGCCCTCGCGGTCCTGTCCGGCAAGTTCCGCGCGCGCCAGCAACAACGCCAACGCGGTGCCCGGCAGCAAGATCAGCTTGGCCCAGCCGCTTAGCATGTCGATGCGGTAAGTGCCGCCAAACACCGTGGTGTTAGCATCCAGAACGGAAAGTGTCAGAAGGGTTGCGGTGGTCAGCCCGACCAGACCCAGTGTCAGCACCAGACGGGGCAAGCGCAGCATTTCGGCCACCAGCATCACCATGGCAGTAACTGCCAGCGTCAGCTCTGGAATTAGAAAGAACAGATCACGGCCCATCAGAAACTCAGACTTGCCATTGTGGTGTGGATCATGTCAATCAGCGTGGCCGGTGCGATGCCGATCAGGATGGTCAGGACCAAAAGCGGCACGATCACCCACTTCTCTCTCCGGCCCAGGTCTGGCATTGCCGACCATTTTTCATTTGCCTCACCTAAAAACACCCGCGCGATGGCACGCAGGTACAAACCCGCTGTGACAACGATTGCCAGAATGGCAATGATCGCCCATGGTTGCACCTGAAGAGTGGCCAAAAAGATTTGGAATTCCGCCGGGAAATGCGCCAGCCCCGGCAAGCCAAGCGAGGCAAAGGCGGATAGGATGAACGCCCAGCCCAACCATGGCGCACCGCCCAGAAGCCCCCCAAAATCACCCATTTCGCGGCTGTGGGTGCGGTCGTACAACATGCCGACCAAGAAGAACAGCGCACCTGTGACCAGCCCGTGGCTAACCATTTGCAAGGTCGCACCATCCAGTGCCACGGCGCGCATCTTTGGGTCCACCGTCAGGGCGGCCACCGCTACGGCCATGACGATATAGCCCATGTGATTAACAGACGTATAAGCCACCATCTTTTTCAAATCAGATTGCGCCAACGCGGCGAAAGCACCATAAAGTGCGCTGAATACCCCGAATGCCAAAATTACCAACCCGGCCTTGGTGAATGCCTCGGGCGTCATCTGTAGCGCAAAGCGCACCAGGCCATAGGTACCGAATTTCAGCATCACTCCGGCCAAAATCACACTGCCTACGGTCGGTGCCTGCACGTGCGCGGCGGGCAACCAGGTGTGCACCGGAAACGACGGAATTTTGATCGCGAAGGTGAACAGCATGGCGATAAGCGCCAGCATTGCGGCGATCCCGGTCAGCGGTGGTGTGTCGATCCATACCCGCATGTCGAAGGTTCCGCTGCTAAGATACAGCCCAAGGATCGCCAGTAACAATGGCAGACTACCAAGCAGGGTGTATAGAAAAAACATTAAGGCAGCGCGTTGCCGGTCCTCATGGCCCCAACCCGCGATCATGAAATACATGCCCACCAGCGAAACCTCAAAAAACACGTAGAACAGCAGCGCATCCAGTGCCATAAACGCGCCGAGCGAAGCTGTTTCCAGCATCAGCATCAGCACCACGAAAGTAGCGGCGCGGTCTTTTAACCGGGCCGAATAGATCGCCGAGAGAAAGAACAAAACCGTGGTCAACAGAACCAATGGCAGGTTAAGCCCGTCGACCCCCAACCGGTAAGAAGCCCCGATGGCAGGTATCCAAGCCAGTTCTTCGACTTGGGCAAAGCCACCCGGCACGATGCCACCGGCCCAGATTGCCAGCGAAAGCAGAAAGGTGACACCGGTGACGCCAATGGATACCGCGTGGATGGCTTGAGTTGATTGACCGCGGCGCAGCATAAGAACAAGTCCGCCCGCTATTGGCAGGAATGTAGCAATTGATAACAGAGGTAACACGGGGTCTAATCTCCTCAGGAATAAAGTGGTGCGGCAAGCAGTACAGCGACGATCACGGCCATGCCGATCACGGCCAGTGCCATTTCGCGATGAATGAATCCGCTTTGCAATTTGCGGGCGCGGGTGCCGGTATTGATGGTTCGGCGCACAAGGCCAAAGATCGGGCGGTCAATGCCCTTGGTGTCGATTTTCTGCGCCAACCAACCCAATGACAGGTTGAGTCGCCCAAAACCCAGCACCAAATCATAGAGCCAGCGCTCTAGCCGTTCGCATGCAGCGGCAATAGCCAATGCGGGGCGCGCCACAAGCGCATCCATGCCGCCAAACATGACAAAGCCGCGTTGTGCAAAGCCAAAAATTGGCCCCAACAGGCGCGCAGGGGTGATTAGCCAGCCCAAAACCAGACCGCTAATCGCGGCTGACAGGCCTAGTACGGGGGCCAGCAGCCCACCCTCGGCCATATCCACACCCAACAACCGTTCCAGCGGGCCAAAGCTTAGAGCCAACACAGCGGCCAGCACCACCAAGGCGCCAAGGCCCGCAGCCATTAAGGGCGCGGGTTCAGTTTTGTCTGCCGCCGCACCAGCCCACAAAATACGCAAGGCGCGCCCCATATAGGCACCCGTCAACACGGTTGCAGCCAGTGCCAGTGGCACCAGCCACAGCGCAGCAGGAGAAGCCAGTGTTGCGGCGATAACGGCATCTTTGGAAAAGAACCCGGCCAGCGGCGGGATACCCGCCAATGCCAGTGCCGAAAGGGCAAAGCCTGCAAAAATGCCGGGCCGTGCCCGACCTGCTCCTGCCAACGATTCCATGCCGGTGCCGTCGCGATCATGCTGGAATACACCAGCACCAATAAACAGCGAGCTTTTGATTGCCGCATGCGAAATCAGGTGCAACAGGGCTGCGATGGGTGCGCCTGCCCCTATCGCGACCAGCATCAGCCCGTATTGGCTGGAGGTTGACGCCGCCAGAAGGCGTTTTAGATCTTTCTCGGCCAGCGCAATCAGGCCCGTGATAACGGCTGTGACACCGCCAACGATACCAATGACAACCAGAGCACCTGCTGGCAGCATTGGCGCGGTGCGGATCAGCAAAATCGCCCCCGCAGCCACCAGTGTTGCCGAATGCAGTAGTGCCGACACTGGCGTTGGCCCCGCCATGGCGCGTTGCAGCCAATCTTGCATCGGCACCTGCGCGGACTTGCCCATCGCGGCGACCAACAGCAACAAACCGGCGATCAGTGCCGGGGTTCCCGTGGTGGCAAGAGTGGTGGAAATCTCGGATGTGCCAGCGACGCCGATCAGCAGGAAGGCCCCGATATAAAGCCCCAGATCAGCGCTGCGAGTGTAAAGAAACGCGCGTGTTGCGGCAGCTGCTACGCCGGGGCGATCATGCCAGAAACCAATCAGCAGATAGCTGGCGAAGCCGATTAGCTCCCATGCTGCCAGAAGCGTAATCCAGTCGCCAGATAAGACCAGCCCCTGCATTGCGGTGACAAACAACAGCATGGTGCCAAAAAACCGGACCCGTTGCGGATCGTGGCGCATATAGCCGACAGCGTAGAGCAAAACGAAGGTGGCGACGGTGGCGACAACCAGTGACAGGATCGCCGTCAGAGGCGTGGCCACAAGGCGGATCGGCATATCGGGCAGAAACGGCAGAACCGCAGTGGACCAGACACCGCTGGAAACGGCGAACATTTGCCCCGCCGCGCCAAGCAAGCCCAGCGCAGCTGCAAAAAGAGCCAGCACTTCAGGCGCGCGGCGCAGTGCGAAAATCACCAAGGCTGCCAGCAGGGGCGCAAGGAGTATCAGCACCAACATGCTCATCCTTTCAACTCGCGGGCTTCTTCCATCTCGACCGACCCGCGAGAGCGGAACCGCGCAATGGCAATGGCAAAGCCAACTGCCATTTCGACCGCCATCACTGTCATCACAATCAGCACGAACATCTGCCCCGACATCGCGTCAGGGTGCAGATAGCGCCAGAACGCGACCAGATTGACCAGAGCGGCCGCGAGGATCAGCTCGATCCCCATCATGATCATTACCAGATTGGTCTGGCTAAGCGCCCCGTAGAGCCCGACCGCGAACAGCCCCGCCCCAATACTCAGTGCCACTGACAATTCAACAATCATGTGTCACCCCCGACTTGCGCGGCGCGATGGCCACCATGGTTGCCGCAATCATCGAGGTCAGGATCGTCAGCCCCGCGCTTTCGAAAATGAACATCGAGCGGCCCAATAATTCAATCCCCAACAGTTCGGTCTGGCGGGCGGCACTGGGAATGTTGATTGCTGCCGGCCCCCAATCGGGCAGCCAACTGACTGCCAATGCGGCCAGCAGGCCAACGCCACCAGCGCGCAGCGACAGGCGTTTTTGGTGGCTCATGTCCATCGCACCCATGCCGCCCGGATCCATCATGAACATTACCATGAACAGCGCCATGACGCTCATTTCCGTGGCCATCATCATGATCTGCAACACACCCAGAAATTCGGCTTGCATGACCAGAAACATTGCCCCGATCGCGGTTTGCGAAAACAACAACGCCAGTGCGGAGCGCACCATTGAATGGGTGCGAAACACCACAATGCCGAACCAAATGGCGGCAAGGCCAAAAAAGGCCAAAAAGAACAGTTCAGCGACAGAGCCGGTCATATGTCCACCACCAGTGCAATCACGCCCACAAGAAAGATATTGGCCAATGCCAGAGGAATGCCCAGTTTCCAGCCCGCCGCCAGAAGATTGGCTTCACGCACCCGTGGCACCAACCGCCCTGTTGTCAGCATTGCCGTAGTAACGATGAGCATTTTGATTATGCTCCAAAGCCAGCCGGGCAGCCATGGGCCGAGCCAGCCGCCAAGGTAAAATGTAACGATTGCGCCCGCCATGGCCAGAATGATCACCATGCGCGCCAGCCGCAGCACCGCCAGCCGCACACCAGTATATTCCGCCTCAAACCCACCTGCCAGGTCGCCGGGTGCGTTGGGCAGATCAAGCGGTGGCAGCCAGGCCAGAGCCATCGCTGCCAGCACGAACAGAACAAACCCAATGGGTTGGTAAAACACATTCCACAGCTGCGCTTGCGAGGTGACTATCACCGTGGTCGAAAGCGATTCCGCCCGCATTGCCACCGCCGTGATCGGCATCACAATCAGCATGGCATAGGCGATGAACTGGCCCAGAAACCGCCAACCGCCGATCATTGCATAACCACCATTTGGGCCCCAGCCCGCCATGATCAGTGCCACCAGAACATAAGCAAGTGCGGCGTTCAAAAACAGCGCACCCGTTGCCAGATCGGTGATAATCAACCCCGGTGCGAGCGGGATCACTGCCATGGCCAGCAGGCCCACCACCAGCAGTAAAATAGGTCCGGCCTCAAAAAACAACCGGTCCGGGGTGCGTACCAGCAGTGATTCACGCCCGAAAAGAGCCAGTGCCGACAGGGCCGGCCTGCTTAGGCTGATCCGTCCGTGAACCGCCCAGCCTTCGACAATGGCTATGAAATAGACGCCCATTGCAAGTGTCAGAAGGATAATGACGATGTTCATGCGGGTAACCCCCAAGGCGACAGATCAAGCGAGCCTATGGCAACAAGTGCGTCGCCGATTTCCTGATCTTTGATCATGTCGCCCAACAGCTCCATATGGGCAGCACAGGGGAGCTGATACATTGCGTTGGCCAATGTGCCCCCATCAAGTTCAACTGTCAGATGCGCCGCGCCACGGGGCGTTTCAACCACGGCTTTGCCCGTACCGGATACGCCATCAAGGGATTCAATTTGTGCAACAGCCAAGCCCTTGGCGCGTGCTATAAGTTCAAGGCTCTGGCCGATTTCGTCACAGCGCTGATAGAGCCGCGCCAGCGCGTCACCGCCGTCTTGGGTCAGAACCTCAAACCCCAACGCTTCATAAACCGCATCATCAGTGCGGGCATCCAAAGCCAAGCCTTGCGCACGGGCAACGGGGCCGAGCAGAGAAACGCCCTGAGTGATACGCCCGTTGCTTGCAAGTTTGGTGCGCAACAAGGGCGTTTTGTTCAGACGGTGCAAAAACATGCGCAGCGATCCAGCATTCGCGAGGATCTGATCGCGCGAGGCCGCCTGCACAGACAATTGCAATGCGGCGGCGCGCCGTTCCATCCAGACAAGCCCTGTTTGTGTTGCAAGATTGACAAGCCAGCCCAGATGGCTGGCAATGCGCTCGCGCTCAACCGTTGCCGTGCGTGCCGTGGCGGTTTTGTTGTCCACGGCGATGCCAGCTGCGTTTTCCAACGCCAGACAGGCCAGTTGACGGCTGGCTACGGGGCTTAGTGGCGACAGATTTGCGAAATGATCGATAAATTCTGCGGGGGACATTCCCTTAGCGGTGATTGCCTCATTGACGGCACCCTGCACCTGTGTCTCTGCAACAGCATCGCCATCCAGTGTTAGACTCAACCCAAGACCGCCCGCCAGACCCGGAAAGAAGGGCCCGAACGGGACCTCGATCCATTCCATTTTCAATCCGTCGGCACTGGCAGGCATATTACGGGTCAGATCAACCATCGACATGAAATGCGGCTCGATCCCATCGATGACTTCCCCGCCGGTGTGGCCTTCGTGACCTGCATGCCCGCTGTGATCTACCGCCTTTTCTTCGACGGGAACCAGAAACATGCCGCATTTGGGGCATTTGCCGGGTTCATCGCTAAGCACTTCGGGGTGCATCGGGCAAGTGTATTGCGCGGGTGCTTCGGCGGTGGCGTGCACGGTGTGGTTATGTGCGGCGTGGACAGCGGCGGGTGTGCTTTCCTTTGGTTGGTGGCCCGAGTGGCCGCCTGCGGATGTCTCTTTTGGCAACAGCGTCATACCGCATTTGGGGCAATTGCCGGGTTCATCGCTGAGCACCTCAGGATGCATCGGGCAGGTGTCTTGCGCGGGCGCTTCGGCGGTGGCGGGTGGCGGGTGTACAGGCGTGCTTTCCTTTGGCTGGTGGCCCGAGTGGCCGCCTGCGGATGTCTCTTTTGGCAACAGCGTCATACCGCATTTGGGGCAATTGCCGGGCTCATCGCTAAGCACTTCGGGATGCATCGGGCAGGTGTATTCGATACGGGTTTGCAAGACCGGGGCGTCAAAATCCGATACTTCTGAACTAAAGGCTTCCGTGGCCAGAACGCGGCGAAGCTGAGCCAATGCACCCACCAGCCCGTCTTGGGTCAGCGGCCCTGTGGCGTCGGCAGGGGGCAAGGGATCAATCAAGTTTGCCCCAAGTGCAAGGATCGCGCGTGGACGTGGCATCTGAGCATAGGCAACCGTAGCCGCATCCAGAAGGCCAACAGGCAGAGGCCCGACAACAACCAGAACATTCGCGTGGCGCGGTGTTGCTGCAAGGTGCAGACCCGCGCCGGCAAAATCCAACCCGTGCGCACGGGCCACATCCGGCCCGGGCACCACAAAACCACAGAGATCCCGCGCCATCGCGTTGGCAATCAAGCGCCGCAGCCCTGACATCATGCCCTGGTTTGCCCCTAACATTATTGACGCCTCAATGCGCCCTGGCTCCAGCCATAAAGCAGGCCGAGGAACAGGATTGCCAGAAATACGCCCATATCGAGCAGTGCGACAAGGCCTTCTTGGCGGTAAACGACCGACCATGGGTACATGAAGGCCATTTCCATATCGAAAGATAAAAACAGTAACGCATAGCCATAATACCGCGCATGATACCTTACCCAGACCGGATCACGTGCAAGGGTGCCAGCCGTGGCGGGTACATCTTTGCCGGGCTCAAGGCGGGCGCGGCCAATGGTACGGGCCAAACCATAAAGGCTGAATACGAAACCGACGGTGCCCAAAGTCAGGCCAAGCAAGATAGCGTATTGTGCAAGAGCGCTGTTTTCCATGTTTCATCCAATAGGAGACAGTATATTCTTGATTTATGGGTTTGTGTGCCCATTGCGGATACTATGATCAGATGGCATGTGTCTGTAGAAGTCAAGTGGCAGCCCTACGTCGCTGATCAGCCCTTGGATATTGCAAACCACATCTGCCAAGGGTCAGATAACTTGCGATGTCTTTGTTCAGTTTTTCAACGTGGCCTGCACGTTGATATCGTCAACACACCAAAGCCAACAGCCCCAAACGCGGCCCGCCCTTGTCGGTAGCGGCAATCGATCCATTTGTGAAACCTCCGTACAATATGAAGACGCTGCCTAGGGTCAGGACCTATTAATCCTGCGCCACTGGCGTGGTTTTCCCTAATAACTTGAATTTTATGGGCAGAGCGGTGCAAGATGAACCGACGGATATGCACTTGCCGATAGATAGAAAATCTTATGAGACATTCCATTTCAGACGAAAAAACAGGCAGCGTTCAGGGCCAGAGAGAGATTGTTGCGGCGATGAGCACGCCGTTGGCCTCGATTTTTGGCAGTGGGTTTCTGGTCATTGTACCTGTGCTGGCCAGTGCGGTTGGGCCCTATGCAATCGTTGCGATTGTGGTGGTGGCGCTGGTTGCGCATCAGGTGGGGGCCATCGTGCGCCACAACATTTTATGTGCCGAACCAGTGTTGGCGGCAGGCAATAATCGGCTGACAACATTCTTTGAAAGGGCCTCCGGTATTGCTCTGATCGGGGCCTATGTTGTTTCAATCTGTCTGTATGTCCACATTTTGACGGCGTTTGTATTAGGGTGGTTCGGGCTGGATTCCGCATTTAACAAAAGCCTGATGACAACAGGAATAATCGCGACCATAACGTTGATTGGTATGTCAGGCGGGCTGACGTCGCTAGAGCGGCTAGAGCGTTGGGCGTTGTATCTGACGCTGGTCATTCTGGCGGTACTGTTGGTGGGGTTCGCAGTTTATGATATTGGCCAGCTTGTTGGGCAGGGCGCGTTTGATTTGCCACAGATGCCGGATCGCAGTGCCTGGGAGATCGCCACCATCGTCGCGGGAATGCTGATTGTTGTGCAGGGGTTCGAGACGACACGCTACCTGGGGGAGAATTTCAACGCCAGAACCCGCATTCGCGCAGCGCGCTGGTCGCAGTATATTTCCTTGTCGGTCTATGTCGTGTTTGTAGCACTGGCCCAGCCTTTGGTGTCGGTGCTGAAGGGTGAATATGGTGACAACAGTCTGATCGTATTGGCCGGCACAGCGTCTATCCTGTTGCCTGTGCCGCTGATTTTGGCGGCGGGGCTGTCACAATTTTCCGCCGCAGTGGCCGACACATTGGCCGCGGTGGCCAACATGCGCGAAACCAGCGCGGGGCGGATCGCCCCCAGATGGGGGTATCTGGCGGTGGGGATGGCCGCAATGGTGCTGGCATGGTCGGGGTCGACATTTCAGATTATCGCCATCGCTTCACGCGCTTTTGCTTTTTACTATCTGCTGCAATGCGTGGTGGCTTGGTCTGTCTGCCAAAACAACGTCGAACGCGCACGTTTTATCGGGATCGGTGTGATCCTGGCGTTTGTTTTGATTTTTGCAATTCCTGCCGGCTGATGGCTGTGACCCCGCAGAACCAGCCCTTTCCTACCTGCGCCACATATTCGCGATGGCAATCGCTTTGGTGTATAATAAGCTTGACTAAATCAAGACTCATTTAGCCGTAAACCCGAATTAAGAAACAGGAGATCACCATGTGTCTTTCGCAAACCGTCAGTTTTGGAGCAAGCGTATTTCTGCTCGGGGGTGGTGCCTTTGCCATCGTCAAAGCCAGTCAGATCAACAAGCGCTATCTGCCGGTGGCGATGATGCCGCTGTTTGCCGGCTTGCAGCAGTTCATGGAAGGCAGCGTCTGGTGGGGCGTTAATACCGGGGATCCGGCGACGACGCTTTGGGGCGCGATGGGCTTCATCTTTTTCACCTGGTTCATGTGGCCGTTCTGGATACCGCTGGCCACTTATGTGCTGGAACCACCAGAAAGCAAAAGGCGCCCATATATGCTGGCTATGACGCTTGCCGGGCTTGCCTTTGGGCTGGCACTTTATGTACCGCATCTGATCAATCCTGATCGGGTGGCTGTGACCGTAAATCAGGATTCGCTGGCCTATGAAGGCACTATGATCCTTGATTACCTGATACCGCGTCCCGTGACCTATCTGATCTATCTGTCCCTTATCATAGTACCGCCTGCGATTTCGACCTATCTGCATATGCGCTGGTTTGCGCTGACGATTGTTGCGGTGGTTGTCGTCGACCTTCTATTCCTGCGTTATGCCTATATTTCTTTCTTCTGTCTGCTGGCTGGGCTGGGTACGCTGCACCTGATCTACATCATTCTGCGCAACAAATGCGCACGGGAATGTCCGATACTGTTTGCGTGAACACAAGTCATTTCCGCAAAGTATGTTGGTTGCAGGAGACCCGAATGACAGACTAATGAAAAGGTTCTCATCGTCCAGTGGTTGGTAAATCACGCGGAGCATCTGTGCTTTGCCTAGGGTCAGTACCTATTAATCCTGCGCCACTGGCCCGGTTGCTGAGTTGGTCGCCAAGCATCTGGGCGGCGCCCTTGAGCGCATCAACAGCGATCTTTTGGTGTTCAGTTCGGAATTTCAACAACGCAAGCGCGGTGTTGAGACCAAACTGATCCTGGCAGGATTAGCAGCACAGCGCGATGAGGTCCTGTTCAAAAACATCGCCCGGGCACATCGCTACTTTGCATTAGTTTGGTCTGATCAGACATATGCCGAAATTACCATAGAAGAAGGTGTGTCCAAAGACCGTATCCAGAAATTGATCGGACTGGCTTTTCTGGCGCCGGATGCCATTCGTGACGTTTATGAAGACAGCCGACCGACCAGTTTGACAACCGAGTGGCTGCTGCGTCATGCAGTTCCTGCCATCTGGCATGATCAGCGCGAGATGTTCCGCCATCTGTAAGAGCCCGGAGGCGCCTAAAAAACCTCTACATTACCATCATCACTACATCACGCCCCCGCAAACGGCGACCGTGCAAAAGCCGTTTCGAGACTTTTCGTTGAATCCGGCCAAATGGCGCTTTGTTTTGGGTCTGGGGTGATTACATATCGTAACGCCCCGATAACACGGGTTAATTACAACTTAAATATAGTGATATCAATTTGTTAGGTACGGTGGTGACTCTGGCGGGATTCGAACCTGCAACCTGCCCCTTAGGAGGGGGCTGCTCTATCCAGTTGAGCCACAGAGCCACGCCCCTTGAAAGCCATAAGTTTTAGGGGAATGCAAGTCGTGTTTTAAAGAACGTGTGCCAAGGCAAAGCCGATGGCTGTGAATAGTGCCGCTACAGGCAGAAACTTTAACAGAAACATGCGTTTCAATTTCGGCTTCGGGGCCAGTGCTTTATCGCTTTGCGTAAGCGCGTTTTCAATAAGCTCTGGCAACCTGGGGCCGAAACGCGCCAGAACCATGGCCGCCTTGGTCAGATCGCGCACCATTGCGCGGGGGCCAAGATTGTCTTTTATGTAGCGTTCAACTTCAGGTCTGGCCGCTGACCACATGTTCAGATCAGGATCAAACGTGCGGGCAACACCTTCGACCACAACCATTGTGCGTTGCAGCAAAATCAGCTCGGTGCGGGTTTCCATACCAAAGCGTTCGGTCACGTCAAACAGATGTGCCAGCAATCGCGCCATGGATACCTGACTGGCACCGTGGCCAAAAATCGGCTCACCCACCGCGCGTAGGGCTTGGGCGAATTCGTCTACATCCTGATCCGCAGGTACATAGCCCGCTTCAAAATGCACTTCGGCGACACGGCGGTAATCTTTGCGGATAAACCCCATCAGGATTTCCGCGTAAGCGCGGCGGGTGTATTCATCAATGCGGCCCATGATGCCGAAATCCAACGCGATCAAATCACCGTTTGGGGCAAGCTTCAGGTTGCCTTGGTGCATGTCCGCGTGAAAGAAGCCATCGCGCAAAGCGTGGCGCAGGAACATGTGAATGATACGGGTGCCAAGGGCACTTAGATCGTGACCCGTTGCTTGTAGTTTTTCTATATCGCCTAAAGCAATACCTTCAGCCCATTCCAACACCATTACACTGCGGGCGGATTGATCCCACAGAATTTTAGGTACATAGAACCCTTCGTCTTTTTCCGTATTGGCCTGAAATTCGGATGCTGCGGCAGCTTCGGTGCGCAGGTCAAGTTCGCCGTCCACGATGCTGTTGAAATGTTCAATCACCGCTGTCGGGCGCAAGCGGCGTGATGCGGGGGACAGAAATTCGATGGTTTGGGCGGCGAAATAAAACGCGTCCACATCTTTGCGAAAGGCGCGTTCTATATTGGGGCGCAGGATTTTAACCGCTACTTCCTGACCAGTTTCACGCAAGCGCGCGTAGTGGACTTGCGCGATTGAGGCCGCAGCTACAGGCTCGCTGAATTCTGAGAACAGCTCGTCCGTGGTTTGGCCTAGCTCTTTTAGAACCTCGGCCTTTGCCAGTTCCATAGAAAACGCAGGCAGGCTGTCTTGCAGAACCTTTAGTTCCAGCGCCATTTCAGTGCCAACCACATCTGGGCGCGTTGACATCAACTGCCCGAACTTGATGTAGGCAGGGCCAAGGGCGGTGATCGCGCGTAGCATGGGCGGTTGGGTCACGTCACCCTTCATCCCCAGCCATTTAAACGGCCAACCCAGAACACGGGCCGCGATGCGAATACTAGGCGGCAGGTCAAGCATTTCCAATGCGATTTTCATCGCACCCGTGCGTTCAAACGTGGCACCAGTGCGGATCAACCGCCAAATGTTATGTGGGCCGCGCATGTGCTAAATCTTCCAGCCAGAGTGCAGACAGGCGATGCCCATCGTCAGATTGCGATATTTGGCGTTTTCAAAGCCGGCGTCTTTGACCATTTGCAGGAATGTATCCTGATCCGGGAATTTACGGATGCTTTCAACCAGATATTGGTAGCTGTCCGCATCATTGGCAATCAGTTTGCCCAAGGGCGGGATCACGTTGAAGGAATATTTGTCGTAGGCCCACTGCACCGCCGGGTTGGGGATTTGGCTGAATTCCAGCACCATCAAACGCCCCCCCGGTTTCAACACACGGTAAGCTTCATTCAACGCCTCTTGCGGGCGGGTTACATTGCGGATGCCAAAGGAAATTGTGTAAACGTCAAATGTGTTGTCATCAAACGGCAGGGCCATGGCGTCACCACAGATCCAATCCAGATGATCGGCCATGCTGGCGGCCTCGGCCCGTGTGCGACCTGCATCCAACATATCTTGGGTCAGGTCGAAAACGGTTGCGTGCGCATTGGGGGCGCGTTTGAGGAACCGGAATGATATGTCGCCTGTGCCCCCTGCCACATCCAACAGTTTCTGGCCATCACGCGGTGCCAGCCAATCCATCATCGCCTCTTTCCAGATACGGTGGATACCCATCGACATGGCGTCATTCATCACATCGTATTTAGAGGCCACATTGGAAAATACGCCGTGTACCATGCCGGCCTTATCGGCCTCATCAACGGTTTTAAAACCAAAATGTGTTGTGCGATTGTCTGACATAGATGACTTCCAGCTTTATTCAGTGTTCAATTACGTCATATATAGAGAGTTGTCACCGATATTAAATGCGTCACCTAGGCTCACTAAGCTATAGAAATAGTTAATGTTAGTTATTATGTATTACTCATGAGTCACATATATCGCTTTATCTACTTTTATCTTTCCTTTTTCGTTCAGTGCTTTATTTTATTCACATTCTTGATAATCTTCAGTACATTGATGGATTATATTTTTGATGACGGAAAAATGTTTCAAGGTATTCTGATTATCTTAAAGGAACCCAGCCGTTTATTTTATTTAGGTAGCTTTGGAAAATTCTGGAGGTGGATGTTTTCTATACCATTTTTCTTAGCGATCGTGTCCGCTATTCTTCACTTAGGTATAAATGGCGAGCCCGAAAAGCAGGGTGATAAAACAGTCTTGAGAGTTATATTGGGTATCCGAATTATACCCTTTGTGCCAGTTCTTCTTTTTATTCTAACCGGTGCGCCCTTCTCCTCGTATATTATATTGGCTTCTGTCATAGGCCCAATATTTTATATT
>JAESRV010000005.1 GCA_016764475.1 Amylibacter sp.
ACCAATGATTACACGCCTGTAAGTGTGCATTAAGCTTTCGCGGCTTGCAGAACATAACACATCGGTAATTGTGCGGGTTGGTTTTCATAGACCGCATAATCCGCTTCGCAGTTGCCACCATAAAAAACGGGCCGCCCTGTAAAGAGCCGCCCGTCAGAAACAATTATAGTGGTGCGATTATCCCGCAATCAACCCCATGCTTTCCAGCATCAAAATCACCTGATGGGCACAGTCATCAACCCCTACATTTTCGGTCTCTAAGCTGATTTCAGGGTTTTCAGGTACATCATAAGGGTCTGAAATACCTGTGAATTCCTTGATTTTACCGGCGCGGGCCAGTTTATACAGGCCCTTGCGGTCACGGCGTTCGCATTCCTCGATTGATGTGGCGACATGCACCTCGATAAAGGCCCCGAATTCTTCAACGTCTTCACGCACTGCGCGGCGCGTGGTGGCATAAGGGGCGATGGGTGCACAAATTGCGATGCCACCGTTTTTGGTGATTTCAGAGGCCACATAACCGATGCGCCGAATATTCAGGTCGCGGTGTTCTTTGGAAAAGCCCAGCTCGGATGACAGGTTTTTACGCACGATGTCGCCGTCCAGCAAGGTCACGGGACGGCCGCCCATTTCCATCAATTTGACCATCAAGGCGTTGGCCACAGTGGATTTACCAGAACCGGAAAAGCCGGTGAAAAACACAGTGAAACCCTGTTTCGAACGGGCCGGTTTTGATTTGCGCAATTCGTCGACCACAGCAGGGAACGAGAACCATTCGGGAATTTCCAGACCTTCGGATAGGCGGCGGCGTAATTCGGTGCCTGAAATGTTCAGGATGGTGACATTTTCTTTATCTTCAATCTCGTCAATGGCTTCATATTGGGCGCGTTCCTGCACAAAAACCATGTGCTTGAAAGGGACCATTTCGATGCCCATTTCCTCTTGATGTTCGCGGAACAGATCTTGCGCATCATAAGCCCCGTAAAAATCTTCGCCTTGGCTGTTTTTGCCGGGGCCTGCATGATCACGACCCACAATAAAGTGGGTACAGCCGTGATTGCGCCGTATCAGCCCGTGCCATACCGCTTCACGCGGGCCTGCCATACGCATGGCCAAGTTCAGCAGGCTCATGGATGTGGTCGATGACGGATATTGATCCAGCACGGCTTCATAACAACGCACACGGGTAAAGTGATCAATGTCGCCGGGCTTTGTCAGGCCCACAATCGGATGGATCAACAGGTTGGCTTGGGCCTCTTTGGCCGCGCGGAAGGTTAATTCCTGATGCGCGCGGTGCAGCGGGTTGCGGGTTTGAAACGCCACGATACGGCGCCAACCAACTTTGCGGAAAAACGAGCGCAACTCGTTCGGGCTATCACGACGGGCGCGAAAATCGTAATGGGTCACGGTGTTGATGCCAGTTATTTTACCGCCCAGATACACAGCCCCCGCCGTGTTATGCAGGTAATTCACCGCTGGATGTGCGCTGTCATCGGCACCGAAAACCATTTCGGCTTCTTTGGTTTTATCGGGTGTATAGATGTCTGATACATCCAGTATCGCCAAAATCACGCCTTCCAGATCACGCAGGGCAATTTTTTGGCCCGCTTCCAGTTTAGCCGCGAAATCTGTACCCACATCCAGTGTGATCGGCATTGGCCAAAGTGCGCCGTTTGCCAAGCGCATGTTTTCCACAACGGACGTATAATCAGCCTCGCCCAAGAAACCTGTAAGCGGATAAAATCCGCCGTTCATCAGCAATTCCAGATCACAGATTTGACGCGCTGTCAGATCCCATGACGGCAATTCGCCAGCTTCGGTTTTCAGCTTGTCGGCCTCATCAAAGGGGGCATAAAGTTCGGGGACGGGTAAAAGATTTTCTGCGGTCATTGTGGTTTCCAAATATGAATACTAAGTGTCAAATACACTCACGCGCGGATAATACAAGTTTAGGTGACCAAAATAGGACGGAATCGTGGTGAAAATGCCCCTGTTGGAACAGGGGTTCACGGTCTGGTTTGCAGGTAGAACCGTTTACTCTTGTTCCGACAAAAACCGCTCTGCTTCCAATGCAGCCATGCACCCCATGCCCGCAGAGGTTACCGCTTGGCGGTACAGGTGATCGGTCAAATCACCCGCCGCAAAGACGCCGGGGATTGAGGTGGCGGTACTGTCTGGCTTGGTCACAACATAGCCGCCCATGTGGGTTTCCAGCTGGTCTATCACCAGTTCATTGGCCGGCGCGTGGCCGATGGCGACGAACACGCCTTTACAGGCAATTTCAGTGATTTCACCGGTTTTCGTATGTTTGACCTTGATACCTTCAACACCCAACGGCATGTCGGTGCCTGTGACCTCGATCAATTGGTGAAACCACAAGGGTTCAATCTTGTCGTTTTTCATCAAACGGTCGATCAGGATTTTTTCGGCGCGCAGCTCGTCACGGCGGTGGATCAATGTCACCTTAGAGGCAAAGTTGGTCAGGAACAAAGCTTCTTCCACAGCCGTGTTCCCACCCCCGATCACAACGATTTCCTGCCCTTTGTAAAAGAACCCGTCGCATGTGGCACAGGCCGATACGCCAAAGCCCTTGAACTTTTCTTCCGTGTCCAGCCCCAGCCATTTGGCCCGCGCACCCGTGGCCAGAATGACCGCGTCGGCCATGTATGTGGTGCCGCTGTCACCAATGGCTGTGAACGGGCGTTTTGACAGGTCAAGATCGGTGATAATATCGCCGATTATTTCGGTGCCCATAGCCTTGGTGTGGGCCTCCATCCGCAGCATCAGGTCGGGGCCTTGCACTTCGGTATCACCCGGCCAGTTTTCCACTTCGGTCGTGGTGGTCAACTGCCCACCCGGCTCAATGCCCTGCACCAAAATCGGGTCAAGCATGGCACGAGAGCCATATACGCCTGCGGTATATCCCGCAGGGCCGGAACCGATGATCAGAAGTTTTGTGTGGCGGGTATCAGACATGTTAGGGACTCACTTAAATTTCGCTTTTATGATCTATATACGCAGGCCGATTGAAAAGGGAAAGCCATGCTGGAAGAGGGCTGATTTCAGGGTTGGTGTATTATAAAACTTTATCTTTAGCGCAAAATATGTAATAAAATTACATAAATACGAAACAAATGAAAAGGCCAGACCGTGGTATCATCTAAGCTGGATGCAATAGACCTGAAGCTTTTGTCCCTGTTGCAAGAAGACGGGCGTATGACCAATGTTGATATGGCCAAAGCTGTGGGCATTTCGGCCCCGCCTTGCCTGCGCCGTATCCGCGCTTTGCAAGATAACGGGTTAATTCAGGGGTTTCATGCGGATGTGAATGAAAAGGCACTAGGCTTTGAGGTCAAGGCATTTGCCATGGTCGGGCTGCATTCGCAGGCGGAAGTGGATTTAAGTGCTTTTGAGGAACGCTGCCGTAACTGGCCACTGGTGCGCGAATGCCATATGCTGAACGGCGAGATCGATTTTATATTGAAGTGCCTGTCGCCTGATCTATCCAGTTTTCAAAGCTTTATTACAGAAGAACTGACATCCGCCGATAACGTGGCAAGCGTGAAAACATCGCTGGTGATACGCGGGGCAAAAGATAAGCCGGGCGTGCCGTTTTCAGTGATTAAACGTTAAGTAGCAACGCTTTAAGCGGCTTTGGTGCATGTATCTTGATGCAGGCCAATGAAGGCCGCTGGGCGGGTGTTTTGTTGCCACGGCATATCAAAATTATTGTCTACTGCTTCTTTTAAGATCTGTTTTAACCAACGTTTTTCAGTACGCATGATACTACTCCATCTACTCTTGTTTCACCGCTTACCTGATACTGATTTTACTTTTTACAATGCGGTTGGCATGTTGTTTACCATGATGTCTAATCTAAGGATTATTGGGGCATGAAAAGGGCGGATTGGAAAAGGTTGAAATTATTTTTAGACAAATAAGTGTCAATTGTGTCAAAATTGGAAACAGTAGAGTACTGGGTTGATAGTAAAGGGTAAAATATATAATTTTTTGCAATTATATAGCTTATTTTAGTTAATTTCTTAATACTTTATGGCAGAAATTTGGCTGTTGTTCGACTAAGGTTTGTCTGCTTTTGATATTTACAAACGAATAACCGAAATCAAACGGCCATAGTCAGCTTTATTTTGATGACAGGTGCGCCGGTATGAATAGAAACGGTCGGGATCTGAATAGGTGCAATGCCCTGTCCATGTAGCGTGTCCCACGCCTGCGGTGCGTAATTGGTGCAGGCAAAAAGACGGCAGGTCAAATTGCATGCGGTCATCGGTGCCTTGGGCAAAGAAACGGCTGTATTCCATATCTTGGGCAATGAAATCTTCAAAAAACTCTGGCCCCACCTCATATGCGCGTTGGCTGATTGTGGGGCCGACCACGGCTGTGATGTTTTCGCGTTTGGCGCCTATTGCTTCCATAGCCGCAATCGTTGCTTGCGCAATCCCGCCCATAGCGCCTTTCCAGCCGGAATGGGCGGCACCCACAACGGCGGCTTTCGGGTCGTTGAATAGGATCGGTGCGCAATCGGCGGTTAAGATGCCAAGGGCAATGCCTTTGGTTGCGGTGACCATGGCGTCAGCCTTGATGCCTTTATCGCTAGGCTGTGTCAGGGTGATAACATCGGCAGAGTGTACCTGATGCACCGATTGCAGGGCGGCCAGCTCAACTTGTACGGTGTCAGCCACAAGGCTGCGGTTGGCCAGCACAGTTTCGCGGGTATCATCTGACCCCAGACCGCAGTTCAGACCCGCATAGATACCGCCCGACCCACCGCCTTTGCGGGTAAAGAACCCGTGTTGGGCAGATAGGGCATCAGAGGTCAGTATTTCCAGTGTCATTAGGGCCTGTTGACGTTCACCACTTCGCATCAGTTTACCCCTGTTTCGTGTCCTACAATGAATTAAAGTACAGGAATATCCGGATATTTCCAGCTTTAATGAAGCCGTAGGGCGCGAAACAGGGGTAAACCCGTAGGGCGGGGCGTATTTTGTCCACAATCCTCCCAATAATCGATTGCGTAGCAACAGTACGCCGCACGCTCATTGGAACAATTCTGAACAAAATACACTTCCGCTGATGCGAAGTGGTGAACGTCAACAGGCCCTAATCAAACCCCGCCGGATGGGCCGCCCCGTTGGGGGTGATGGCTATTGCCTTGAAAAGCTGCCCCATTTCAGCGGGGTGGGTCAAGCGGCGATGGGCGGTGATGTGGTTTTCCAATGCAGCACCTTGTAATTTTGCGGCCAAAGATTGCGCACGCGCGGTAATGCCCAAGCGTTCCAGTAGAATGCCTTGCGCGGTCAGCCCGCTGACCTGCGCGAAAGCTTCCGCTGCCTGTGTCAGGGATTGAAAGTTTACATGGGCGGTCAGGTCGGCGATGCCACAATCCTTCAAAGGATCGACTTTTTCGTGATTGTGTACCGCCTGAAATGTATCGCCCTTTGGCTGGTAGTCACCATAATCCAGTATCAGGGCAGCCCCGCCATGTGCGCCGATAATACGGGCAACATCTGCCGTGAGTGCCACCGCACTTGGGCAAAGCTCCAGAACTGTGCCAAGGTCGGCGTCTTTAAACACGGTTGTCGGGGTAAGACCCGCCAGAATAAAGCCCAATGCGCCACCGTTTGCCCCCACCATCTGTTGCTGCCAGCCGTGTTCAGTGCGGATATGCTGGCTGATCGGCAGGCAATCGAAAAACTCATTAGCGACTAAGTATAGGGCTTGTTCCGGTAATTCTGTTACACTGCCGGCCCATTGCACATTATACCCATCCAGAGTTTTTTCTTGCACGGTGCGCAGTTCCGGGCTGACCTCTACCAGAATGATCTTGGCGGCGGCGTGAAACCCTGCCACAGCTTTGGTTGCCCGCAGTATATCGGCCATTAAAGTACCGCGCCCCGGCCCAAGTTCAGCCAGCGTAAACTGTTCAGGTGCCCCTTGATCCATCCAAGCCTGTGCCAGACACAGCCCCAGCATTTCGCCGAACATCTGGCTTATTTCGGGGGCGGTTACAAAATCCCCTGTGCTGCCAAGCGGTTGATGGGTTGTGTAATAGCCGTGTTCGGGGTGCAGCAGGCACTGGGTCATGTATTCGGCAATGGTAATCGGGCCGGAACGGGCGATTTGTGCAAGTATTATATCCGTCAGTTCTGTCATGCCAGTGCGGTCATGCCCGCCAGCGTACGAACAGTAATATCGCCAAGCCTACCACGATCATCGGGATCGACAGGATTTGGCCCATGGATAGGCCCAGGCTGTCAATATCCTGCCCAAAGCGGATGACATGGCCCCATGGATTTGTTGGCCCTGTGAACTGTGCGTCCCCTTGACGAAAGCCTTCAACGATTGTGCGCGCGATGCCGTAACCGATGAAAAACACGCCGATGATTTGGCCGGGTATCTTCAGCCAACCGCGCCTGAAGATCAGGAAGGTGATGATTGCGAATAGAACAATGCCCTCAAGGGCGGCTTCATATAGCTGTGACGGGTGGCGGCCGCAGGTGTCACTTAGCCACCAGATAGGGCAGTCTGCCCCCGGAAATTCCATCGCCCAAGGCACATCTGTCGGGCGGCCCCACAGTTCTGCATTGATGAAATTGGCCAAGCGGCCCAAGAACAACCCGA
Source organism: Amylibacter sp. (assembly GCA_016764475.1). Classification (GTDB taxonomy): domain Bacteria; phylum Pseudomonadota; class Alphaproteobacteria; order Rhodobacterales; family Rhodobacteraceae; genus Amylibacter. The sequence continues at coordinate 6,643 of JAESRV010000005.1, forward strand.
TTGTAACGGATGCGGCCAGCGTATCACCGACAGCCCAGGGGTTCAGTTTGTTTTTCCAACAGAATATCAGCCCTGCGGTGATGACGCCCAGAAAACCACCGTGAAAAGATAACCCGCCTTCCCAAACCCGCATGATATTGCCTGGGTTTTGCAGGAAAAAATCAAGATTATAGAACACCACATAGCCAAACCGCCCGCCCAATATGGTGCCGATAATCATCCACGTCAGCATGTCTTCGACCTGTAATTTCGTCAGCGGCGGGGTGCCGTTTTTCCAAAGGTTCGTGTTTTTGATCAAACGGTTGATCCACCATGTTGCCAGTAAAAAGGCCGCGATATAGGCAAGTGCGTACCAGCGGATCGCCAGTGTGAAGCCAAAAACCTCAAATGAAAACAGGATCGGGTCGATCTGCGGAAACGGGATTAGGTATGTATATATCATGGGGTGCATGAATGGCGCGAATGGTCGCAAAGTCAAGTGGGCCTATTGGCTTTTTGTGTTATAGGCGGCATATAGTAATTAACAGTTTTTACGGAGCCCACAAATCATGCAAACCCGCAGCAAAATATTCGAAGATGTAAGTAAATTGATGACAAACGCCTTGGGTGTGGCCCAAGGGGCCAAGGATGAGGCCGAAAATGCGGCGAAATCACTGGTTGATCGCTGGCTGGCAGACCGCGATTTTGTCACCCGCGAAGAGTTTGACGCAGTGCGTTTGATGGCGCAAAAGGCGCGTGAAGAAAACGCGGCTTTGCTGGCGCGCATTGAAGCACTTGAGGTGAAGAAAAAACCTGCGGCGAAGAAGCCTGCGGCGAAAAAAACGGCTGCTAAGAAATAGGCTGATCAGGGCTTAGGGCTGCTTGTAATTTAGCAAAACCGTATGCAATGAAGTTGCGCTGGGTATAACCGACCGCAACTGCATCGCGTTTGTGCAAGGCACGAACCACTTCACTTAATTCAGCCACTAAATCACCCGCGACCCCTTCAGGCGCATGGCTGGCTTCACGATACCAAAAACGCGCTGACCTATAATACAACTGATCCCATGTTTCGCGCAGTACAGCGTTGCCGATCAGATCGGCAATCAGGGCATGTTGCGCATGGTTTATTTGCCAATATTCCGACGCGCTATAGTCCTTTACCAGTCGCTTAGCACGACCCAGTAAATCTATTGCAGCCTGTTCATCCGCATAGGTGATTTCACGCGGTGACAGAACGCCAATCAATTCGGCCATTTTCTGGCGCATTTCATAGATGTCTTTCAGCTCGGTGCTATCCAGATCCGTGACGATCGTGCCGACCCCGTCGCGTACAGCCACCAAGGCACCGTGTTCTAATCTTTGTAAAACGGCCCGAATAGGTGTGCGGCTGATACCGAATTCCTTGGCCAGTGCCGCCTCTCGTAACACGGTACCGGGGGGATAATCCAGCAGGCATATCCGATCGCGAAGCGTGTTGAAAATAACCGCCGTTGTATGCTTATTCTGCGCCATCAATGATCTTCCAGTAATTGGCCGTGGCCTGTAATCGGGTCTGTAATGCCTGCCAACCGCAATACATCCCAGATCATTGCCTGATTGGAACAGATCGCGGGTTTTCCGGTGGCTTTTTCAATCGCGTCGATCACATCAAGTGTGCCGTCAGGCAACAGGCTTGCCGCCGCAGGGGCCAGCATATCGCCTGCGGCCAGCAAGGTTTCCGCGCTGATATTGTCAGGCGTTGCAATGCGCGCAAAATGCATGCCCACACCCTTGGGGCGCAGGGCCATAACATCGTCCTGGATGGTTTGTTCGGTGGCCAGCAACACAAATCCGATCTTGGCGCGGTGATGACGCCCTTGATCAAATTCGATATTATATGTCGCTGACTGAACAGTCTTTGTCGTGGACATCAAGTGCATTTCCAATGATAGATGTATACACCTATAGATAATAATGCAGAATCAGTCAATGATATGCGCTTGATTTTGAATAGGTGCATACAGCAAGATCAGGAGAGATAAGATGTTAGAACAGGCAAAAGCCAGAACCGCCGCATTGCAACGCAAAATGGCGGCAAGCAATATTGATGTGGCAATTTTCACCGATGAGAGTTCAATCGCTTATCTGGCTGGTTTTTGGGGCTATCTGTCTGTCGAATTTGGCCGCCCCAGCATGTTGGTTGTCTGGCCAGACAAGCCCCCCGCGATCATCACGCCCCTGATGGAAAGCGAAATGGTCGAAGCGATGACTTGGGTCAAGGATATCCACACTTGGGAGGATTTTGGGCCGAACAGCTGGCAAAACGTTTTGTCTGCAACATTGGGGTCGAACCCCACGCGGGTGGGTGTGGAAATAAACCTGATGCCCGCGATTGTGCGCAACTGGATGGATGATGCGCTGGCCAATGCCGGGGTCACTGATATTGCACCTGTTTTGGGTGAAATGCGTATGATCAAGTCGCCTGAAGAAATAGAAGTGATGAAACAGGCAGGTTTAATTGCCGGTGATATGATGGCCGCCGCCGAAGGGGCATTGGCCGCAGGTGTACCCGAATATGAAGCCGCGCTTGCAGTGATCAATGCAGGTACGCGCAAGGCGGCGGGATTTCTGACCGATAAGGGCTGGGAAGCGTTCGTATCACCGATGATCCACAACTTGCAGATCATGCAGTCGGGTAAAGACACATCCATGGTGCATCGCCGTGCCAGTGTTAAGAAATTGGAAAAATTCGACCCTGTCTATTTCTGTTTTTGCAATATGGCACAATTCAAGTTGTATAAACTGGGCTTTGACCGGATGTTTTTTGTCGAAGCAGTATCGGATGAGGCAGCTAAGGTGCAGCAGGCCGCACTGGACGCGCAACAAGCTGCGATTGTCGCGATTAAACCGGGTGTGACAGCCGAAAGCGTGGCAGAGGCGGCCAATGTGATTTACCGTGATCGGGGCTATGAGACGGGTTATCGCACGGGGCGTTCCATTGGTATGTCTTATTTGGAAGCCCCTGAACTGAAGGCAGGTGATAAAACCATTTTGCAACCGGGCATGACCTTTGCCGTGGATGGCGGCATATCTGTGGACGGCGCATTGGGCGGGCGTATTGGTGACAGTATTGTAGTGACGGATACGGGGTTTGAATATCTGACTGATTATCGCCGCGATATTCTGATTGCAGGTAAATAAATGAAACTGGCCGTCTTTCAATCGGCAGGCGGCGGCTTGACGGTTCAGGAACGCCTAGCCAAACTTGGCGATGCTTTGGCGCAAACCGATTGTGATCTGATGATCTGCCCTGAACTTTATGTATCTGGCTATAATGTAGGCGATATGGTCGGGCAGGTGGCGCAAACCGAAAGTGCCAGTTTTATTGAACAGGCTACGGTTTTGGCTAAATCCACTGCGACGGCATTGGTCTTTGGGTATCCAGAACGGGCTGACGGGGTGCTCTACAATTCGGTATTGTTTGTGGATGCAACAGGTCAGATCAGTGCCAACCACCGAAAACTGGCCATTCCTCCAGGGTTTGAACAGGGTCACTTTGCGGCAGGCCACGCGATGACCGTATTTGACTACATGGGGCTGAAATGCGCTATTTTGATCTGCTATGATGCTGAATTCCCTGAAACTTTGCGTAAAGTGGCCCAAATGGGGGCGCAATTGGTGATTGTAGCCACGGCATTAAATGTGAACTGGCCTGTTGTGGCAGACAAGGTCATGCCAACACGGGCGTTTGAAAACGGGGTCTGGCTGGCTTATGCGAACCATGCGGGTGTGGAAAATGGTTTGGAATATTACGGCCATAGTTGCATCGTGTCACCCACCGGGGAAGAGGCCGCGCGCGCAGGTCTGGCCGAAGAAATACTACTGGCAGAAATTGCTGCGGGGGCTGTGAAAGCGGCACAAAAGCGCTTGCCTTATCTTCGGGATGTTAAGCGACTGAATTGCGTGTTATAACCTTCTGGTTACTGGAAGGAAGGGTGCAAAGATGAATATTGGCGAGATTTCAAAACGATCTGATTTGCCTGTTAAAACAGTGCGTTACTATGCCGATGTTGGGTTAGTAAAGCCTGTAGGGCGCACTGATGCGGGTTACCGTACCTATGATGACAAGGCCCTGCGCAAGTTGATATTTGTACGTCGTTCGCGGGCGATGGGCTTTTCTGTTGAGAAATGCCGCAGGTTGTTGGGGCTTTTTGAAGATCAAAGCCGCACCAGCGCAGAAGTGCGCAGCATTGCCAAGCAACATTTGCAGGAAATTGATGCAAAGCTGGATGAATTAAAGAAGCTGCAAAAAGAACTTTCAATGCTGGTCAGCAATTGCCACGGTGATGACCGCCCTGATTGCCCGATTTTAGATGCGCTGGAACGTGGATAACCCGTAAATCTTGTGGATATCTTGAAGTTTTCTGTGGGTATTAACACATTTACCTTAAATTCTTCTTTACAGAATGCCATTTGTGGCACACCATATGTAGTAAGCAAAGCGGTATAAACCGCGACACTTAGCTAAACCTACTAATCGAGCAGGTTTTATCCTAACAAAACCAAAAGACGTTTGGGGACGGGCATATGGCAAATTCAGAGCATTATCTGGGCGCGGATGATCTACATCCCATAGATATGGTTGAAACACTGGCGCAGCATTACGACTGGGATTTTGACCGCGTCGCCGAAGATCAGATCGCGATGGTGATCGAAGGGTCGTGGCGCATCTATTCGATCACGCTGGCGTGGTCAGCCTATGATGAAACCCTGCGCATGGTTTGCACCTTTGACATGGACCCGCCAAGTGACACGTTGCCGGCCCTTTATCAGGCCTTGAATGAAGCAAACGACAGTTGCTGGGCAGGCTCGTTTGCGATGTGGGCGGATCAACGCCTGATGGTTTACCGCTACGGTTTGTTGTTGGGGGGGGACGCGACTGCCGAACCTGAACAGATCGACCAGATGTTGTCGGCAGCGGTTGCTGCGTGTGAAAAGTTCTACCCCGCATTTCAGCTGATTTGCTGGGGCAACAGCCCGGTAAAAGAAGCGATGAACATTGCAATGACCGAAGCTTACGGTCGCGCTTGATTTTCGTGTGAATTTACCCGATTGTCACCTGAAAAGGGGGCAATGCTATGACATTATCCAATATCAACGAAAACGGCTTGGTGCTACTGGGCTGTGGCAAAATGGGCTCTGCCATGTTGCAGGGCTGGCTGGCGCAAGGGGTGCGCCCAAGTGCCGTCACAATCCTTGATCCATACCCGTCTGACTGGTTGAAAACCCAAGGCGTATCAATCAATACGGATTTGCCTGCCGCCCCTGCGGTTTGTATTCTGGCGGTAAAACCGCAAATGATGGGCAAGGCTTTGCCGCGTTTGCAAGCACTGGGGAACGGGAACACCTTGTTTATATCCATCGCCGCAGGCACATCTATCGCCAGCTTTGAAGATGTTTTGGGCGCTGATACCCCGATTATCCGGGCCATGCCCAATACGCCTGCCGCCGTTGGGCGGGGGATTACAGCCTTGATTGGCAACGATATAATCAGCGCAGATCAGATGAACATGGCCGAAACCCTGTTGGCGGCAGTCGGGCAAACCCTGCGTTTGGATAATGAAGGTCAGATGGACGCGGTCACGGCTGTATCGGGTTCCGGCCCAGCCTATGTGTTTCACTTGATTGAGACTATGGCCGCCGCTGGCGTGGCCGAAGGGTTGCCTGCTGATATGGCCATGCGGTTAGCGAAAGCGACAGTTGCGGGGGCAGGGGAATTGGCTGAGAAAGCAGATGAAGACCCGGCGCAACTGCGTATTAACGTAACCTCCCCCGGGGGTACAACAGCGGCAGCTTTGGCGGTGTTGATGGATACGGAAACAGGGTTTCCGAAAGTGGTAAGTGCAGGCGTGAAAGCGGCGGCGGATCGTAGTAAAGAGCTGGGTAAATAAATGGCTGAGATTACTTTTGATGATTTCATGAAAGTTGACATTCGCGTGGGCCAAATCACCCGCGCTGAACCGTTTCCAGAGGCACGCAAACCTGCCTATAAACTCTGGGTCGATATGGGGCCGGAACTGGGGGTTAAAAAATCATCGGCCCAAATCACTGTGCATTACGATGTGGACATGCTGGTGGGCCGCAAGGTCATGGCGGTGGTGAACTTTCCACCGCGCCAGATCGGGCCTGTGATGTCTGAGATTTTAGTCTTGGGCGTGCCCGACAAAAACAACGAGGTGGTGTTGCTGAAACCCGATCTGGATGTGCCGATCGGCGGGCGGTTGTATTAGGGCCTGCAAGGGGCGGTACGGGCTGAAGCCCTTCCTACGCCACGTTTTATCTTTTCACCCTAGCAACAAACTGTGCCACCCCCTATATTAGGTTTGTTACGAACAATAATTGGGGGCGGGCATGTCTGCCGCATCACTGCAATGGATTTCTTACTTTATTCTGGTTGCCATCATCTGGGTGGTTTCAGCCGGTGCTTATAGCGGGTCATTGTAATGACCCAGCGTTATGGTGGAAAATTTAGCCCGCAAGGCGCGCCTGATACGGCTGCGGCCCCGCCTAAAAACAGGTTTCGCGGCAAAAAAGCCTATCAATCCAACATCCGCGCCAAGCTGCTGTTTCTGATCCCGTTGCCTTTGTTGTTCTCTGGCATTGGGGAATTAAAGGCAGAAAACAGTATTGGCATGATATTTGAATGGGGTGCATTGGCGGCTTTATTATTGGCCGCATGGTTGTTGCGCGACGGGCTGGAAGCTGAGGCCACTTATAATGCGCGCAAAGTTGCCCGCCCGCCTGCGATACCACGCAAGATATTTGCCTCTGTGCTGACGGGTGCCGGTGTGACATTGGCAGCCTTTGGTGGCGCACATGTCGCGCTGTTTTCCAGTCTGGTTTTCGGGGCGGCTGCCGCGATTGCGCATAGCTTAAGCTTTGGCCTAGACCCAATGCGGCGCAAAGGCATGGAAGGGTTTGATGCGTTTGAAAACGACCGTGTGGTGAAAGCCGTGGAACGGGCGGAAAAACTGTTGGCGGAAACCATCAGTGCTTCCCACAAATTCAACGACCGCGCCCTTGAAGGCCGCATTGAAAGTCTGGCGTCAACCGCACGCGATATGTTTCGCACTGTCGAAGAAGACCCGCGCGACTTGGCGCGTGCGCGCAAGTTCATGGGGGTCTATCTGAAAGGTGCGCGTGATGCCACGATCAAGTTTGCCGATTTATACGCGCGGAAGCGCGATACCGCCGCGCGCGCGGATTACGAAGCACTTCTAAGTGATTTGGAACAAAGCTTTGTATCCCACCAACAAACATTACTTCTGGATGACCGCAGTGATCTGGATGTTGAAATAGAAGTTTTACGAGACAGACTGAAACAAGAAGGCCTAACCGCCAAACGATAGGAGACATTTAATGTCAGATGATACCCGCAAAAAGGCCGGAACAACGCTTAAAGAAGTTGAAAAAGTAACCGCTGCGGTTTTACCCGAACCCAAGGGTGAATTGATTGTTGTGTCTGAGGTGAAGCCGGATCAGAAAAAAGTCATCAAATCGCGTATGGCTGAAATTGACATCGGCAACACCCAGTCGATCATCGAATTTGGCTCGAAAGCCCAAGCGGAATTGCAGCTTATCAGCCGGGAAATGTTGGCCGGCGTGCGTAACAAAGATGTAGGCCCTGCGGGCGACAGTCTGCGTGACATGGTCAGTTCCATTCGCGGGTTTTCGGTGGATGAGCTGAACCCGAACCGCCGACGCAGTTGGTGGGAACGCCTGAGGGGCAAAGCCACACCTGTGGCAAAATTCATGGCACGCTATGAAACTGTGCAAGGCCAGATTGACAAGATCACCGATGATCTACTGGATCATGAACATATTTTGCTGAAAGACATCAAATCACTGGATAAGCTATACGGTAAAACGCTGGCTTTTTATGATGAGCTGGCAATCTATATCGCGGCTGGCGAAGAGAAGATCAAAGAGCTGGATGCGAAAACCATCCCCGCCAAGGAAAAACAGGTGGCCAATGCGCCCAAAGACAAAGGTGTGATCAAAGCGCAGGAACTGCGCGATCTGCGATCAGCGCGTGACGATCTGGAACGCCGGGTGCATGATTTGAAACTGACACGCCAAGTGACCATGCAATCTTTGCCCTCTATCCGCTTGGTGCAGGAAAACGATAAATCCCTTGTGACCAAGATCAACTCAACGCTGGTCAATACCGTGCCACTTTGGGAAACCCAGTTGGCGCAAGCTGTGACCATTCACCGGTCCCGTGAAGCCGCCATAGTGGTGAAAGAAGCTAATGATCTGACCAATGAATTGCTGGAAAGCAATGCCGAAAACCTGCAAGTAGCCAACCGCGAGGTGCGCAAGCAGATGGAACGTTCGGTGTTTGATATTGATAGTATCCGCAAAGCCAATGAATATCTGATCGCCACCATTGAAGAAAGTCTGGTGATTGCCGATGAAGGTAAAGCCCGACGTGCGGATGCGGAAAAAGAGCTGGAGGTTCTGGAAGGTAAGTTGAAAGAAACTTTATCAGCGGCAAAAGCACCCAAAAAGACCACGCCGAAACCCAAAGCCGCGAATGGTTGAAAATAGCACAAATGGAACGCGGCCCTTGCGGCGTTCCTAAATTGCTTTCATAGTCACCCCCATGCGTTTCATAACCCTCATTACCAGCATATTTATCGGGCTTTCCGCCTGCACCCCTTTGCCTGGGCTGACCAAGCAGCAACCAAGACCCAAAAATCTTACCTCGCCCGGCCCTTCGGTGGAAAGCCAGAAAGTGGCCAACTATTACGCCAGCGTGCAGGCCCGCTTGCGCGCGCGTGGGCGGTTGCGTCAGGAACTTTCCCCAAGTGATGCGCGTTTTACAACACAAGATCTGATCACAAACTTTGAACGCGTGGCCCTGTTTGACGAATATTCCGAACGCGGCGGCAAATTCATTGAGCGCCAAACCCCCAGCAGTTTGCGCCGTTGGGAACGCCCGGTGCGCATTGCTTTGCATTTCGGCCCGTCCACCAGTAAAGAACAGCGCGCGGCAGACACCGCCTATGTGCGCAACTTTGCCACCCGCCTGGCGCGGCTTTCCGGCCTTGATATCCAGTTGACGGATGCAAAACGGGCTAACTTTTCACTGCTGTTTTTGAATAAAGATGAACAACGAGATTACATATCCGAGCTGGTTGGGCAGGTGAAGTATCTGATACCGAAAATTTCCAACGAGATTAAAAATAGCCCACGGGGTATATTTTGTGTGGCTTATGCCGTGTCTGACAGCAATTCCCTAGCCGGTTACAAAGGGGTGATTATTCTGATCAAAGGCGAACATCGCGGATTGATGCGTGAATCGTGTATTCATGAAGAAATGACCCAAGCTTTGGGTCTGGCAAACGACAGCCCCGATGCGCGGCCTTCCATTTTCAATGATGACGAAGAATTTGCCCTGCTGACACGCCATGACGAGCTGTTGTTGAAAATGCTTTATGACCCACGCTTAAAAATCGGGATGACGATAAAAGAGGCACATCCAATCGTGCAACAGATCGCACAAGAGTTAATGGCCCTAGGGCGCAGCTAAAACAGGAGATTTACCATGGGTATTCTGGATTTTATAACCGGCGAATTTATTGACGTTATCCACTGGACGGATGACACCGATGACACATTGGTCTGGCGTTTTGAACGTGAGGGGCATGAAATCAAGTACGGCGCCAAACTGACCGTGCGCGAAGGCCAAGCTGCCGTTTTGATCCATGAAGGTCAGTTGGCGGATGTGTTCACGCCCGGGCTTTATATGCTTGAAACCAACAACATGCCGATCCTGACCACGTTGCAACACTGGGATCACGGCTTTGAAAGCCCGTTCAAGTCGGAAGTTTATTTCGTTAACACCACCCGCTTTCAGGATCTGAAATGGGGCACGAAAAACCCCGTGATCGTGCGCGACCCCGAGTTTGGCCCCTTGCGCATTCGCGCTTATGGTACCTATGAGGTCAAGGTCTCTGATCCTGCCCTGTTCCTGACCGAGATTGTGGGTACTGACGGCGAGTTTACCATGGATGAAATATCTTATGCGATCCGCAACATCATCGTATCGCGGTTTTCTGCCGCCGTGGCTGCAAGTGGCATTCCTATCTTGGATATGGCCGCTAACACGTTTGATCTGGGCAAATTGCTGGCTACACGGATTGCGCCCGAGGTTGCTGAATTCGGGCTGGAACTGCCGAAACTTTATATCGAGAACATCTCTATGCCGCCCGCCGTTGAGGCGGCGTTGGATAAGCGCACCTCAATCGGGATTGTCGGGGATTTGAACAGCTACACGCAATATGCCGCCGCCGAAGCAATGTCGGATGCCGCCAAAAACCCAAGCGGTGGCATGGGGGCAGGGCTTGGTATGGGCATGGGCATCGCAATGGCCGCAAGCGGCCCTTGGGGGCCGCGCCCGACCGTTGCCGCAAGCGTAGCGCCGCAAATGCCGCCACCGCCGCCGCCTGTGGAACGGGTTTGGCATATAGCGGATCAGGGTAAAACCACAGGGCCGTTTTCTAAGGCCCATTTGGGCCGTATGGCGGCAGACGGCAGCTTGCAACGCGGTACATATGTTTGGTCAGTCGGGCTGGACGGATGGCAAACGGCGGGCGATATTAATGAGCTGGCACAGCTGTTCACCATCGCGCCACCCCCCTTGCCAAAAGGTTAATGCAATATGGCCGATACGGTCGAAGAACATAAATTTCCCTGCGATACCTGCGGCTCTGACCTGCGTTACAGCCCGGGCGAAACCCATTTGGAATGCGATCATTGCGGGGCGATAAAAGAGATCACCCATCAGGGCGGTTGGCGCGGGCAATCCATTCGTGAAATGGATTTTCGCAAGGCGGTAAAAGACCAACTGGCAGAGTTTGATATGGAAGAACTGCGCACGGTTTCTTGTGAAAACTGCGGCGCACATGTGACGTTTGAACCCAACACCCACGCCGCTGAATGCCCGTTTTGTGCCACCCCTGTGGTCACGGATACAGGGCTTGATCGCCAGATCAAACCCAAAGCTTTGCTGCCCTTTGGTCTGTCGGAACGGGATGCGCGTAAAAATATGACAGACTGGTTGGGAAAACTTTGGTTTGCCCCAAATGGTCTACAGAATTACGCCCGTAAGGGGCGAAAAATGCAGGGTATTTATGTGCCTTACTGGACGTATGATGCCGAAACAAAATCCACCTATTCGGGGGAACGCGGCACGATTTATTATGTCACCAAACGGGTCAGCGTCATGGTCAACGGCAAACGTCAAACCCAAACCCGCCAAGTGCCAAAAACACGTTGGCGGTCCGCACGGGGCCGTGTGGCGCGGTTTTTTGATGATGTACTGGTCTTGGCTTCTAAAAGCCTGCCCAAGAAATACACCGATGCGCTGGCCCCTTGGGATCTGTCCGAAATGGAACCTTATCGCCCCGAGTATCTGGCAGGGTTTCGCGCCGAAAGCTACACCGTGGCACTGGATGAGGGCTATGATGAGGCCCGCGATTATATGAACCGTATGATCGTGCGTGATGTGAAATTCGACATCGGCGGGGATCGTCAGCGCATTCATACGCTGGATACGGATGTGGGTCTGCTTACTTTCAAACACATCCTGCTGCCGGTCTGGCTGGCCGCTTATAAATACCGTGGTAAAACATATCGTTTCGTGGTCAATGGGCGCACGGGTAAAGTGCAAGGTGCGCGGCCCTATTCGGTCTGGAAGATCAGCTTTGCGGTAATTGCGGGTGCCCTTGCCATGGCCGCGATTGGCTATATCATCGCCCAGAACCAATAGGATAAACCGCCCCATGTTCCCGATCCGCGATCACAACCCATCCGGCCGCCGCCCTTATGTGACTTGGGGGCTGATTGCGACCAATATAGTTGTTTTTGTGATGTATTTTCCGATTATGGGCAACGATGCCGCCCTGGCATCCTTGTGGAATAATTGGGCTATGGTGCCTGCACGGATCAGTGCGGGGATGGATTATCACACGGCTTTTACATCATTGTTCTTACATGCGGGCTTGATGCATTTAGGCGGTAACATGCTGTTTTTATGGATATTTGGCGACAATGTAGAAGATGCTATGGGGCATGTGCCGTTCTTGCTGTTTTATTTGGCAAGCGGGTTTGGTGCTGATTTTTTTCATATCCTGTCTGCCCCCAATTCGGGCATACCCACCGTGGGGGCGTCAGGTGCTATTGCGGGTGTATTAGGGGCATATTTACTGCTTTACCCCAAGGCCAAGGTGGATGTGGTTCTGATTTTTATCATCTTTTTTAAAACCTTCAAATGGCCCGCGTGGATTGTTTTGGGCGCATGGATGGTGATGCAGATATTCGGCGGTGTGGGCACATCTGCCGCAAGCGGCGGTGTTGCCTATTGGGCCCATATTGGCGGCTTTATCACCGGGATGGCTTTGACGGTGCCAGTATGGCTGCGCTTGGGCGGGCAGGGGTTCTGGCGTAAAAACGATTTTCACCCACCCCATGCGCCCAGGTTTGAGACCAGCACAACATCCATCCCGACAGTTAGAAGGCGACTACCATGAATGACTGGACAAAACTGACCTGCCATTGTGGCGCGGTTGAATTGCGTGTGAAACTGGCAGACGGGTTGAACTCCGCGCGACGGTGCAACTGTTCATTTTGTCGCCGTCGCGGGGCAATCGCGGCAACAGCTGCCTACCCTGACGGGGTTGAGATTGTAAAAGGCGCAGATAAAATCACGCTTTATCAGTGGGGTACAAAAACTGCCGAGCATTACTTTTGTTCTGTTTGCGGCAACTACACCCACCACCGCAGACGATCAAACCCCAACCAATACGGTGTTAGCGTTGGCGCGTTGGAAGGTGTTGATCCGGCCCAATTAGACGATGTAATCTGGGAAGACGGGGTAAACCACCCCAGTGACCGCAAAAAACCATCTTAACCATCAAACGGATCCAGCCTTTTGCGGGCTTTGGTGCTGTTGACAGGCAGGTAATTCACCTGCCCCTCTTCATCGGTCATCGGGATCAACTGATCCAGCGCATCTTTATCTTTCAATGCGATAACAACCGCGCGCGCGCCAGCAGATGAAAACATCTTTTTCTCAGCCTCAGAAAACACAATCTGCAGCCCCATATCATTGGCAAAGCGCACAATCGCACCGTGCTTTTCCTTGAGCACCTCAATCGGTGCTCTTAAACGATAAGCCACGTCTGCGGGCATGATAATCGCAACCATAATTACACCCTAACTTCCTTACAAAGACACATTAAAACCATAATGAATCATAAATCCGCCTTATAAATATTTTACCGTATCTAAGTTGTATTTTAGTTACTTCAATCCCATCGGTAGCTATGATGTAACCGAATTTTGAGATGGCTGAGTGATAAGCAATATATTTAGTGAGGAAACATGGCTCTTATCCTGGATTGGGACAACATTGGCAGTTCAAACGGATCGACCACCGTCACAAACGGTACCGATAGTGTTAATGTGACCATAAGTACGCCGGGCAGCCCGTTTTATAACGCTTTTGGCGGCGGGGCTATTTGGGGTTCCAATATCAGCACACCGCAAACCTCTACCCTTACATTTGACACGCCTGTCAAAAATGTGACCTTTGAAATTTATGATCTTGATGCCAATGGTACCGCATGGTCCGACAGCGTGACAATCAATGCGATTGATAAAGACGGCAACCCTGTCAGCATTTCGTTTTCCGATCTGGAAGCTTACCATATACAAACAGGTAACACGGTTTCGGCCACCGGCAACAGTGGCACGAGTATTGATACATCAGGTGCGCCCGACAGTATTACCGTGACCATACCCGGCCCGCTTACCCAAATTCAGGTAATGTATGATAACGGCCCAACCGCCACCTCTTCAGGGGCGTTCGGCTGGGGGGCTACCACGTTTGATGTGGTTTGTTTTACCAAAGACGTGTTGATTACCACGCCATCAGGGGATCGCCTGGTTCAGGGTTTAGCGGTTGGCGATCTGGTATTAACCCGTGATCACGGGCTTCAGGCCATTCGCTGGATCGGGCATAAAAGCCTGACGGGGGCACGGCTTTATGCCAGCCCGAACCTGCGCCCGGTCACGATTAAAAAAGATACCTATGGTGCAGGCATTCCGGCACAGGACTTAAGCGTGTCACCACAGCACCGCATTCTAATAAAAAACAGTGATACTGTGCTGATGTTCAATCAGTCAGAAGTTCTGGCACCGGCAAAAGGTCTGGTCAATGACACTGATATATTTGTGAATGACACAGTCACCTCGGTAGAGTATTATCACATCATGTTTGATCACCACGAGGTGATCTATTCAAATGGCATGCCGACCGAAAGCTTCCAACCCAGTGACCGCTCGCTTCTGGCTTTCGACCAAGATATCCGCAATGAGCTTTTCACACTATTCCCGGAACTGAAAGAAAACGCACATGCTGCCAATACACCTGCGCGTCACAGTTTGAATGTGCAGGAAACCCGCCTGATAGCGTGATCCACAGACTGTAACAATTCATCAACCCGATTTGAAAAGATGTGCCGCCAGTGGTGGGTTTGTTATGCTATGATCCCCTGAGCAGCATAAGGATTGACCGATGATTACCAAACGAAAGTTCCTGATACGAGGTGGCTTATTTATAGCCGTTGCAGGGGGCGGTATCGCCTATAAAACGCTGGTGCCAAAAACATATGCAGCGCAAACCACCTATACAGTTGACGGTGTAGCCATCGGCGGCACAGACCCTGTGGCCTATTTTACAAAGGCAAAACCCGTTGCGGGTTTTGACACATATGCGGCGGATTGGCATGGCGCGGTTTGGCATTTTGCCACAGCCGAAAACCGTGATACCTTTGCCGCCGCACCAGAAAAATACGCCCCGCAATACGGTGGATTTTGCGCGTGGGCAGTGGCCGCACGCAAAAAACTATATTCAACACAACCCCAAAACTGGACGATTGAAAACGGTAAGCTGTATCTGAATTACAATGATAATATTCAGGCAAAATGGGAGCAGAATAAACAGGGGTTTATTGCGGATGGTGACCGTTTCTGGCCGGGGTTAAGTCAGACGTGAAACCCGCACCCACCCAACGCTGATTAATCTTCTTGCGGAATTACCCGCAAGCCCAATTCGCGCAGCTGCTCATTGCTAGGCTCGCTTGGCCCGCCCAGCATTAAATCTTCGGCGCGTTGGTTCATCGGGAACATAATGACTTGGCGGATGTTTTGCTCATTCGCCAGCAGCATCACGATACGGTCGATACCTGCCGCACAACCGCCGTGGGGGGGCGCACCGAACGTGAACGCGTTAACCATGCCGCCGAAGCGTTTGTTGACTTCCTCTTTCGGGTAGCCCGCAATGGCGAAAGCTTTGTACATAATTTCAGGGCGGTGATTACGGATCGCACCCGAGATCAGCTCATAGCCATTACAGGCCAGATCGTATTGGTAGCCCAGAATGGTTTCGGGATCATCCGCGTCCAACGCCGCCATGCCACCTTGGGGCATTGAAAACGGGTTGTGGGAAAAATCAACTTTGCCAGTTTCTGCATCGCGCTCATACATCGGGAAATCCACGATCCATGCAAACTCAAAACTGTCTTTGTTGGTCAGGTTCAATTGTTCGCCGATCTCAACCCGCGCACGCCCTGCAACACTTTCAAAGGTTTTTGGCTTGCCGCCCAGGAAGAACGCCGCATCACCAACTTCAAGGCCCAACTGCACGCGAATGGCTTCCGTGCGTTCCGGCCCGATGTTTTTCGCCAAGGGGCCTGCGGCCTCCATGCCTTCACCCTGATCACGCCAGAAAATATAGCCCATGCCGGGCAGACCTTCTTTTTGCGCGAACGCGTTCATGCGGTCACAGAACTTGCGGCTGCCACCCTTGGGCGCAGGGATCGCCCGAATTTCAGTGCCGTCGTTTTCCAGAATGGACGCGAATATTTTGAAACCAGAGCCTGCGAAATGCTCACTTACAATCTGCATCTTGATCGGATTGCGCAGGTCGGGCTTATCAGTACCATACCAAAGGGCTGCATCTTTATAAGAGATTTGCGGCCAGTCTTGTGACACAGGGCGGCCTTTGCCGAACTCATCAAAGATACCTTTAAGCACCGGCTCAATCGTGTCGAATACATCTTGCTGATCAACAAAAGACATCTCTAAATCCAGCTGGTAGAAATCCGTCGGGCTGCGGTCAGCACGCGGGTCTTCATCGCGAAAACATGGTGCAATTTGGAAATACTTATCGAACCCTGCAACCATGATCATCTGTTTGAACTGCTGCGGGGCTTGCGGTAGCGCATAGAACTTGCCGGGGTGTTGGCGCGAAGGCACCAGAAAATCACGTGCGCCTTCAGGGCTGCTTGCGGTAATGATCGGGGTCTGAAACTCGTTAAAGCCTTGCTTATCCATACGCTGGCGCATGGATTTCACCACGTTGGAACGCAGGATGATGTTGTTGTGCAGCGTCTCACGGCGCAGATCCAGAAAGCGGTATTTCAGGCGGGTTTCTTCGGGGAAATCCGGCTCGTCAAAGACCTGCAAAGGCAGCTCTTCGGAAGCGCCCAGCACTTCCATACTTGACACAAAAATCTCGATCTCACCTGTCGCCAATTTAGAGTTCACCAACTCAGGTGCGCGCGCCTTAACCTTGCCGTCAATGCGGATACACCATTCAGAACGCACATCTTCCAAGGCCGAAAACGCCGCACTGTCAGGGTCGGCCAGCACTTGGGTGATACCGTAATGATCGCGCAGATCGATGAACAGGATACCGCCATGATCGCGCACACGGTGTACCCAACCCGACAGGCGAACAGTGTCGCCCACATTAGAGGCATTAAGATCGGCGCAAGTATGGCTACGGTAAGCGTGCATTATTAGTGTCCCTTTCAGGGGTTATTGGATTGATGCGGGTACACAGGTTTGACGGCGTTTTGTCAAGGGAAAGCAGGCTAAAATACGAAAACGGCGGCCCGAAGACCGCCGTTTTGCTTGGTTATTTGCGAATTGCCTAAGACATCCCATCCAAAGCCGCGCGAATACCGTCCGCATATTGCGGGCTGATCTTGGCGTAATGGCTTAGGGCCAGATTAATGATTTTATCAGGCACACCCACCATGGAACGCGCCGTATTGGCGTATAGCCGTTCCTGTTGCCCTGCATCCATCAAATCATGCAACGCACGCGGTTGGCCATAATCATCGTTGCCGTCACGGTGGTTGAACCGATCCGCATCGCCGTCTATCGGCAAGGCAGGGTCGGCAAAGGCAGGGGTTTCGGTGGCACCACCCATGGTGTTTGGTTCATAAAAAGCATCCCCAGCACCCGTCAACTGCCCCATATGGTTCATGGTACCATCCTTATGATAATGATGCACAGGGCAAACGGGGCGGTTCACTGGTAACTGTTCATAGTGCGTACCCAAGCGATAACGGTGCGCATCCGCATATGAAAATATCCGCGCTTGCAGCACTTTGTCAGGGCTGAAACCTATGCCCGGTACAATATTGGACGGGCTATAAGCACAGTTTTCAATCTCGGCAAAGTAATTGTCCGCATTGCGGTTCAGTTCCATCACGCCCACATCGATTAGCGGGAAATCCGCGTGTGGCCAAACCTTGGTCAGATCAAACGGGTTATAGGGCGTATTTGCTGCCTCGGCTTCCGTCATCACCTGAATTTTCACGTCCCATTTCGGGAAGTTGCCATCCTCAATCCGCCCGAACAGGTCTTCTTGAAAACCCTCACGGGTCTCACCGATTTTAGCACCAGACTCAGCGTCGGTATAAAACGTATGGCCCTGTTGCGTCTTGAAGTGGAACTTCACCCATGTACGTGCGCCATCCGCATTGATCATGCTGTAGGTGTGTGACCCGTAACCGTTCATTTCAGTGGGCGATTTCGGGCAACCGCGATCTGACATCAAAATGGTCACCTGATGCAGGGCTTCGGGGCTTTGCGACCAGTAATCCCACATCGCAGTGCCTGAACGCAGGTTGGTGCGCGGGTGGCGTTTTTGCGTGTGGATGAAATCGGGGAATTTATAGGGATCACGCAAGAAGAACACAGGCGTGTTGTTGCCCACCATATCCCAGTTGCCTTCTTCGGTATAAAACTTCAAAGCAAAACCGCGCACGTCGCGTTCATTATCCGCCGCCCCCGCTTCGCCTGCAACTGTAGAGAAACGGCAGATCATCGGGGTTCGTTTGCCGACTTTCGAAAACACATCCGCCTTGGTGTATTGGGTGATGTCGTGGGTCACGGTCAGCGTACCGTGTGCGCCCCAACCTTTGGCGTGTACCACACGTTCAGGGATACGTTCACGGTTTTGGTGTGCCAGCTTTTCCAACAGTTGGTAATCTTGCATCAAGACCGGGCCACGGGCCCCTGCAGTCATCGCGTTTTGATTGTCCGCTATTGGCGCACCGGCCGTGGTGGTTAAGCGTTTGGTTTTATCAGCCATGTAAATACCTCTTTTAAGTTTAGAATGATTCTAAGGGCAGTTTAGATTGATATTATCATAATTAGAAATTGCATTTTTATACAATTTTGATAACTTAAAGTTATGAAAATATCTCTACGCCACCTGCATTACTTCCAGATGCTCTGCCAATACGGTCATTTCGGCCAAGCCGCCAATGCCGCCGCCATCTCGCAACCTGCATTATCCGTAAAGATTAAGGAATTGGAAGAAATCCTTGGCGCGCCCCTGATAGACCGCTCCATCCGCCCCTACGCGCCGACCCCCTTTGGCACTGACATATTAGCCCGCGCCAACGCCATCCTTGACCAAGTCACCGACCTTGAAAATTCCGCCCACCTGAAACGCGGCCATGAAGGCCGCTTTAATCTGGGCGTCATCCCCACCGTGGCCCCCTACCTTTTGCCCATCGCCCTGCCGATGATCCAAGCGCAACTGCCCGACCTTGATCTGCGTGTACGTGAAGCCACAACAGATGAATTGCTGGCAGAGCTGGAAACCGGCCAGCTAGATGCCTGCATTCTGGCCACCGACACAGGCAACCCCAAGCTGACGGATCACCCCTTGTTCAAAGATCGGTTTCTTTTGGCAATCCATGAAGATCAGGCAAAAGCCCTGAACATGCAAAGCGGCCATATCAGTCTGAAAGATGTGTCCTCCCTGAAACTGCTGCTACTGTCCGAAGGTCATTGTTTTCGCGATCAAACCATCGGTATTTGCCGTTATGCATCAACCGAAAGCTTAAACCAGATCGGTGCCAGCTCTTTGCAAACTTTGCTGGGCCTTGCTGCAGGTGGATACGGGGCCACATTATTACCCGAAATCGCCGTGGACATAGGGCTGACAGCCCTACCAATCCAAATCTTGCGCCTGGCCGAACCGGAGCCTGATCGCACCATTCGTCTGGTTTCTAAATCCAACTTAAAGGGGGCGATGCAGCTTGATTTACTTGTGAGCATCCTAAGCAAGGCAGGAAACTGGAAAATTCAACAGGCCGGTAGCCTATAGGGCAAATTTTATTTACGTCTAAGGTGTTTAAAAACTTTCATAAGCACTTTGCCTGTGCTGATATTTGCAGGCGGTTCTTGTAAACCCAGCACGATATTGGTCAAAGACATTCGCAGACTATCCCTTTTCGCGGCAACCCAAATCGTACAATTCAACATGACCGAATTCAGGCCGCGTGCAGCCATACGATTGGAAAAGTTGAAAATCGCCGCATATTTTTGATCCAAAGCAAGCGCGTAGTTTGCCAACTTATCGGGATTGTCCCCATTCGCCAATATTTCGCTTAAATGTTCCGCAGCAATTTCACCGCTTTCGATCGCGTAATCTATGCCTTCGCCGGTTAGCGCATTGCCCAATCCTGCGGCCTCTCCTACCAGCAGGCTGCGGTGCCGATAAACCGTTGCCGTTAAAAAATCCGTACGAATTGGGTAGCTTTGCACCTCTGCTAATTGTGTGGCGCCAGACAAAACCTGCTTCATATAAGGGCGCTTTGCAAAATCATAAAACAGCGATTTAATATTGTGTTTCTGAATGGATTTACCTGGCATGATGCCGACGCCCACATTCACCTTGTTATCTT
Source organism: Amylibacter sp. (assembly GCA_016764475.1). GTDB lineage: Bacteria > Pseudomonadota > Alphaproteobacteria > Rhodobacterales > Rhodobacteraceae > Amylibacter. The sequence goes on from JAESRV010000005.1 coordinate 26,727, forward strand.
TCAATGGAAAAACCCAGCCGTAGCCTGGTAATGTGACTTCATTGAAATGAAAGTTAAAAACTGAGCTGTCGTGATCCGCATTTTCAAAATAAGCCCGTGCCGCAATAATTGGCTTGGGCATATCGTTCTTATCCAAAAAGCCCAGATTTTTCAGCAGGCCCATACTTGCGCCTGTGGCAATCACTGCATATTTGGCGTGAAATTCTTGGGGTTCGCGGCCTGCAATCCCCTTAACAACCACCCCGTCTGGATTATCTTCAATTCCGACGACCTTACAACCTTCGATAAGTTCGGCACCTGTAGCCACAGCATGCTTGACCAAAATATCATCTAACACCATGCGCGGAATCGCCAGCATATGCGCATTTTTCTTCTCGATGGCCGCCTCTTTTATAGATGAGACCATCGTTTTTCCGCTTGGGGCAATCAATTTGAAATAATCAATATGTTGCCCGGCCGCACTGACCTGATCCAAAACCCCAAGGCGATCAACGGCAGCAACACCCCTAGGGGGTAAACCATCACCACAGATTTTATTACGTGGAAAACGGGCACTGTCCAGCAATAAGACTTTCATATTTTTGCGGGCTAAATATGTGGCAGTTGTGCTGCCAGCCGGGCCTGCACCAATAATAACAACATCATAATGGGGCGTATTATCAGATGTATTTGTGTTGCTCATCGCGCACGCCCCTCCCTATTTTTAATGAGATTTATAAAGGGCGGATATTTTCACACTTACCCGATCGCATCAAGATTAAAGCGTGGTATGCCTTCAAAACACCAATACCGAATAAAGCGACGCCACCAACAGCAAAGCCATCGTGACATTAAACACCCGCAGCCGCCGCTGATTGGTCAAAATTCGCTGCGCCTGTTGCCCCAACACGGCCCACAACGTGACCGACGGCAGGTTCACCGCAGCAAACACCGCAGCCACAACCGCAATTACAGTAAACTCTTGGCTAGGCGCATAAATTGTGACCGCCGTCAGGGCCATCGCCCAGGCCTTGGGGTTCACCCACTGAAACGCGGCGGCCTGTAAAAACGTAAACGGTTTGCCCGCCTCAGCAGCCGCCTTGGGGGCCGCTGCATTGGCAATCTTCCAAGCCAGATACACCATATAAGCCACCGCCAGCACCTTCAAGGCCAGCTTCAGCACAGGATACAGTTCAAACACCTGTGCCAATCCAAGGCCCACCAAAAACACCATAAATGCAAAACCCAATGAAATGCCCAACATATGGGGTAGGGTGCGGCGAAACCCGAAATTGGCGCCAGAGGCCAACAGCATAAGGTTATTCGGCCCCGGTGTAATAGAAGACACGAGGGCAAACATCATTAGCGGCAGGATCAGTTCATAAGTCATTCAGCAATAATTTCATATATTATACTGAATTTAGTTGCTATTTATCGCGTAAACATAGAATTATAGCAACTAATGACAAATATAGACCTAACCAATGAAAAGATATTGCGTGAACTTACGCGCAATGGCCGCATCAGTAATCTTGAACTGGCTGACCGTATCGGCCTGTCACCCTCTGCCTGCCTGCGCCGGGTGCAGGACTTGGAACGCAACGGCACCATCACAGGTTACCGCGCCACCCTTAATCGTGCAGCCATTGGCACCGGTTTTGTCGCCTATATCACCGTCGGTTTGAACGACCATTCCAAAGCATCCCAAGCCGCCTTTGAACGTTCCATCGCGGCCGCCGCCCAAGTGCGCGAATGCCACAATGTGACAGGTACCATCGAATATCTTTTGCGCATAGAAGTGGCAGACCTTGCCGCCTACAAATACTTCCACACAGAAGTTCTGGGCACATTGCCACAGGTCAATGCCATCACATCTTATATCGTGATGGCCTCACCCAAGGATGAACGGGCCTAAACGCAACATGATTTGCATTCGTAAAATCTAGTGGTGCAGGATTTATAGGTCTACGCCCTAGCCCCGACAGTACTTTCCGCCCATTGCAGCGCAGGCAATACCGACTGCCCAATTTAACAGGCTTATGGCCGATTGAAGCCCCACAAAAGCGGGGTTTTTAGGGTAGATCACATATAAAACGCCGAACTAAAGTGCCAAACTAAACCAGTAAACTAGTTTACTATTAAACCTACCCAAAAACCCATTCCCCCTTGCAAGCACCCCGTCAAAATATTACACCCACAACAATTTGCTGCATCGCTGACGAATCCACGTCTGCACCATTTCAGGGGCCTAGCACATCATGCCAAAAAGAACCGACATTTCATCTATCATGATCATTGGTGCAGGCCCCATCATCATCGGGCAGGCTTGCGAGTTTGACTATTCAGGCGCACAGGCCTGCAAGGCACTGCGCGAAGAAGGTTACCGGGTCATTTTGGTCAACTCAAACCCTGCCACCATAATGACCGACCCCGACATGGCCGACGCCACTTATATCGAGCCGATCACCCCAGAAATTGTTGCAAAAATCATCGCCAAAGAACGCCCCGATGCGCTGATCCCCACAATGGGCGGGCAAACTGGCCTGAACACCGCACTTGCCTTGGACGAAGACGGCACTTTGGCGAAATACAATGTCGAGATGATCGGGGCCGACCGCAAAGCCATTGAAATGGCCGAAGACCGCAAACTGTTCCGCGAAGCCATGGATCGTTTGGGCATCGAAAACCCGCGTGCCACCATCGCCGAAAGCATGGAAGAAGCCATGGCCGCCATTGATGACGTCGGCCTGCCCGCCATCATCCGCCCCGCTTTCACCATGGGCGGCACCGGTGGCGGCATTGCTTATAACCGCGCCGATTACGAAAAAATCTGCGGCACCGGGCTTGATGCATCCCCCGTTAACCAAATCTTGATCGACGAAAGCCTGTTGGGCTGGAAAGAGTTTGAGATGGAAGTCGTGCGCGACAAAGCCGATAACGCCATCATCATTTGCGCCATCGAAAACATCGACCCCATGGGCGTGCACACGGGCGACAGTATCACGGTCGCCCCCGCACTTACGCTGACGGATAAAGAATACCAGATGATGCGTACCCATTCGATCAACGTGTTGCGTGAAATCGGTGTGGAAACCGGCGGTTCCAACGTGCAATGGGCGGTGAACCCTGCGGACGGGCGCATGGTGGTGATTGAAATGAACCCGCGTGTGTCGCGTTCATCCGCCTTGGCCTCTAAAGCCACGGGTTTTCCGATTGCGAAAATCGCGGCCAAACTGGCCGTGGGTTATACGCTGGATGAGCTGGATAATGACATCACACGCGTCACGCCTGCGTCGTTCGAGCCAACCATTGATTATGTCGTCACCAAAATCCCGCGTTTCGCTTTTGAGAAATTCCCGGGCGCGCAAAACAACCTGACCACCGCGATGAAATCCGTGGGCGAAGTGATGGCGGTCGGGCGCACATTTCACGAAAGCATGCAAAAAGCACTGGCTTCGATGGAAACCGGCCTGACCGGCTTCGATGAAATCGACATTGACGGTATGCCGGCAGACGCCGATATCATCCGCGCCGACGACCCGTCAGGCAGCCTGCCTTTCATCTTGCTTGGGGCCAATCCGGATGCCCAAGAAGCCATCGACAAAAATCTGACACGCGCGATGTCAGAACAAACCCCTGACCGTATCTTGTTCATAGCGCATTCCATGCGTTACGGTTTCTCGGATGAAGAAATATTCGAGATCACCAAATTCGACCCATGGTTTCTGGCCCGCATCCGCGAGATCATCGCGATTGAACAAGACCTGCGCTTAAGCGGCCTACCAACAGAGGCCGCCCCGATGCGCCGCTTGAAAATGTACGGCTTCACCGACGCACGTTTAGCCACGCTCACAGGTAAAAAAGAACGCGATATCCGCATTGCGCGCACCAAAATGGGCGTGGTTGCCGTGTTCAAACGCATCGACACCTGTGCCGCAGAATTCGAAGCCCAAACCCCCTATATGTATTCCACATATGAGGCCGACGCGATGGGCAGTGTTGAATGTGAAGCCCGTCCTTCCGACCGCAAAAAAGTTGTCATTCTGGGCGGCGGCCCTAATCGGATCGGCCAAGGCATCGAGTTTGATTATTGCTGCTGCCATGCCTGCTATGCCCTGACAGAGCAAGGCTATGAAACCATCATGGTTAACTGCAACCCCGAAACCGTCAGCACCGATTACGACACATCTGATCGTTTGTATTTTGAACCCGTGACGATGGAAAGCGTCATGGAAATCCTGCGGGTCGAGCAGGAAAACGGCACATTGCACGGCGTTATCGTACAATTCGGCGGCCAGACACCGCTGAAACTGGCGAATGATCTAGAGGCCGAGGGCATCCCCATTCTGGGCACCACACCTGACGCCATTGATCTGGCCGAAGATCGTGAACGCTTCCAGAAACTTCTGGAAGACCTTAAGCTGAAGCAACCCTACAACGGCATTGCACATTCACCCGAAGAAGCCTTCGTTATCGCCAAAGATGTCGGCTACCCGCTGGTGATCCGTCCGTCCTACGTGCTGGGTGGGCGCGCGATGGAAATCATCCGTGATGATGCACAACTGGAACGCTACATCAAGGAAGCCGTCAAGGTATCGGGCGACAGCCCCGTATTGCTGGACCGCTACCTTGTAGGTGCTATCGAGGTTGACGTTGACGCACTTTGTGACGGCACATCCGTGCATGTCGCAGGCATCATGCAACATATCGAAGAGGCAGGCGTGCATTCGGGCGATAGTGCCTGTTCCCTGCCGCCCTATTCCCTATCAACCGAACTGATAGAAGAAATGAAACGCCAGACCGAAGCCATGGCATTGGGTCTAAACGTGGTTGGTCTGATGAACGTACAGTTCGCCATCAAAGACGATGTGATTTTCATCCTAGAGGTCAATCCGCGTGCATCGCGCACCGTCCCCTTCGTGGCCAAAGCCGTAAACAGCCCCATCGCCGCCATCGCCGCGCGCATTATGGCAGGTGAAAAACTGGGTGCGTTCGACCTGAAATCACCGCACACCGAACACTTCGCGGTAAAAGAGGCGGTTCTGCCGTTCAACCGCTTCCCCGGCGTCGACCCGCTGCTTGGCCCTGAAATGCGCTCGACCGGTGAGGTCATGGGCCTTGATAAAACCTTTGCCCGCGCGTTCCTTAAATCGCAACTGGGTGCCGGCACACCGCTGCCCGAAAGCGGCACCGTGTTTATATCCGTCAAACCCGCCGATAAATCGGATCTGATCCTTGAAGCTGCCCAAATCTTGACGGGCCTTGGTTTTACCATCCTTGCCACAGGTGGCACATCGACATGGCTGGCCGACAATGGTGTTGATAATACAAAAGTCTTAAAAGTCTATGAAGGCCGCCCGAATATTGCCGATACCCTGCAAGACGGCGGCGTTGACCTGATCTTCAACACCACCGAAGGCACCCAATCCTTAAGTGACAGCAAACCCATCCGCGCCGCCGCCCTATACAAAAAAATCGCCTACTACACCACCGCCGCCGCCGCCAACGCGGCTGCCAAAGCGATCCGAAATATGCGTGAAGGTGAGATCGAGGTTCGGGCGTTGCAGGAATACTAAAATGGAATGCGTGTAAACGCACCCGGTGGCTTCAAGGTTTCGATGAGCAGCAATGGCAATTGTTACGACAATTCCCTGCTCGGCAGATTTGCTGTGCAAATCGCCTGTCAGGCAATGCATGGTCGAAACATTCTTCAAATCAATCAAGGCGAAGCTGATCCGGCGCAACCGTTGGGACACAAGACGCCAAGCTGAAGGGGTTATTTTCCAATATATCAATGGGTTTTATAATCCACGGCGGCGGCAAAAGCCCCTTGGCATTCGAGCGAAAGGCAGCTTAAATGAGTTGAGAGACTGGAACGTAAACGGGACAAGGCCACTTTCGTAAAAAAGCGGTGTACTATCGTGCCAGCAAGAAAAACACAGTGTATTCAAGATTTTTCTTGTCATGAAATAGAAATGAACTGAGCCATCCATGACCACGATTTTAGGCTGTATTGCAGATGATTTTACAGGGGCTTGCGATCTGGCAGGGTTGCTGGCGCGATCCGGTGTTAAGGTCAATCTGCGCCTGGGTGTACCGGATACGCTGCCATCGGACACGGCCGCATTTGAAGTGATCGCCCTGAAATGCCGCACCGCGCCCGTGGATGAAGCCGTGGCCGAGTGTCGGGCCGCATTGGCATGGTTGAAGCAGGCAGGTGCTGCGCGGTTTTTCTGGAAATACTGCTCAACCTTTGACAGTACCGCTGTAGGCAACATTGGCCCCGTAGCCGAGGCTTTGATGGCAGATTTAGGCGTATCACAAACGATTTATTGCCCGGCATTCCCCGAAAATGGCCGCAGCATATTCATGGGAAACCTGTTTGTAGGCACACAGTTATTGGCCGAAAGCCCGATGAAAGATCACCCCTTAACGCCAATGCGTGACAGCAATCTGATGCGCTTGCTAACGCCCCAAACCACAGCCCCCGTGGGCTTGGCAGATCGGTTGTGTGTGGCTTCGGGCGCAGATGCTTTGCAGGCGCGTTTGCGCGAGTTAAGCAAAGAAGGTGTGGCGCATGTGGTGGTGGATGCGGTGGCCGATGACGACTTGAAAACCATCGCAAAAGCCTGTTGCGATATGCCGTTACTGACAGGCGGCAGTGCCGTGGCAATGCCTTTGCCCGCTTTATATATCGCACAAGGTTTGCTTGCAAAAAATGCGGATAAATCAACCGTGCCACAGGTTGGGGCAGGGGCGATTATCTTATCAGGCAGTTGTTCTGCAATGACGCGGGCGCAGGTGGAAAGCTATGCCAATATGGCCCCAAGCTATCAACTTGATCCGTTGGATTTGGCCCAAAACGGTGCGCAAAAAGCCTGTGATTGGCTGGCGGCACAACCCCTTGATGCCGCCCCGATGATTTATGCCACGGCGAAGCCTGCAACCGTGCAAAAGGCGCAAGATCAGCTGGGTGTGGCACGCGCTGGTGCCGTTATTGAACAGGCTTTGGCAGCACTCGCCATTGAAGCCCGCAATCGCGGCGCACGGCGGTTCGTCGTCGCGGGCGGTGAAACCTCAGGGGCGGTAGCCAAAGCACTTGGGGTCACGCAAATGACCATAGGGGCAGAGATTGCCCCCGGTGTGCCTTGGGGATACGGACAATCAGATGGCGTGGATATTGCTTTGGCCCTGAAATCAGGTAACTTTGGGACAACACAATTTTTCAGCGACGCTTTAACTGAATTGGAGGTCTGATGTCCGAAGAAAGCCAGATGCGTGAACAAATTTGCGAAATGGCCCGCTCACTTTACATGCGCGGGCTAACCTGCGGTGCGTCGGGCAATATTTCTGTGCGCCTAACAAACGGCCGGCTGTTGGTCACACCAACAGGCAGCAGTTTTGGCCACCTTGACCCTGCACGATTGACACTGTTCAATAAAGGTATGGCACAGGTTTCGGGCGATAAGCCAACCAAAGAAATGCATTTACATTCAGCGTTTTACGAAACACGCGGGGCGCAAACAGGGGCCGTAGTACATTTGCATTCGTGCCATTCCGTAGCCTTGTCGGTAATGCCTGATACCGATCCCGACAACATGATCCCCGCAATCACCCCCTACGGGATTATAAAACTCGGCAAAGTGAAATTGCTGCCCTATTTCATGCCGGGCGACCCCAAAATGGGTGACGCCATACGCGGGCTTGCAGGCAAACGCAGTGCTGTGGTTTTGGCCCATCACGGGCCGGTTGTGGCGGGCAAAGATCTGGAAGCGGCGGTAAATGCCATCGAAGAGCTGGAAGAAAGTGCCAAATTGGCGCTTCTAACCCGTGGATTGAACCCACGTGTGCTGGATCAGGCGCAAATTAACGGTCTTGTGACTAAATTTGATGTGGATTGGGATTAGTGCCCGAATTTTCAGCCAATCTGGGGTTTCTTTATACGGAATTCAGCCTGCCGGATGCCATTCGTGCAGCGGCTGAAGATGGTTTTGATGCGGTGGAATGCCATTGGCCTTATATGGTGCCAGCAGGCACAATCAAACAGGTCTTATCTGACACAGGGTTGACAATGTTAGGGCTGAATACTGTGCGCGGCAAGACCGCTGAAAACGGTCTGGCGGCCCTTGTCGGGCGCCAAGTTGAGGCGCGCGCAGCGATAGATCAGGCAATAGAATATGCCGCCGCAATCGGGGCACTAAATGTTCACGTCATGGCAGGGATCACACGTGGGGGCGCGGCAACAGATTGCTTTGTGGAAAACCTGCAATACGCCTGCGCTAAGGCAGCCCCGTTGGGGATAACGATACTGATTGAGCCGTTGAATGACGGGGATGCACCCGGTTATTTTCTGCAATATTCAGCCCAAGCGCAAGTGATTATTGAACGGGTTGGATCGGGCAACCTAAAGCTGATGTTTGATTGTTATCACTTGCAAATTATGGAAGGTAATCTGCTGGATAGTCTTGAAAAACTGATGCCGATTATCGGCCATATCCAGATTGCATCCGTGCCGGATCGCGCAGAACCGGATCACGGTAATCTTGATTATAAACAGATAGTTAATAAGATTGAAACGCTGAGATATACCCAACCTATCGGGGCCGAATACAAGCCTGCCACCACAACCCGCGCAGGCTTGGGTTGGTTGCGTGGGTATCAAAACTGATGAGTGCAATCTGGCAACTGACAGGGCTGTTTATCGCCGCATTTACCGCCGCAACCTTGCTGCCGGGCGGGTCCGAGGCGGTGTTGATCGGGTTGGCCGCCCTTTCCACCCATTCCATATGGGTTCTTTTGGCCGTGGCCAGCGTCGGCAACACCCTTGGGTCGGTTGTAAATTACTTCCTTGGCCGCCTTGCGCTGCACTATCAAGATCGCAAATGGTTTCCGATCTCAAGGCATGACCTGACCAAAGCACAGGGCTGGTTTTCGCGCTGGGGCCATTGGTCAATGCTGTTGGCATGGGCCCCGATAATCGGTGACCCCCTGACTTTTGCCGCAGGTGTCATGCGGATGCATTTCGGGTTATTCCTAACCTTGGTCGCGATATCTAAAACTGTGCGGTATATTGTGATCCTAGGGCTGTTCAAATTACTCTGGCTATGACGGGTTTCTGCGTTATATTTCCTCATGACCTTATCCAAAAGAAAACTCCTGACCCTGATTTCAGCCTTTGCATTGGCAATGTCTGGCTCTGCTTCCACCGCTCAAAACACGGCAATTTATAGCGGCCTTGACCGCATTCACCCCGTTGTTGCCGAACATGGCATGGTGGCGGCGCAAGAAAAAGTCGCTGCCAAAATCGGGCTAGAGATACTAAAGGCAGGCGGTAATGCGGTGGATGCCAGCGTGGCCGTGGGCTTTGCACTGGCAGTAACCTTGCCGCGTGCGGGCAATCTGGGTGGCGGCGGCTTTATGATTGTGCATGACGCTAAAGCGGGCAGCACCAAAGCGATAGATTACCGCGAAATGGCCCCAAGTGCTGCATTCAAAGATATGTATCTGGATGATACAGGCGAACCTGTGAAAAACCGCTCTCGGTTTCACGGGCTGGCTATTGGTGTGCCGGGCACGGTGGCGGGGATGGTTCTGGCGTTAAAGCAATATGGCACGATGTCATTGCCGCAAGTAATAGCACCCGCAATCAAATTAGCACGTGACGGTATTGTGGTGACGGCAAGCTTGTCGAACAACCTGAAACGGGCGGAAAAACGTCTGAAAAAATGGCCGCAAACGGCGGCGGTTTTTTACAAAGCGGATGGCGGGTTTTATCAGGTGGG
>JAESRV010000099.1 GCA_016764475.1 Amylibacter sp.
ATACAGTTTCATATTCCTATTTATTGCCACCCGGGGCGCAGGAATATGGAGCTTGGACAATCGCACATAAACCAGCGGCTCACATATAGAATGTTGCGGATTTATTCTTGATCTTATACAAAAAGGCCGCCCATCAAGAGCGGCCCTTTCAAAAATCTAAGAATAAAGCTTAAAGCGAAGCTTCCAATTCCGCCAAAATCGCATCACCCATTTCAGACGTAGACGCGGGCTTGCCCCCGTCCGCCATCATCAGATCACCGGTGCGAATACCCTTGGCCAAAACCGCCTCAACAGCACGTTCCAAACGCGTGGCCTCTTCACCCTGATCAAAGCTGTAACGCAGGGCCATCGCAAAGCTTAAGATACAAGCGCAAGGATTGGCTTTGCCCTGACCCATGATGTCAGGCGCAGACCCGTGAACCGGTTCATACATCGCTTTCGGACGGCCATTTTCCATCGGCGCACCCAAAGACGCAGATGGCAACATGCCCAAGGAACCGGTCAGCATTGCGGCACAATCAGACAGGATATCACCGAACAGATTGTCTGTCAGGATCACATCAAACTGTTTGGGTGCCCGCACCAACTGCATCGCCCCCGCGTCCGCATACATGTGGGATAGTTCCACATCCGCATAATCCGCCGCATGTACTTCGGTGACAACATCGCGCCACAAAATACCGCTTTCCATCACGTTGGCTTTTTCCATCGAACAAACCCGATTATCACGCTTGCGGGCCAGATCGAACGCAGAGCGGGCAACGCGGTCAATTTCGTCTTCGGTATAGCGTTGCGTGTTGATCCCAACCCGTTTGCCGTCTTCAATGAAAATCCCGCGTGGCTCACCAAAGTAGGAACCCGAAGTCAGTTCGCGCACGATCATAATATCCAGACCGGTAACCAGTTCTTTTTTCAGCGATGAAAAATCTGCCAGCGCGTCAAAGCACTGTGCCGGGCGCAGGTTGGAAAACAAATCCATTTCCTTGCGCAACCGCAGCAACCCGCGTTCCGGTTTTACACTGAAATCCAGATCATCGTATTTCGGCCCGCCAACAGCACCCAAAAGAACCGCATCAACCTCTTGCGCTTTGGCCATCGTATCATCATGCAACGGTGTGCCGTGCTTGTCATAAGCCGCACCACCTACCAGATCCTCCGATACTTCAAACGCCAAATCGCGCTTGTCGCCGTACCATGCAATAATGCGTTGCACCTCGGCCATAACTTCCTGACCGATACCGTCACCGGCTAATATTAACAAAGATGGCGTGTTCATTGCGTAATTCCCTTATAAAACTTTGCGTCACGGGTAATCCCCATGGCGGATAAGGTCAAGCTTATAGGGGGGGGGATATGTGATTTGACCCTAGATGGGCATCCATTCGGCTTTATCATCCCTGCTCATCGCAACCTTTGCCAATGCAACGGAGCGCATCAAAAACATTGCAGGCAGATACGTCCAAAGGGCGATAACCCAGATAATTGTAATCGGCGTTATTACGGTTCCTTGCGATAGAACGACATCTGCCAATGTTGGCCCGAATATCGGGATCAGACAAGCAATAAGCAAGCTGGAAAAAGATGAATTGATCAACCGGCTTTGCAGGCTGTGAATGTTATATGATTTATACGTCGGCATATTCAGCCACATATTAAAATTCTCGCCACCAAACTGCCAAAAGTTCAACATCACACTGATGCAAAATGCCAGTGAGAAAGACAGGCAGATGATTGCATTCAATATAATTGCCTGTCCGATGATTTCACGTAAAACAAGGTTATCACCAGCCAAAGTATTTGCAACAATCGCAACAGGGCTATAAGCGAAATCCATAAACGCGAACCCATTTCTGGCAGCATTTGAAAGGAACCCGTTGACCGTATGACCATCCAAAAGGCTGGAAATCAAATATGTCGGAGTCAGAACCAGGATCAGCAGTAATAAAAATCGAACGCGATTATAGGGTGCAGCATACCTGAACTCGATGACCGACGGGGATGAAAACCCGTATTCGTATATCACAAACACCGCACCCATTGTTGCCAGTATACGGGTAAACTCTATCGCTGATTGGGTTGTGCCTGTAAGTAAGAACGCCGGTAGCATCACCAGGATTGCTACAATCACCGCCCTTACAGTTGCACCTGTAAGCCTATAAATCACTGCCTTATCCTCATTCTTTACTCTTCTTCGAGAGCCTTAATTGGCCTTATGGCCTTATTGTTGCCCTAATTGTGTCAAAAAAGCCTTATTCGTCAAGCTTTTTATATAAAAATGTGAAAATTCAGTTACTTTGCGTGGTTTCTTAATCACCATTTTATTAAAAAAGGCCGCTAAAAAGCGGCCTTAATACATTATTTCCCTTAGGTTTTAGACCCAGGGCATGGTTTCGCTGTAAGTTTTCTCAAACGTAGCGATGGCATCAACTTTTTGCATGGTCAGGCCAATATCGTCCAATCCGTTCAACAGACAATGCTTTTTGAACGCATCAACTTCAAACGCGAACTCTGTACCGTCCGTGGCTGAAACCGTCTGATTTTCCAGATCAATCGCAATTCGCGCGTTTTCACCTTTGCCTGCATCTTCCATCAAAGCGTCCACAGCCTCTTTCGGTAAAACCACAGGTAAAATACCATTCTTGAAGCAGTTGTTATAAAAGATGTCGGCAAAAGAGGTTGAAATAACAACCGAGATACCAAAATCTTTCAACGCCCAAGGCGCGTGTTCACGTGAAGAGCCACAGCCAAAGTTGTCACCAGCCACGATAATCTGGGCATTGCGATAGGCTGGCTGGTTCAGAACAAAATCTGCAACCTCATCACCATTGTCATCATAGCGCATCTCGTCAAACAGGTTCACACCCAACCCCGAACGCTTGATTGTTTTCAAGAACTGCTTCGGGATGATCATATCGGTGTCGATATTGATCAGCGGCATAGGGGCTGCAACACCCGATACATTATCAAACTTTTCCATTATGCTGTTCCTTCAAATGTACGGATATCAGTCAAATGCCCGGTAATAGCCGCCGCCGCCGCCATCTCTGGCGATAGCAAATGCGTGCGTCCCCCACGGCCCTGTCGGCCTTCGAAGTTACGGTTAGAAGTCGCTGCACAACGTTCACCCGGTGCCAGTTGATCAGGGTTCATCGCCAGACACATAGAACACCCCGCCATGCGCCATTCAAAGCCTGCATCCTTGAAAATATCCGCCAAGCCTTCTTCTTCTGCTTGCGCACGCACCAGCCCCGAACCCGGCACAACCATCGCCCGCATACCGTCTTTGATCTTACGACCTTTCAGCACCGCAGCCGCCGCACGCAGATCTTCGATCCGCCCGTTGGTGCAAGAGCCGATAAAGACCGTATCAACCTTTACGTCCGTCAGTTTCATACCTGCCTTCAGGCCCATATAATCCAACGCACGTTTTACTGCCGCAACCTTACCGCCTTCAAAATCTTCAGGCGCAGGGACTACCGCATCAATCGGCAGAACGTCTTCGGGTGAAGTACCCCATGTCACACTTGGCGCAATATCTTCGCCTTTGATCGTTAATACCTTGTCAAAATGCGCATCATCATCGGTAAACAAAGTCGCCCAATAAGCCATTGCCTTATCCCAATCAGCACCACTTGGTGCATGGGGGCGGCCCTTTACATAGTCAAAGGTTTTCTGATCAGGGGCGATCAGGCCTGCGCGTGCGCCACCTTCAATCGCCATGTTACAGACGGTCATGCGCCCTTCCATAGACAGTGCTTCAATGGCCTGCCCGCAATATTCAATCACGTAACCCGTACCACCTGCCGTGCCGGTTTTTCCGATCACAGTCATAGTGATATCTTTAGCGGTCACACCAGGGCGCAACGCCCCGGTGATCTCAACCTTCATGTTTTTCGATTTCTTCTGGATCAGGGTTTGTGTGGCCAGAACATGTTCCACCTCAGACGTACCAATACCATGCGCTAACGAGCCAAAGGCACCGTGCGTGGCCGTGTGGCTATCACCACAAACCACCGTCATGCCGGGCAATGTCCAGCCCTGTTCGGGGCCAACAATATGCACAATACCTTGGCGCACATCGGACACAGGGTAATAGTGGATGCCGAAATCCTTGGCGTTTTTGTCCAAAGCTTCCACCTGAATGCGGCTTTCTTCATTATCAATGCCGTTCACACGGTCAAGCGTGGTTGGCACGTTGTGGTCAGGCACCGCGATGGTTTTTTCAGGGGCATGCACTTTGCGCCCCGCCATACGCAAACCTTCAAAGGCCTGCGGGCTGGTCACTTCGTGTACAAGGTGACGGTCGATATACAACAGGCAGGTGCCGTCTTCGGCCTCATGCGCCAGATGCGTATCCCAGATTTTATCGTAAATTGTTTTAGGTGCGGACATTTTAGACCTCCCGCGTGTGGGTTTTAGGGTATTTTGGTTACAGTAACAAAGATTGCCGGTTAAAGCTTTGCCATAAGCGTAAACTGCATGCCGTAGAACCGCCACGGCAGGCGCGTTTTGTCATCCATGTCAAAAATAATTTTCATAAGGTTCGTTTAACAGCGCATTGTTTTGTAAGCAAGCACTGGAAAAAACTATGCAGAACACTTACCCTATCAAAAAGAGGCGGGAAAATTATGGATCCAGAAAACACAACAGAAGTTCTGACATCCGCGCAAGAACTGTGGAACGAGTTGCTAAAACTTGGCACCCGCTTGATGCAGCCGTGGACATTATACCAGTTGATAATCATTGCGGGCATTGTGATTTTCTGCACTGTGTTTGCGCGTATCCTGATCCCGAAATGTGGCAAATGGTGTGAAGGTAAAGAAGGCTTATACAAATACTTTTCCAATATTTTTCTGGATGTTCACCGCAGGCTAACGCTGGCGATGTATATTCTAGCTGCATCTTTAGTGGTTTCGGTGATGCAAATCATCACTTGGCCCAGCCGTTCGTTTTTTATTGGCGTATCAGTTGAATTGGCGTTCTCATGGTTGTTGATTTCAGTGGTCAGCTCTTTCATTAAAAACGGCACACTCCGCTCGATTGTCACATGGCTTGGCTGGATTATTGCCACACTTCAAATTACCGACTTTTTAGAACCGACAACAAATCTTCTGGACAGTATTTCGTTGGAATTCGGTAGTACAAACCTGTCTGTTCTGATGGTTCTTATCGCCCTGTTTTCACTGGTTGCTTTGTTCCTTATGGCCAGCCTGATTTCCCGAACAGGGGCCAGAAAGATTAACCGTATTAACGATATGTCACCCTCGATCAAAGTGCTGCTGAACAAGGCTTTGCAAATCGGGCTTTATACCACGGCTTTCCTGCTTAGCCTGAAAGTGATCGGGTTTGATCTAGGCTCGCTGGCGGTTCTGTCTGGTGCCATCGGTTTGGGTATCGGTTTTGGTCTGCAAAAGATCGTGTCCAACCTGATCTCTGGCATCATTATCCTGCTGGATAAATCCATCAAACCGGGCGATGTAATTTCCCTGAATGAAACCTTCGGCTGGATCACCAAACTGGGTGCGCGTTATGCGTCTGTGACCACGCGCGATGGCCGCGAACACCTGATCCCGAATGAGGATTTCATCACTTCACAAGTGATCAACTGGTCACATTCATCCGATTTTGTCCGCCTTGATATTTATTTTGGTGTTGATTATGACAGCAACCCGCATGAGGTGAAAAAGCTTGCCGCCGCAGCCCCCCTAACCGTTGACCGCGTTGTCAACAACCCGCCGCCCGTGGCCCATGTGGTAAATTTTGGCGATAGTTCCGTCGATTTCATCCTGCGCTTCTGGATCAGCGACCCCAACAAAGGCCTGACCAATATCCGTGGCAACGTCTATCTGGCACTGTGGGATACGTTGCAAGAAAACAATATCGGCATTCCTTACCCACGGCGTGAAATAACCATGTTGGGGACGGGGGATGATGTGGGCAAGCCTGTGAGGCCGCCCAAAAAGAAATCGTAAATGGTTTTGATACTTCTGTAGGGCTTTTAAAGCCCCGCCCCATCCTGATAAATCAGCTCACTCGGTCGAATAGTTCCCACAGAAAAGTCATTACAATTGCGCTGATCGTGAAACAGGTGGTTTTGAACCACTGGATGGTTTGCATCCGCCACGCCTAAACGTACCAGCATTGCCGCCATAGCGCATTCCGATGCCCGCGTGGCCCCGTCTTCAATCTTCAGTGCAACACCGATACCACGTTCAGGCAAGATCGCGGCAAACACACCTTCGGCGCCTGTCTTGATCACAGCCTTGCCATCCATTGCCCGCATCAATTCAGTACAGGTGCGGGTCTCGCCCGCAACCAGTTCAGGATGCTTGGCCATGGCCCCGATCAGTGATCTGGCGGCCTCTTGGCGCACAGCCCCCAACCCGCTTGGGTCGGCCATACGCGCCAGTGAACGGGCAAAGCCTGTCAATGTCATAGCAAAATTGGGTGCGGAACAACCATCAATCACATGGCCATAGGTATCTTCCCCCGACATATCTTCAATTGCGGCCTTCACCGCAATTTGCACCGGGTGATCTATTTCAAGATACTCGGCACCGCCGCCCAGATGTTTATTCAAGGTTAAAAATCCCGAATGTTTACCCGAACAGTTGTTATGGGTCTGATCGAAACAGTGATCGCCGCATAGCAATCCCTTCATTGCCTCTGCGTCTTCGGGCATATGCCCGCCGCAACGCAAATCGGTTTCACCCAATTCCAACCCATCCAGCCATTTGCTGACCCGATCGGTATGGATAAACGCGCCGTTATGGGATGCACACGATAGGGCCAGGTGTTCGGATCTTAGCCCAAAGCGTTTTGCCGCACCGCTTTCCACCAAAGGCAGGGCTTGCAGCATTTTGCACGATGAACGCGGCAATATCACCGCCGCAGGATCCCCCCATGAAGCCAGCAAATCACCTTGGGTATTACAAACCGCGATATGGCCGCGATGCACACATTCCAGGAACGCGCCGCGCCACACTTCTGCCACAATTTCCGAGCTTCCCATCGTTTTTCCACTTCTTTTGACGAAAATCCGCCGATTTTAAAGGTTTATTCACTGCCTTCTGGCTATGATCCCGTGTGTTATTCTAGTATGCTGCCACAACTTCAACACAATTCCGTCCTATTTTGTAGGATGAGGCAAAAATAACAGCTTGGAGGCTGTAAGGCAGAATGAACAGAGCAGTAGCATTGACATGCGGTATAATCGCAGCGGTGTCTTTTAGTAGTACAACCCTATCCGCCCAAACCTCGACGAATGTTGTGGATTCGAAATCGGACTGGTCAGTATTTGTTGAAAACGCCCCGCTTAGATGTTGGATCGTTTCCAAACCCACTAAAACCGTAAACACACGCGGCGGCACACCTGTTGTGGTAAACCGCAGTGACATCCGTTTCTTTGTCACCTACCTGCCCAAAAGCGGCATACGGGGCGAAGTTTCATTTACTGGCGGTTATCCGTTTAAACCCGATACGCCTGTGCGCCTGACGGTTGGATCATCCACCTATAACATGTACCCTGACGGGGAATATGCCTGGCCAGAGTCAGCCGCCGTTGACGCCAAGATCAAAACGTCATTGCAACGCGGCTCTGAGGCGGTTGTTGATGCGCAAAGCGCGCGTGGAACAAAAACCAAAGACACATTTTCTTTGATCGGCTTTACCGCCGCTTTGGCCGAAGCGGAAAAACGTTGTAAGTAAAGGTTTTGCTTTTAACGTTTATGCTATAATAGCCCCGAAACCCCGTTTTTGGGGCTGTTTTATAGGAAGTTACCGTAATGAGCGCACCGATAACACCAGATCTCGTAACTGTTCCGCGCAAGCTGGAAACAGAGGTTAAGCCAAACCTGATCGGCCTTAGCCGCAATGCGCTAAAGACGGCATTCGCAGATATTGGGACACCTGAAAAGCAGCTGAAGATGCGGGTTAATCAGGTTTGGGGTTGGATGTACCAAAAGGGCGCCACCCAGTTTGATACTATGACCAATCTGTCAAAAGATTTCCGGGCCAGCCTGGCCGAGCATTTCCAGATTATCCGCCCTGAAATTGTGACCCGTCAAATCTCTGACGATGGCACCCGTAAATACCTGCTGCGCATTGCCGGCGGGCATGAGGTGGAAGCGGTTTATATCCCCGAAGCCAATCGCGGCACTTTGTGTATTTCTTCACAAATCGGTTGCACACTGACATGCCCGTTTTGCCATACCGGCACGCAAAAACTTGTGCGTAACCTGTCGGCGGGTGAAATCGTCAGCCAGATATTGATAGCCCGCGATGATCTTGGCGAATGGGGCAAGCCTGCGGGTGATAAACGCCTGATTTCCAACATCGTTCTGATGGGCATGGGCGAGCCTTTGTATAATACCGACAATGTGCGCGATGCCATGTTGATCGCGATGGATAATGAGGGCATTTCGCTTTCACGCCGCCGCATCACCCTGTCTACCAGCGGTGTGGTGCCTGAAATTATCCGTGCGGGCACCGAAATAGGCTGTATGCTGGCGATCAGCTTTCACGCCACCACAGACGCCGTGCGCGATAAGCTGGTGCCGATTAACCGTAAACACAATATCGCCGAATTGCTGCAAGCCTGCCGCGATTATCCGCGTCTGTCCAACTCGGAACGTATTACCTTTGAATATGTCATGTTGAAGGGCGTGAACGATAGTGATGCCGATGCCCGCCGTCTGGTAAAACTGATCGCAGGCATCCCTGCCAAGATCAATCTTATCCCGTTCAACCCGTGGCCGGGCTCCCCCTATGAGCGTTCGGATTGGGAAAGAATTGAAGCGTTTGCCGACATTGTGAACGATGCAGGCTACGCAAGCCCTATACGAACACCACGTGGTGAGGATATAATGGCCGCATGTGGACAACTGAAAAGTGCAACCGAGCGGCAACGTAAGTCCGCTAAAAAAATTGCGCAAGAAACTGGGATGTAATGATGAACAGACGTGAATTTATCCCCTTAACGGCAAGTGCTTTGCTGCTTTCGGCCTGTTCTACCCGTTCAAAATTTCAATCATATAATGGCCCGCAGGTAACACGGGTTGTTGTGGAAAAATCCTCACGTTCCTTGTGGCTGATGAGCGGTAAAAAAGTGTTGAAAAAATACGATGTGGATCTTGGTTTTACCCCGCGCGGCCATAAAGAATATGAAGGCGACGGGCGCACACCCGAAGGCAGTTATACCATTAACCGCCGCAATCCCAACAGCGCCTATCATCTAAGCTTGGGCATGTCATACCCGAATGCAAAAGACATTGCCTATGCCAAATCAATCGGCAAAGATCCGGGCGGTGAGATTTTTATTCACGGTGGGCCAACTTTGCGGGGCGACCGTAACAAGCCTGATTGGACAGCCGGCTGTATTTCCGTCACCAATAAAGAGATAGAAACAATCTATGCGATGGTAAAAAACGGCACACAGATAGATGTGCTGCCTTAGGTTTTGAACTTATGGTCAGAACCTAACTGCCTGTCAGCTGTGTCCACCAGATCTTGCCATTTTTTTCCTGCAACCATGACAGGCCGAAGAACCGCGCTTTCGGATCCAGAATAGTCGATCTTGCATCCGGGTCATTCATCCAAACTTGCAGTGTTTCGGTATCGTTTTCATAAGTTTCAGAAATGTTTTCGCCCAGCATTTGGCCAGGATAGCCGGTGCGGGCAACGCGATCCAAGGGTGATGACCCGTCTGAACCAAAATGCCAAGGCCGTTGTTGTTTGGCCATATCAATGGAATGGGTTTTTGCAGCGGCATTCAGCTGTGTAGATAATTCAAGCGGCGATAATCCGCTTGCTGTACGAATTGCATTCACCGCATCCAGCTGGCGAAACTGAATTTTCGTGGTATCACCCTTGCGAATTTTAAAGATTGTCGGATGAAAACCCCCGTCATCTATGGGCTTTTCAATCGGTGCACACGCCGAAACTACAATAACTGCTATAATAGCAACGAATAACGCTCTGATCATAATGTAAGTCCTTCAACCCAATAACTTTGCCTTATTTAGGGTGGAAAAGCCCATTTGGAAACCCCTACAGGTCTGATAACAATTGTTTGAATTGCAACTGTGACGCAAAGGTACTATTTAGGTGCTGAAACTACAGGAATTGGGGTAACTCAAATGAATACTAGATTCACACGTCGTGTATTTACATCATCTGCACTTGCAGCACCCATGGTGCTGGGCACAAAGGCATGGTCCCAAACCGACGATGCATTGTTGCAAGACATTAATGCAGAAAGTCTGGCCGACCCGGTTGCGGGCACAGTGCGGCGTAATGCATCCAATTTTAAGTCAAAAGATTGGAAGCCCTATTTCTCAAATCTTAGAAATGGCGTTATTCTGGTGGATACCCACAGCCGCGCCCTGCATTTCTGGTCAGAAGATGAAAGCATTTATCGGCTTTTCCCGATAAGTGTACCCGAATCAGATGATTTAACCCGCTTGGGCCGCACATCCATTATTCGCAAACGCATTGGCCCGGATTGGCGCCCAACCGCTAATATGTTGAAAAGAAACCCAGATTGGCCGCGATATATTCCACCGGGCCCTGAAAACCCCTTGGGAACACACGCTTTATACTTGTCATGGCAGTATTACCGTATCCACGGCACCCAAGATACGCGCAAAATAGGCCGCCGTTCTTCAAATGGGTGCATCGGTTTGTATAACGAACAGATCGCTATAATGTACGATTTGACCAAGGTTGGCACCCAAGTGTTGCTAATTTAACGACTTTTTGGCTTGGTTTGGCAGAATTGCGGCATCTTATTGTTGCAATATACAAACGAAGCTGGTTAAAAAGCCTCACGAGGTACAGTCTTGGGTGTTCGTCGTGGGGCCATCTACCTTTCCCACAAAATGCGGCGAGCTTTTTAATTTGGAGGATTTTCATATGAAATCTATCGCACTAGCAGCTGCATTCACACTGGCAGCAACAACAGCATTCGCAGGTTCTTTGTCAGAGCCAGTAGTAGAAGCACCAGTAGCAGAGCCAGAAGCCAGTTCTTCTGCAGGTTCATCTTCAGGCGGCATTCTTGTTCCAGTTCTTGTTCTAGTAGCAATTGGTGTAGCTGTTGCAGCTTCTAACAACTAATTTGTTGTTATACGCTTTGGCCTAAGGTCATAAGCAAAGAATTTTAAGGGATAGCGTTTATTGCGCCGTCCCTTTATTTTTGCCTGCTTTCATTTATGTGCAGGGCATCAAGTCCGGATACATAGTCGGGGTAGTTTAGCCGAACCCCTAATTCGGCCTTAATCTTTGCATTCGAAACCTTCTTTGATTCCGAATAAAAGCTTTTTGCCATCGCTGTCATATCCGCTGACGCAAAATCTTCAGCCTTTGGCACGGGTACCCCCATTAGTTTTGCCGCATAAGCAATCACATCTTCGGGTGGTGCGGCCAGATTATCGCAAACATTATAAATTGACCCTGCATTCGGTTTTGCAATAGAGGCGGTCAAAACCCGTGCGATGTCATCCACATGAATACGGCTGAACAGCTGATTCTCTTTTACAATGCGCCGCGCCGTTCCGCGTCGCAATTTAGCAAAAGGCCCGCGCCCCGGCCCATAAATGCCCGCAAGACGGAAAATATGTAAAGGCAAGCCCATATCCTGCCATTGCCGCTCTGCCCGAACCCGCCATTGCCCCCGCTTGGTTGCAGGGGTCAGGGCCGTGGCCTCGTCTACCCAGCCGCCTTGGTGGTTACCATAAACCCCCGTAGTGGATAAATACCCAACCCATTTAAACTGGTCACCGCGTTTGGCAATTTGATCTGATAACGCTTTTAAAACAGGATCACCCGTTTCATCCGGTGCGGTGGAAATCAACAAATGCGTTGCTTGATCCAAGTATTCTTCAATCGCAGCTTCAGGCCACAAAACAGGTTGTGCCCCTGACGCTGTAATCGCTGCTATATTATCTTGTGCACGTGTCGTGCCGTATACCGTCCAGCCTTGTTGGGTTAAAATCGGTGATAATGATTGTGCCGAATACCCATGCCCGAAACTTAGGAGTACATCTGTCATAATCGCGCCTCTGCCCAAGTAGCAGCTTCGGCCACGGTTGGGTCATCATCATTTTTCAAACCAGTTGCTACAGACCGTAATTCTGCATCGCCAGAGTTTCCAATCGCATAAAGCACATTACGCACAAACTGATTACGCCCAATGCGCTTCACAGGTGATTTGCTGAAAAAAACACGGAACTGCGCATCATCCAACTGGGCTAATTCCGCCAGTTTAGGTGCTACAAGCTCTGTACGCGCATGATAAGTAATGTCGCGCGCTTCAACCGCAAACTTGTTCCATGGGCAGATCGCCAGACAATCGTCACAACCATAAATACGGTTGCCTAAAAGCGCACGCAATTCCAAATCCACTGGGCCTTTGTGTTCAATCGTCAAATACGAAATACACCGCCGCGCATCCAGCTGATAAGGGGCAGGAAACGCCTTTGTCGGGCAAATATCCAAACACGCGGTGCAAGACCCGCATTGATCTTGCCCCGCTTCATCCTTGGCAAAATCAACCGTGGTAAAAATCGCGCCCAGAAAAAACCAGTTGCCCAAATCCCTTGAAACAAGATTGGTATGCTTGCCTTGCCAACCAAGCCCCGCAGCCCCACCAAGCGGTTTTTCCATCACCGGGGCTGTGTCGACAAACACTTTAATTTCAGTATCTTGTGCCTGTTCAATCAACCAACGCCCCACACGCTTCAGCCGTTTCTTCACCGCATCATGGTAATCTCGGTTTTGGGCATAAACCGATATTGCCCCGCGATCGGCCATGTCCAACACCGCCAAAGGATCGTGTGTTGGCGTATAAGGTTCTGCCAGCATCACCACAGATTTTGCATCTGGCCACAACTCGGCAGGGTTGCCACGCCAATGCATACGCTTGGCCATCCAATCCATTTGCCCGTGGCGATCTTTTTCAACAAAAGTGCTTAGATGCCCTGCCGCGTGTGGTATCGCATCAGGCGCACAAACACCCATTTTGGCAAAGCCTTCTTGCAAGGCTTGCGCACGCAACCGTTCCAGCAGCGCGGTCAAAAGTCCAAGTCAGCATAATGCGCTGGCTGCGGAAACCCCGGCAACTGATCGGCCAGCAAAGACCGAAATGCAGGGCGTGATTTAATTTTGGCATACCAGTCTTTGACCAGCTCATGACTGTTCCAATCAACATCTGAAATATAGTCCAGACAAGATATTTGTGCAGCGGCCGAAAAATCAGCCATGCTTAAACGATCCCCCGCCAGCCAGCGGCGGCGATCCAAAAGATAGGTCATATATTTCAAATGATAGCGGATATTTTTTGAACCGGCCTTGACGTTTTTACTTTCAGGATACCCCCCGCCCATCACTTTTTTCAGCAGGCGTTCCCCCAGCAGGTTCAATGTAACCTCTCGGTAAAACTTATCATCAAACCAACTAACCAGACGGCGCACTTCCGCGCGTTTTTCAACATCTGTTGGAAACAGCGCAGGTTCGGGATGAACCTCATCCAGATATTCACAAATTGCCCCCGACTCGGCCAATGTCAGTTTTTCGGTTTTCAATACAGGCACTTTACCACTGGGGTTCATGCGCAGAAAATCAGGGCGTTGCTCCCAATAGCGTTCTTCAACCAGTTCTACCTCAATACCTTTTTCAGCCAGAACCAGGCGGACTTTGCGTGAAAACGGCGATAGGGGGTAGTGGTATAGACGGTACATATGGGGCTTCAATTTTCGTTGATGTTTTTATGCTTTTGCCCCGAAGTGGAAAATATATCAAGCTCTACTGAAAGCATTTTGCGCGCCCATCCCCCGCAATCGTCGCTTCACCCGATAAAATCCGCACGGTGCGCTTACGAACCAACGATGAAGGGCGGCTGGCAGAGCGATTTTTGGGGTTCGGTAAGATAGCGGCCAAACGTGCCGCTTGCAGGCGCGTTATGTTTTCAGGCTCTACCCCGAAATAATGCCGCCCCGCTGCGGCCACACCAAAAACACCTTCGTCAAATTCAGCAACATTCAAATAAACTTCAACAATACGTTCCTTTGGCCAGATCAATTCAACCAAAACCGTAAAACCCGCTTCTAACCCTTTACGCACCCAAGAACGCCCTTGCCATAAAAATACGTTTTTTGAGACCTGTTGTGATAGGGTAGAAGCCCCTCGCAGCTTCCCCTTGCCGCTTAACGCGGATTTTATGGAAGTAAAATCAAACCCCGAATGCAGGCAAAAGTTTGCGTCTTCTGCTGCCACAACAGAACGCGCCACATAAGGTGGGAAGGTTTCAATCGGGACCCAATCACGTTTCACATCCCCCAACCGTATCCATTCCGAGGCGATATATATATTGATCGGCGGGTTCAGCACTCGAAAAATCAGCACCAGTATAGCGGCGATTGTAAGCGCAATAATCACAGCGTTGCGCAGGGTTCGGAAAAGTCGGCGACGAAGGCCCGCAAACCAATTCTTTGGCTTTGCGGGTTCTTTTTTCTTCGCGTCTTTCTTTTTCGCTTTGGCTGTCATTTGTTCAGCATAAAGCGAAAGGGGTGTGGTTCAATAGCTTAGGCCGATTTCTGCCCACTATCCAAAGACAGCGGATGTGTCAGGCGGTTCAGCATTTCTTTCGGGCAAACCTGTACGAACTTTGTCAGTTCCTCATCCCAACGGTGCAAAATCTCTTTCACCTTGGGGCTGCCGGTTTCAGCTAAATGTTGCTCTAGCAGGCCTTTTAACTGAGCTTCCCAATGCGCCACGGTCACAGGTGCCAACACCAAAGATTCCATATTTGCATACTGATCAAACACGCCTTTGGGGTCGTAAACATATGCCATGCCCCCTGTCATGCCTGCACCAAAGTTGGCACCGACCGAGCCCACAATTATGGTAACGCCCCCAGTCATGTATTCACAGCCGTTGGAACCACAGCCCTCAACCACCACATGGGCGCCTGAATTGCGCACGCAAAACCGTTCCCCTGCGTGGCCGTTGGCAAACAGTTTGCCGTCCGTAGCACCGTATAGAACAGTGTTGCCGATGATGGTATTTTCCGCTGCAATCAACGGGCTGCCCTTGGGTGGGCGCACCACAATCATGCCGCCCGATAGGCCCTTACCCACGTAATCATTGGCGTCGCCTGACACTTCCAGCTTCAGCCCGTTGGGTGCAAACGCCCCCAAAGATTGCCCGGCTGACCCTGTCAGTTTGATCGTCAGATGGTCAGGTTGCAATTCATTACGCATCCCGAACCTTTGCACAATATGGCTTGAAACCCGTGTGCCGATGGTACGATGGGTATTTTGCACCGCATAGGAAAGCTGCATTTTTTCGCCTTCCTTAAAGAACGGTTGTGCATCTTTCAGGATTTCCGCATCCAGCGTATCAGGTACAGATTGGCGATCTTTATCGCGGTTATAAATGATCTTGTCGGCATCATCGACACTGATCAAAAGCGGGTTCAAATCCAGATCATCCAAGTGTGCAGAGCCACGGCTGACTTGTGCCAGCATATCCGCACGACCAATGATTTCGCCCAAGGAACGCACACCCAAAGAGGCTAGAATTTCACGCACTTCTTGGGCATAAAACGTGATCAGATTGACCACTTTATCGGCGGTACCCGTAAACTTCTTACGCAGCTCTTCATCTTGCACGCAAACCCCCACAGGGCAGGTGTTTGACTGGCATTGCCGCACCATGATGCACCCCATCGCGATCAATGCAGCCGTGCCGATGCCGTATTCTTCGGCCCCCAGCATTGCTGCCATCACAATATCGCGCCCGGTGCGCAAACCGCCATCGGTGCGCAGCGTGACACGGTCACGCAGGTTGTTCATCGCCAGCACTTGATGTGCCTCAGACAATCCCATTTCCCAAGGCAATCCAGCGTATTTAATGGATGTCGCGGGTGATGCCCCCGTCCCCCCATTATGCCCCGAAATCAAAATCACATCCGCATGCGCTTTCGCCACACCCGCCGCAATGGTGCCCACACCGGATGAGGCCACCAGTTTCACGGTCACCTTGGCACGTGGATTGATCTGTTTCAGATCGTAAATCAACTGCGCCAAATCCTCGATCGAATAGATGTCATGATGCGGCGGCGGGCTGATCAACATCACGCCGGGCGTTGAATGGCGAAGCCGCGCAATCAGTTCCGTGACTTTCATCCCCGGCAACTGCCCACCCTCACCGGGCTTGGCACCTTGGGCCACCTTGATCTCTAACTCTTCGCACTGGTTCAGATATTCCGCCGTCACCCCAAAGCGCCCCGATGCCACCTGTTTGATCTTCGCAGAAGGATTATCACCGTTAGGTTCCGGC
This sequence comes from Amylibacter sp., assembly GCA_016764475.1. Taxonomy (GTDB): domain Bacteria; phylum Pseudomonadota; class Alphaproteobacteria; order Rhodobacterales; family Rhodobacteraceae; genus Amylibacter. The sequence continues at coordinate 16,336 of JAESRV010000099.1, forward strand.
ACAAAGTGTGCCGGGTCTTCGCCACCCTCGCCACTATCGGATTTCGCCCCAATACGGTTCATCGCAACATTCAACGTTTTATGCGCCTCAGGCGATAACGCCCCCAACGACATGCCAGGTGTCACAAAGCGTTTGCGAATGGCGGTAATAGACTCGACCTCTTCCACAGGAATAGGTTTTGCAACGGGCTTGAAATCCATTAAATCACGCAGCGCAATCGGCGGATTGCTTTGCATCCGCGCACTATACTGCTTCCACAATTCATACGATGCCCGATCACAGGCAGACTGCATCATATGCATATTTTGCGCCTGCCACGCATGGGTTTCACCCGTGCGCCGTGCTTTATAAAACCCGCCAATAGGCAAAATATCGGGCCCCGCTTTCCAACCCTTGGCGTGAACTTTATTCACACTGCGCTGAATGCCGTGCAGGCCAATACCCGAAATACGGCTAAGCATTCCCGGAAAAAATTCCGCTACCATTGCACGTGAAAGCCCCACCGCTTCAAAGTTCAAACCGCCGCGATAAGACCCGATTACAGAAATACCCATCTTGGCCATAATCTTTAACAGACCTTGATTGATCGCCTCTTTATACCGCGCAATCGCCACGTCCAAAGTTTGCTCCAACAGCCCGCGTTCAATGCGGTCTGCCAGACTATCTTGCGCCAGATAAGCGTTCACCGTGGTCGCGCCCGCACCGATCAACACCGCAAAATAATGCGGATCAATACATTCAGCAGAACGTACATTGATCGAACAAAACGTGCGCAACCCGATTTTAGTCAACCACGAATGCACCGCCGAAGTGGCTAAAATCATCGGCACCGGAACCTTACCTTCATTTTGCCCTATATCAGACAAAACCAGATGCCCGGCACCGGAACGCACAGCATCCTCGGCCTCACTGCGAATACGTTCCACCGCCACGCGCAAAGCACCTTCATCAGCACCATCAAAGGTACAATCAATCGTGGTCACCGTGTCACCGAAATGCTCTACGATATGGTCAAATTGCGCGTTTGACAGGAACGGGCTTTCCAAAGACAGGATTTCAGTTTGCTCATTACTTTCGTCCAGCACATTGCGCAGGTTGCCGAACCGCGTGCGCAAGCTCATCACCCGATGTTCGCGTAAGCTGTCAATCGGCGGGTTGGTTACCTGCGAAAAATTCTGCCTGAAGAAATGCGATAAAGGTCGGTACTGATCCGATAAAACCGCAGATGGCGTATCATCGCCCATTGATGCCAAAACCTCTTTCGCGTCCTCGGCCATCGGATGCAAAATCATTTCCAGCTCTTCTATTGAATAGCCCGCCGCGATTTGGCGTTTGCGCAACTCAGCGCCCGTATAAGAAACGGTTTCGCTGATTTTGCTATGCTCTTTGTCCAGCTTGACAATGCTATCAACCCACTTGCCAAACGGTCGGCTTGCGGCCAGTTCATCCTTCAGTTCTTGGTCATGCAGCAGCCGCCCCTTGGCCATATCAACCGCAATCATCTGCCCCGGGCCAAGTGCGCCTTTTTCGCGTACCGTCATCTCGTCGGTTGGCACCATGCCCACCTCGGAACCTGCAATCAACAACCCGTCACCTGTCACCACATAACGCATCGGGCGCAAGCCACTTCGGTCAAGCCCCGCACAAACCCAGCGGCCATCGGTCATCACCAATGCGGCCGGCCCATCCCACGGTTCCATCACCGCGTTGCAATAGGCGTACATGTCTTTCCACGCAGGTTTCATTTCCGCAGTATTGCTGCTTTCAGGCACCAGCATGGTCTTGGCCATAGGCGCATTGCGCCCCGCACGCACCATCACTTCAAACACAGAATCCAACGCGGCACTGTCAGAAGACCCTGCCGCAATAATCGGTTTAATATCCTCGGCATTATCACCGAAGTTCTTTGAGGCCATGCGAATTTCATGGCTTTTCATCCAGTTCACATTGCCCTTAAGCGTGTTGATCTCACCGTTATGGGCAAGCATCCGGAACGGTTGCGCCAGCCACCATTGCGGGAAAGTATTGGTTGAATAGCGTTGGTGATAAATCACAAAAGATGATGTAAAACGGTCGTCCTGCAAGTCAGGATAAAACACCGCCACCTGTTCGGCCAGCATCATACCTTTGTAGATGATCGAGCGGCAGGATAGTGAACAAACATAGAAATCGTTCACATGCGCAATGTTGACCGCTTTTTCAATACGGCGACGAATGATGTATAATTCGCGCTCAAAAGTAATCTCGTCCACACCCTTGGAGTTAGAGATCAATATCTGTTCAATCTCGGGCCTCGTTGCATTGGCTTTCTCGCCCAGACAAGACACTTCCACCGGCACATGGCGCCAGCCGTAAATGTAATAGCCCGCCCGCAGCACTTCGGTTTCAACGATTGTACGGCAGGTTTCCTGTGCCCCGAAATCCGTGCGCGGCAGAAAAATCTGCCCCACAGCTACCAGCTCATCCTCGCGCGGCTTGTGGCCGGTGCGTTCAATCTGGTCATAGAAAAACGGCACCGGAATTTGCAGATGAATCCCCGCCCCGTCACCGGTTTTTCCATCCGCATCTACAGCCCCCCGATGCCAAACCGCACGCAGGGCCTTGATACCGTTTTCAACCACACCGCGCGATGCTTTGCCGTCAATGGAAACCACCATACCGACACCACAAGATGAATGTTCATCCGCTTCTGAATACATGCCATGTTCGGCCATATAGGCGCGTTTGGCTTCCTGTTCGGCTTTCCAGTTTTCGCTGATTTCTGGGTTTAATTTAGTCATAAGACGGCTCCCGTTCCGGTCGCTTGCATTAAGAATTGATTTATACTTTGGCGCATATGGGTCAGATATGCTGACACGTTAACCTTTATAGGCCGTATCACGTCAGTCAAAAATACCGACGCAATACCGACGTGATACAGACCCAATACAGACAGCATATTTTTCGCGATTTTGAATTGGTTAACCATCATTGTGCCGCCACTGCTGACTTCGCATTCAGGTGCTTYAAAATACTGTCMGCCGCATCGCGCCCATCGCGRATKGCCCAGACAACCAGACTGGCACCGCGCACAATATCRCCCGCCGCAAACACCCCTGAAAGTGAGGTTTCTTTGGTGCTGNAATCAGCCTTTACCGTACCCCAACGGGTSACTTCCAGTTCSGGSGTATCCCATAAAGCRGGCARRTCTTCGGGGCTGAACCCCAGTGCTTTGATMACCAGATCAGCGTCTTCGGTATARTCYGCMCCYGYAATTTCTTCRGGGCTTTGSCGCCCKGTTGCATCMGGYGCGCCYAAGCGCATTTYGGATACGATAACCCCTGTKACATCGCYGTCCCCKGTGAAGCCTTTGGGGGCAGCAAGCCAGACAAAYTCYACGCCTTCCTCTTCCGCATTMGCSGTTTCGCGYACCGAMCCCGGCATGTTTTTACGGTCACGGCGGTACARGCATTTMACTGATTTSGCSCCTTGGCGCATCGCGGTGCGCACGCAATCCATGGCGGTGTCGCCMCCSCCGATAACCACAACMTTTTTACCACTGGCTGACAGTTCACSACTTTCAATTTCAGGTACAGTATCGCCGAAATTCAGGCGGTTRGASGCRGTYAAATARTCAATCGCTTTSACAATYCCKKYRTTGCCSGCACCCGGSCCRCCCAGATCRCGYGACTTGTAAACCCCTGTTCCKATTAGGATTGCATCRTGTTTTGYGCGYAAATCRGCAAAGCTGATRTCSGTRCCGATCTCGGTATTCAGCTCAAAYKTAACGCCGCCGTCTTCCAGYAATTTATTGCGCCGCATCACYAYGTCTTTTTCCAGCTTAAAGCTGGGAATGCCATAGGTCAGTAAGCCGCCTGCGCGATCATTGCGATCATAGACCGTCACCTGAATGCCTTGKCAGCGCAGCACATCAGCGGCGGCCAGGCCAGCAGGGCCAGCCCCGATGATGCCAACACTTTGCGCACGCTCAAAAACAGGTGCTGCTGGTTTTACCCAACCGTTTTCCCAAGCGGTGTCGGTGATATATTTTTCCACTGCCCCAATAGTAACTGTGCCGTGGCCTGCCTGTTCAATCACACAGTTACCTTCGCACAACCGATCTTGCGGGCAGATGCGCCCACAAATCTCGGGGAAGGTGTTTGTGGCTTGGCTTAACTCATAAGCTTCTTGCAACCGCCCCTCGGCAGTCAGGCGCAGCCAGTCGGGAATATTGTTGTGCAACGGACAATGGGTTTGGCAATAAGGCACACCGCACTGCGAACAACGTGATGCCTGCTCGGCCGCTTTGGCAGCTGCGAACTCTTGATAGACTTCATCATAATCTTTAGTGCGTAAACTAGGCACACGCTTTTGCGGCATATCGCGCGCCACATGCACAAACTTAAGCATTTTATTCTCAGCCATAACAAGCCTTTCGATTTACAGACAAAACCATCCAGAAACCACTCACTATAATCTTTTTGTCAGCAATAAAAGTCAGTTGTGCTTACCTATAATATATATTTATTTATAGATTTTGCATTCGGGCCTGATAAAGCCTGACAAATAGGTCAGTATTATTTACGTATAGGGCATTTCTCTTTAATATTACCCTTTTAAAGCATTGAAAAACACAAGCCGAATCAATGCAATCGATGAAATGCCGACATTTCACCCCATACGCTTTAGCGCATCATGTTAAGGACTGGATTGTTATGGGTGCCTCACGCCTAGGTCGACAGGTTTTTACCAGACTCAGTCAACTCAGCATATTGCCCATATGGGCGATAACAGTACAGGTAGCTGTCCAACACGGCATCCATTGCAACAGGCTCAATACCCAGCTTTGCAAAACCTTTGGCGCGCGGGGCCACTACATTATCTGTGCGTAATTGCTCTACCTGATCTGCGGTCAATATATTGTTCTTGAACAAGCCCATTGTCAGCCCGAACACCATGTCCAAGATTTTCGCATTTATAGAGGCCATAAAGAAGGGCACATTGACTTTTAAGCGTTTGCGGCGAATGCAGGCCAGTATACGATCAGTTAGTTCTGTAAAACTTTCCGTATCAGGCCCACCAAGTTCATACACACCGGCTGCGGCTTGACCCAAAACGCCCATGACCGCCGCTTTGGCCACATCATCCACATAGACGGGCTGAAACCTGGAACTGCCGCCAACAATCGGAATAACCGGCGTTAGGGTAGCCATTTTGGCAATGCGGTTAAAGAACATATCTTCGGTGCCAAAGATAACAGAGGGGCGCAAGATGACGGCATTTGGGAAGGCTTGCTTTACCATAGCCTCACCTGCCGCTTTGGTGCGCGCATATGTGCTAAGTGCCTCTTTATCCGCACCAATGGCAGAAATATGAACCAGCTGTTTTACACCCGCAGCTTTTGCCATTTGGGCAATGCGTCCGGCACCCTCAACCTGAACCGCTTCAAAATTATTACGCCCGCCCTTATCGAACGTTCCCACACAATTCACTACCGCATCAGCCCCTGCACAAGCAGCCTGAACGGAAGCGTCATCGCGGATGTTTGCCAAGATGGGTTCAACCTGCCCAACAGTGCCATATGGTTTCACAAAAATCGCTTCATTCGGGCGGCGAACGGCTACACGGACACGCCAACCTTCTTTTGCCATGCGCCGCGCTATATAGCGGCCAACAAAGCCTGAACCACCGAATATTGTGACAAGTTTGGGTGCGTGTGACATGTGAATCCCTGTGGCTGATTGTTTTGTTAAGAAAGGAATACCTGTTCCTGAAGGAAGGGACAAGTTTGTTTTGGACCTGTCCCGCTTTAGTTCCGCCCCAAGTGCTCGTTTAAGCCACCTTCCGTTCGAAAGCCAATGGACTTTTCCATCCTAAGGCCGAGTGTCTGCGGCGAAGGTTATAAAAGCCATTGATGTATTCCACTGCGCGGCAGTGGTTTGCTTGCAAACCATGAGAGTGGAAGATGGCCACCTCGACAGCACGACGGGTTTGCCATGAATGCCGCCAGATTAGCTCCGCCTTGATGGTTTTGAAGAAGGTTTCCATGGCCGCATTATCGTAGCAATTTCCTTTGCCGCTCATAGATATTTCAAAGTCATGCTGACGCAGAATTTTCTGGTAATCATGCGAGCAATATTGGCTGCCGCGATCCGAATGATGGATGCAGCCCTTGGGCGGTAGTACACAGATTACAATAACAGGTGGTGGCGGCGCAGGTACCCAAATTCAACCATAGCTCCCTGTCGCGTATGTAGATTTCCATTAAACATCCAATCTTCCAATGGGTCTTAAATTTCTTGCCAGAAGGCATAAACCCTTAACGCACCCTGCCTTGCACCTGCTTATGCCGATAACAGGTCACGGTATGATCGTTTACCATGCCGACCGCTTGCATGAACGCGTAAACAATCGTCGGCCCACAAAAGTTGAAACCGCGTTTTTTCAGGTCTTTGGATATTTGCGTAGACAGATCAGTAAACGCAGGCACATCTGCGGATGTCTTGCAATTATTCTGCAACGGCTTGCCATCAACAAACCCCCAAAGGTAGCTGTCAAACCCAATATCTGCCTCAATTTCCTGCCAGGCCCGCGCACCTTTAATCGCTGCGTTGATCTTGCCGCGATGCCGCACAATGCCCGCATCCCCAAGCAGCCGTTCAACATCCGCTTCGCTAAATTCAGCCACCCTATGGGGGTCAAATCCCGCAAAAGCTGCGCGAAACCCATCGCGTTTCTTAAGAATTGTCAACCAGCTAAGCCCGGCCTGAAACCCGTCCAACACCAGTTTTTCCCATAACGCGCGCGCATCCCATTCCGGAACACCCCATTCTTCATCATGGTATTTTATATAAATTGACTCATTTCCAACCCAAGTGCAGCGTTCACACATAATAATCCTCATATTTTCAATATGTTACATTGTTAGTGGCCAGTTTACTAAAATTAGAACAAAATTGGAACATTTAACTTTAAATTAGGGAACATCGGGGCATAACGAATGTAATTATATCAAATCGGAGCATGTTAAGTGTCAAAAGTGAATGAATTATATTTCCCCCAAGCCCCGGACAGCCCATTGGATTATGCGCTGAAAAAGCGCAATGAACCCGTTATTGATACGGTAACGCGGGCGATTGAGCGCAAACATGTTTTACTGGCATACCAACCGATTGTTCACGCTAAAAATCCGCTTAAACCCGCTTTTTATGAAGGGCTTATTCGGATCATGGATGATACCAAAGAGATCATTCCCGCCAAGGATTTCATTACCATTGTCGAAACTTTGGAAACGGGTCGTATCATTGATTGCCTGGCTTTAGAGCTAGGCTTGAATACACTGGCTGAATGCCCGACTTTGCGTTTATCAATAAACATGTCTGCGCGTAGTATCGGTTATCCGCGCTGGATGGAGACCCTTGAAAAAGGCCTGTCTATGGACGGGACTGTTGCAGAGCGATTGATACTTGAAATTACCGAAGACAGCGCAATGATGATGCCTGAGTTGGTCAAGGTATTCATGACCAATTTGCACAAGCGCGGCATTTCATTTGCACTGGATGATTTTGGCGCAGGCTACACGGCTTTTCGGTTTTTGAAGCAGTTCCATTTTGACATCGTCAAAATTGATGGACAGTTTATCAGAAATATAAATGAAGACGCCGACAATCAGGTTTTAACCACGGCGTTGGTCGCGATTGCCAATCAGTTTGATATGTTGTCAGTTGCGGAATGCGTTGAAACTCAGGAAGAAATGTCATTCTTGCAAGACTTGGGCTTTGATTGCCTGCAAGGTTATTTGACGGGCCGCCCAGAAACAGTTCCCGCGTGGCGCGAGAGCGAAACAACATTGCAACAATATTTATAACTGTTGCAATGTATCGCTAAAATAAAATGCTGGATAGTAAGCGGATTCTGTATTTTAACAAACACAGCTAAGGGTATAAATTGTTAGGGTGAGAGTCGCTCAATTTTTTCTTTAATCCTGAGCTTTTGTTTTTTCAAAGAGACGATCTTAAGCGCATCAGCACTTGGTCGGCTTTGTATTTTTTCCACTTGATTGGAAAGTTGGTTATGTTTTTTCTTGAGTTCAGTGATGTGGGAACCCATGGTCATATAGCACCTCCTTGTTGAAATTTATAATTACAGATGACCACATAAATCGAGTCGTGTCACGTTTGAATATTATGGCAATTCATTAGGGGGTAAAGATTTTCCATCACGCAAAATACTTTGTGCAATATCAGAGTATGCGCCCGCGTCCCTAGAATGTGCACTTCCTTTGTGAACCACTAACGGTGGCAATAACACAGACGGGCCTTTTGTGCCTTTACGGCACGAAATAATAACCCGTTTAGCAGCTTGATCTTGTCTTGATGTCAATGGTTTAACAGTGATGTCACCAGCTACATCCGCCAAGCAACCCAAAGCTTGCGGTAATATTTCCGTGCGGTGAATAAAACTTAACCGCCCCTTGGGCTTTAGCCGTTTCAATGCAGCATCGATCCAATTCTCAATACTCAGCACCATTACATGCGCTTGCGATTTTCCCGTATCTTTTGGCGCGGAAACCTTTGCGTTGTCATAAAAAGGCGGGTTGAATATCACATGATCAAAGCTTTGGGCACGAAGTTCGCTAGGCATTTCCATTAAATTCCCAGAAACAACCTGCGCGTTAATATCGTTTTCCTGGGCATTCCTGCGGGCCAAGTTTGCATAGGCTGACTGAAGCTCCAAGCCCGTTAAGGATAATCCGGGAATGCGCGCCCCTAAACAAAATAGTACAACACCAACGCCACAACCCAGTTCCAACACACTTTCCCCGGCTTTTGCCGGAATGCTTGCCGCCAAAAATACAGGATCTGTTGCTGCGCGATACCCGTTTTTGGGCTGCCTGATATGCACACGCCCGTCCAAGAATGCGTCACAGGTGGTATGATCCTTAGGCGCAGTCATGATTTTTTGGGAATTTCCACATCGTTATCCCGCAAAATTGCGCGGGCTTGAAAATAATCGCGGTCTGCTACCATCAGCCGCCTTGGCATAACACCGATTGAGCCTTCAAGTATGCTCATATGGACATCCAGATCAAAGCAGTCGATATCTTCGCCGCGCAACATTGCTGTTGCAAAGGGAATTAAGGTGGGATCGGTGGTTCTAAAAAGTTCTTTCATATAATTTTCTTATCCTGTTATGGACAAGTTTGTCGAGTGTGCTAATTACATTCCCAAGGGGTGAAATGTGAAGAAACCATTTGAATATCTCAGTGAATTGCTGGCCGAGGACATGGATGCGGTTAATACACTGATCAAACAGCGCATGGCGTCTGAACACGCGCCGCGTATTCCTGAAATTACGGCACATTTGGTAGAGGCCGGCGGCAAACGCCTGCGCCCATTGCTGACACTTGCGAGTGCTAAAATGTGCGGGTACGATGGCCCTTATCATGTTCATCTGGCGGCAACCGTAGAATTTATTCACACGGCCACGTTGCTGCATGACGATGTTGTCGATGAAAGCAACTTGCGGCGCGGGCGTAAAACCGCCAACCTGCTTTGGGATAACAAATCATCGGTTTTGGTTGGCGATTATCTGTTTTCCCGTTCCTTTCAGTTGATGGTTGAAACTGGGTCTTTGCGGATTTTGGATATTCTTGCAAATGCATCCGCCACAATCGCCGAGGGCGAAGTTCTGCAACTGACAGCCGCGCAAGATACAAACACGACTGAAGATATTTACTTTCAGGTTATCCGTGGCAAAACGGCAGCACTTTTTGCTGCGGCAACAGAGGTTGGCGGCGTCATCGCTTCAGCACCTGAAAATCAAATTACCGCACTTAACACGTACGGTGATGCTTTGGGCATCAGTTTCCAGATTGTTGATGACCTATTGGATTACGGCGGTGCCAGCCAATCTCTGGGTAAAAACACAGGCGACGATTTTCGCGAAGGCAAACTGACATTACCGGTGATTAAGGCCATTGCAAAAGCCACTTCGGATGAACGTAAATTCTGGGATCGCGTGATCGTTAAGGGCGATCAGAATGACGGCGATCTTGAACATGCGATGGAACTTCTACAAAATCATGGCACCTTGGAAGAAACCCGTGATGCTGCACTTTATTGGGGTAACAAAGCAAAATCCGCATTAGAGGTTCTACCGAAGTCTGAAATCCGTGACCTGCTTAGTGATCTGGCAGACTTTGTTGTTAATCGCGCGGTTTAATTTCCCATAGAACAGGCTTTCACCCACCATTCAGGATATTTATCAGACAGCGCACGCGCCGCATTTTGCGCGTCTTTCTGGGATTTGAATAAGCCAAAACATGTAGCCCCTGAACCAGACATACGTGCCAAAAGCGCGCCTTCATCTTTGATTTGATCCAAGCATTTCTCAATCTCTTTTACCAATGCTTTGGCCGGCACTTCCAGATCGTTTCGCTGTTTACTTAAATACCCGTATATGCCCTGATTAGCAGACCGCCGTGAAACAGGTGGGTTTTCTTTGCCCTTTATCGCACTGAAAATCGAAGCTGTGGCAACACCTGCTTTGGGGCAAGCCAACACACTGGCCAGTTTGGGAATATCGCTAAGTGGTGTGATCTGTTCCCCAATACCTTGCATTCGACATGAAACACTTTGCAAACAAACTGGCACATCTGCCCCCAAAGAAAGCCCCGCGTCGGTTGGCAATGGCGCACCTGCCATACGCGACATCGCACGCAAAGTGGCCGCTGCATCTGCCGAGCCACCGCCAATGCCTGATGCCACAGGCAAGTTTTTAGTCAAAGTGATTGCGGCCCCTTTGCAGTTTTTTGAAAATAACTGTGCGGCTTGCAAAACAAGATTGTCGTTCCCCGCACTAAGCCCATGCGCAAACGGGCCATTGATTGTCAAAGAAAAACCATCACTTGGTTCGACCGTGATCTGGTCGCCGATATCTGCAAAAACAACAATACTATCAAGCAGATGATACCCGTCCGCGCGCTGCCCGGTCACATGCAAACATAAGTTTATTTTCGCCCGAGCAAGCTCGTTAATTTGCATTTGTTTCTTCTGCGGTCAGAACCGCATCCAGACCAACATCCAGTTTGCGCCGAATACGTATTGCATCTTTTTCTTCGGGATCAAATGAAAGTGCACGGCTCCATTGAAAGCGCGCTTCGCGGCTTCGGCCAACTTTCCAATATACATCCCCTAAGTGGTCATTGATCACGGGGTCGGTCGGTATTAATTCGGCGGCACGTTCCATTGGGCCGACCGCCTCATCAAATTTGCCGATACGGTAAAGCAACCAGCCAAGGCTGTCTGTGATAAAACCGTCATTCGGGCGCCCTTTAACCGCGCGTTCAATTAAATCTTGGGCTTCAGCCAGTTTGATACCTTTTTCAATCAGCGAATAGCCCAGATAATTTAGGGTTGAAGGCTGGTCGGGCGATAATTCCAAAGCTTTGCGAAAATCTACTTCGGCCTTTTCCCATTCATCTAATCGTTCATAGGAAACCCCGCGCGCATAGTATAAAAACCATTGTGCGCCTTTTTCTTTTTCCAGTAAATCAATAGCAATAGTGTAGGCTTTATTTGCATTCCGGTACTGCTTTTCACCGCTATAGACATCGCCCAATATCATACTTACCCGGGAATTTTTCGGGTGCGATGCGGCCAGTCGTTGCAACACAGCAACAGCAGCCTGCGGTTTACCTGCATCCACCAATGTATCAGCACGACCAATTTCAGCATTCAGGAACAGCGGATGATCAACGGGAACTTTTGCCAGCAGTTCCGTTGCCAGATCAAATTGCCCCTGGCCTTTCAAAAGGTCAGACAAAAGCAATATCGCCTGAATGTTATCAGGGCGCATATATTCGGCAATACGGGCATAGATCAGTGAAAAACGTTCATTTTTTTCACCACTTAGAACGCTTGCAAGGGTTAAGAATGTTTCTGATGCGCCGTCTTTGGCTGATCGCACAAAGTTGAAAGGTAGAACTTCTTTGGCCCGTATTCTTGCAAGCAATTCAAACAACTGTTGATCAGAGGTGCCTGCAAGGCTTTGCGCAATTATCTTTTCGGCTTCATCAAACTTACCCAGCTGCGTCAGGATTTGCGCATGTGCCAGTAAGCTGCCGCGATTTAAATGCAGCGCATTACCATCAGTGCCTTGCATGATTTTATCGGCCCGTTCAAAATCGCCCGCCATCGCGATGGCCAGTGCTTTGTGATATTGTGCGAACACCCGCAAAGCATCGGGCTGATCCATGCTGTCAAATTGTTTTGTGGCCGCAGACATATCGCCCGATCCAACCAAAAACCAACCTGTCAGCAGCCCGTGTAATAGTGGGCTTAGGCGGTCTTTGGATTTTTCCAGCACTGTCAGGGCCGCTTTGTAATCGCCCTTTTCAACATCGCCAGAAAGCACAACCAAGTCAGACAACTGGCTGCCGAACTTCAAGTTTGCAATCTCTCTTGCAAGCTTGATCGCATTATTCATCTCACCTGTTGCAACATAGGATAAAAGCGCATTTTGCAAAATAAATGCATCATCGGGGTCTTGCAACAATGCTTTGGAATAAAACTCTGCGGCTGCCGCGTAATCATTAACAGAATTCGCGTGATTGGCAGATAAATAGGCCCCTGCAAGACCACCAGCAAAGCCAGCAACAGGGCTAAAGCTTAGGGTTGCTGCTAAAACAAGATCAAATATGGTTTTTTTACGCATTTGGGGCCATTCCTATTCACATATCAGACCTTAAGACTAACGGTGAAGCGGGCGCAATACAACCAAGCTTGCATCACTAATGGAAACTTGGCTGTGATCTGCACAAATTGCTTACATATTCGGGTAATTCGGCCCATCTCCCCCTTGCGGCGTTGCCCATGTGATGTTTTCGCTGGGGTCTTTGATATCGCAGGTTTTGCAATGTACACAGTTTTGCGCATTGATCTGGAAGCGCGGGTTTGAGCCATCATCATCACGGATCACCTCATAAACACCTGCGGGGCAATAACGTTGTGCCGGCTCTGCGAATTCCGGCAGATTGACATCTACCGGGATACTGGCATCGGCCAGTTGCAGATGACACGGTTGCTCTTCTTCGTGGTTTGTGCCTGAAAAGCTGACATTGGTCAGGCGGTCAAAGCTTAGTTTTCCGTCGGCCTTGGGGTAATCAATCGGGGCATAATCCGCCGCTTTGCCTGTGGCCTGCGCATCATTTTTGCCATGCTTCATCGTGCCGAACAGGCTGAATTTAAACAGCGTTTGACACCACATATCAAAGCCGCCCAGCATCATGCCCAGCTTTGGCCCGAATCGCCCGTTCATCGGGGCGACATTGCGCACGATGTTCAGGTCTTTACCAACGGGGCCTTCACGCAATTCTGTATTATATGCGGTCAGCTCATCCCCCGAACGGCCCGCTTTGATGGCTTCATTTGCCGCTTCAGCAGCCGCTTTGCCTGACAACATTGCATTATGATTACCTTTGATACGCGGCAAGTTCACCAAGCCAGCAGAACAACCCAACAAGGCACCGCCCGGAAAACAGGCTTTCGGAATAGACTGAAAACCACCCTTGGTCACGGCACGCGCACCATACGCCACGCGTTTACCGCCTTCCAGAACCTTGGCGATTTTGGGGTGATGCTTCCAGCGCTGGAATTCCATATATGGGAACAGGTACGGATTTTTATAGCTTAAATCAATGATATAACCCACATAAACCTGATTGTTATCAATGTGATACATGAATGATCCACCACCCGCTTCATTGCCCAATGGCCAACCCAGCGTGTGTGTTACTTCACCTTCATTATGGTTTTCAGGCTTCACATCCCAAATCTCTTTCATACCCAGACCGAACTTTGGCACATCCGCATCTTTTGCCAGATCGTATTTTGCAATCACTTGCTTAGACAAGGATCCGCGCACGCCCTCGGACAAGAACACGTATTTGCCGTGCAACTCCATACCGGGTTCATAAGACGGGCCTTCTGTGCCGTCTTTTTGCTTGCCGAACTCACCTGCAACCACGCCTTTAACTTCACCGTTTTCACCAAAAACCAGCTCGGAACAGGCCATACCGGGGAAAATTTCAACGCCCATACCTTCGGCTTGCTCTGCCATCCAACGGCATACATTCGCCATTGAAACAATGTACTTGCCATGGTTGTCCATCAGGGGCGGCATCATGAAATTCGGCAGTTTAAAACCACCTTTTTCAGACAGCATCAAAAAGTTATCTTCTTTAACTTCCACCTTAATTGGCGCGCCCTTGTCTTTCCAATCAGGGATCAGTGCATCCAGCCCGATAGTATCCAGAACCGCACCAGACAGAATATGCGCACCCACTTCCGAGCCTTTTTCCAGAACCACAATTTCCAGATCTGCATCCAGTTGTTTCAAGCGAATGGCCGCAGACAGGCCAGCTGGCCCCGCCCCTACAATCACTACATCGTACTCCATAGACTCGCGTTCGATATCGGCCATTTGGGTCTCCCTAAAAACTATCCGCCGCATAAATATGCTGGCTTACTTTATGGGCCTAGCAAATACTTGCCAAGAGTGGAAATATGAACGCGACGTAAAAACGGCTTTTACGTCGGGTTTCAGCAATTATTGCAGCAAAATCTTTCTCTTGCACTAAGCGCAAAGCAAATTTAATGTACATCTTTGAACCGCAAAGACACAGTAGGGCATAATGGATAAAATACCGATGACAGCAAACGGCTTTAATGCCGCCGATGCAGAGTTAAAATTGTTAAAATCAACGGATCGCCCAGCCGTTATCCGCGCGATTGCCGAAGCGCGTGAGCATGGCGATTTGTCAGAAAATGCCGAGTATCATGCGGCACGTGAACAGCAAAGCCATATTGAAGGCCGTATTAAAGAGCTTGAGGGCATTATCAGCCTGGCCCAGATCATTGATGTCAGCAAACTGTCTGGCACAATTAAGTTTGGCGCAACAGTTACGATTGCCGATGAAGATACCGACGAAGAGAAATCTTTTCAAATCGTGGGTGAGCCTGAGGCCAATATTGATAAAGGTCTGCTGAACCTGAATTCCCCCATCGCGCGGGCCTTGATTGGTAAAGAAGAAGGTGACAGTGTGGAAGTACGCACACCTGGTGGTACCAAGTATTATGAGATTGTAAGCGTAAAGTTCCTTTAATCCGCCTTCATATCTTATAAGGATTTAATGACATGAATCGGCAAGACCACACCGATAAGAGCAGTGAAAACGCGGCTCTTGTCACGGCCATTGCTTTAACCGCGATCTGGATTATTGGCATTGCCGCGATCTTTTATCTATATCCTGATGTTGCCCACCAAATCAGCCTTGATCAAAGTCTGACAGCCTTGGTTGCTGTGGGTTTATTCTTGCCCCTTATACTGATCTGGATTGCAGCCCTATTATCGCGGTCGATGGCAGCTATGCAAAATGAAGCAAAGACTTTGCGCAAATCCGTTGAGCGCATAGACGAAATGTTACGGGTTCAAATCGTTGACGAAACTGAAACACGGGATCGTTGGATACAAAGCCAGTTGGGGCAGATTACCGCGCATACTAAAAAAACCAGTCTTGATCTAACTGCGCTGGTTGAGAAAATATCTGAGGGCCGCTTGGGCGAAACTACAGCACCGCGCAATACAACCGCGTTGCCGAAAAAACCGTTTATCCTGACCGATGCGGCACAAGCAGATTTGCCGTTGCCAAGGGACGTAAAAAAACCCAGCGCACCGATTACCATCCGCGAGCTGATCAAAGCCTTGAACTTTCCGGACAACGCGAAAGACGCAGAGGGTTTTCGTGTATTGCAACGCGCCTTTAGTGATCGTACCACATCAAAGTTGTTGCGCTCTGCACAAGATGTTCTGACCATGCTTTCCGAGGATGGTATTTTCATGGACGATCTGCGCGTTGAATGGCCTGAAGCTTCGGCTTGGCGCAGTTTTGCCAAAGGTGCGCGTGGCAGTGAGGTGGCTGCTTTGGGGATGGTACGGGATCGTACAGCACTGACGATTTCCAAAACGCGCTTGAAAAGTGATGTGGCATTTCGCGCAAAAGTACATGGGTTTTTGACCCAGTTCGACCATATCCTGACCAAGTTTGAAGAAACTGCCCAAAATAGTGAACTGGTTGAAATGGGCAAGACCCGCAGTGCCATCGCGTTCATGTTATTGGGGCGGGTTTCAGGGGCGTTTGACGCGCGTTATATTCCAAAAGATGTGTAAGGAATATATTACACCCTATCACCCTGCCTAGAATTTCCCCGTCCTGATCAACCTTCACCAGTTTTCGCGTTAGTCTTCAGCCCATCATCGGGGGTGATAATCATGCCATTATCAAATTCAGTTTTAGGCAATTGCCACTCCTGTAAAGGTGGGTTAACGATCGAGCCATAGACTTTTTCCAAGAGTATCCTTGCTTAATGACCACAAGTAACAACAGTATGAAAAGCACCTTTTGGCGCGGATTTCGCAACGGCCTACCCTTCATTCTGGTCGTCGCCCCATTC
This sequence comes from Amylibacter sp., assembly GCA_016764475.1. Classification (GTDB taxonomy): domain Bacteria; phylum Pseudomonadota; class Alphaproteobacteria; order Rhodobacterales; family Rhodobacteraceae; genus Amylibacter. The sequence continues at coordinate 32,829 of JAESRV010000099.1, forward strand.
GGCACATTGTTCGGCGTGGCCGCGACAGAGGCCGGTATGGATATTCTACAGGTGATGTCTTTTTCGGTGTTGGTTATTGCAGGAGCCGCGCAATTCAGCGCATTGACCTTATTAATCGAAGACGCCCCAACTGTAATAATTTTGCTAACCTCACTTGCCGTCAACCTGCGAATGGCAATGTATTCTGCGGCATTGGTTCCGCATTTTGGCAAGCTGCGAACACGCCTAAAGTTGCTTATTTCGTACTTTCTGGTCGACCAAGCATATGCAATGGGGATCAAGGAATATGATGCAAACCCTGAGCAACCCATTGAAAATAAGGTGGCATACTTTTTTGGCATTATGCTGGCTACAGCACCGTTTTGGTATATCTCAACCTATCTGGGTGCTGCATTAGGGGCGTCTATCCCAGAAGCGTTTTCATTGGATTTCGCGGTGCCGATTTGTTTCATCGCACTGATAGCCCCAATGTTACGCACGATCCCGCATATCATTACCGCTTTTGTTTCGGTTGCACTTGCCCTGTCTTTAGCCTGGGTTCCCTACAGTCTTGGGCTGATCATTGCTGCCATACTGGCAATGATGTCAGGGGCCTATGCAGAACTGAAATTGGGGGTGGAAAATGATACCTGATCCTGGCAAAATCTGGCCTGTCATTATTGCAATGGCCGTTGGCACATTTTTTATCCGTTATTCATTCTTAGGGCTGCTGGGCGACCGCGAATTGCCCGCATGGTTCTTGCGCCATCTACGCTATGTCGGGGTGGCCGTTTTGCCGGGGCTAATTGCGCCCTTGATATTGTGGCCACAGGCAACGGGCGGCACACCTGATCTGGCACGTATACTGGCAGCCGCAGTTGCCGTTGGCATTGGTATTTGGAAAAAAAGTGTGATCGGTACCGTGGTTTTCGGCATTGGTACACTTTATCTGGTGCAGTATTTAAATGGGTAATGCGGTGGTTTTAAACACCGTGCGCAAAGCAAAGTTTGACCGCAGCTGTGCCACACCCGGCAGACGTGACAAATATCTGCGGTGAATGCGCGCAAAATCTTCGGTGTCAGAGGCAACCACCTTCAGCGTATAATCCGAAGTCCCTGCCATCAGGTGACATTCCAGCACATCAGGGATCAGTTTCACTTCGCGTTCAAAGGCATCCAGCACATCATCCGCTTGGCTGGACAAGGTGATTTGAACAAACACGGTTGTCTTGCGATCCACCTCTCTGGCATCCAGTAAGGCCACGTAATCCTTAATGATTTTCTTTTTTTCAAGCTGCTGCACACGCCTGTGGCAGGCCGAAGGTGACAAGTTCACCTTTTCAGCCAAATCCGCATTGGAAATACGGCCCGCGCGTTGCAGGCAATTCAAGATTCGGCGGTCTGTTTCATCAATTTTCATTTATGCAATCTTTCAGCGAAATATCTGTAATAACGGGTGATTATTCTAATATAATGATTATTACTAGTAATAATCTTATTTATTTTCTCATGTTACGCGTAATACTTCGTTATCTAATAGCTAAATTAAACGGAGTTATCATGCTTATCGGGTGTCCTACAGAGATTAAAAACCAAGAATATCGCGTTGGAATGACGCCAGCGGCCGCTATGGAAGCAGTTGCCAATGGCCACAATGTGATCATCCAAAAAGGGGCCGGCATTGGGGCTGGCTTTGATGATGAAGCCTATACCAGTGTAGGTGCTGAAATCGTTGACACAGCGGCAGAGATTTTTGCCCGTGCGGACATGGTTGTAAAAGTCAAAGAACCCCAAGCGGTTGAGCGCAAACAATTACGCGAAGGCCAGATCCTGTTCACCTACCTGCACCTTGCACCTGATGCGCCGCAAACCATTGACCTGCTGGAAAGCGGCGTTACTGCAATAGCTTATGAAACTGTAACAGACCGCAACGGCGCGTTGCCATTGCTGGCACCGATGTCTGAGGTGGCTGGTAAACTGGCACCGCAAGTTGGTAGCTGGACATTGCAAAAAGCCAATGGCGGACGCGGCGTTCTATTGGGCGGCATTCCGGGCATTGCCCCTGCGAAAGTCATTGTCATCGGTGGCGGTGTTGTGGGTACACATGCGGCCCGCGTTGCCGCAGGTATGGGTGCGGATGTAACCGTGTTGGATATGTCTTTGCCACGTATGCGCTATCTGGACGATGCATTCAGCAATGAATTTAAAACACGTTACGCATCACGTGATAACACAGCCGAGCTGATCACACAGGCAGACATCGTTGTCGGTGCGGTTCTAATCCCGGGTGCGGCGGCCCCGACTTTGATCAGTCGCGCACAGCTTTCAACCATGAAGCCGGGTTCTGTACTGGTTGATGTGGCCATTGACCAAGGTGGCTGTTTCGAGACATCCAAAGCGACAACCCATGATGACCCGATCTACGAAGTTGACGGTATCATGCATTACTGTGTGGCCAATATGCCGGGTGCTGTTGCCCGCACATCTACAATCGGTTTGGGCAATGCAACCATGCCGTTTATGATCGCTTTGGCAAATAAAGGCTGGAAACAGGCCTGTGCCGATGATGCGCATTTGATGAACGGATTGAACACACATGCCGGCAAAATCACTTACGCAGCTGTAGGCGAAGCTTTGGGGATGGATTACATTGATCCCCAAGCTGCTTTAAAGATATAATCCAAAAAGGCCCGTCATTATGATGGGCCTTTTTATTTGCATTAAATTTATTTCGTATACGCCCCATAATTTATCGACATGCAATTATACAGGCAAAATGCCATCCAATACATAGCGCAGAATTTCCACAACCTGATCCGGCCGCTCTGCGACTGCAAGGGCGGCGGCATCGACCTCTTTTAGCGGATGCTGGTGTTCAGCCCCATGCAAGATAATCAGTGATTTACCCAGCGCCGATGCAAAGCCCGCATCAAACGCCGCATTCCATTGTTTGTATTTATCGCCAAAGCGTACCACCACAATATCGGCATCCTGAATGCCTTTGCGGGTGCGAATAGCGTTGATCTTGGCCCCTTTATTGTCATGCCAAAACTTGTTTGGTTCATCGCCCAAAATGGCTACACCGCAATCATCCGAAGCCGCGTGATCCGTGACAGGACTG
>JAESRV010000035.1 GCA_016764475.1 Amylibacter sp.
CTTTCAACGCCGAACTCTGTTGCCTTTGATAAATCCATTGACGACCGCATCAGGGCCGAATTTGAAGGGTTGGTTGCAGGCGACAGCCATCCGCAAGAAGGTTGGAACCGCATTGATATAGGTTCAAACGCGCCCGTGCGCGAACGCCGGGTGAACCGCCGTCGGCAGAAAGCTTAAATGATGGCGGTTTCATTTCCGGCAAGTGCTGAGATTGCCATTATCGGCGGTGGTGTTATCGGCACCTCGATCGCGTATCATCTGGTAAAGCAAGGCGCGCGTGATGTGGTTCTATTGGAAAAGTCCAAACTGACCGAAGGGGCCACATGGCACGCAGCGGGCTTGGTCGGGCAGTTCCGTTCGCAGCAAAATCTGATGAAATTGATGAGTGACAGCGTGAAGCTGTTTGACACGTTAGAAGCTGACACCGGCCAGAACCCAAGTTGGCGCAAGGTGGGCAGTATGCGTATTGCATCCAGCCAAGACCGTTGGGACGAGTTGTTGAAATCCTATTCAGCCGCGCAGGCGGTTGGCTTTGAGATGAACATGCTGACCCCGAAAGAGGCGTTGGAATTGTACCCGCTGATGGCGCTAGACGACTTGATCGGGGCGGCGTTTATTCCCGATGACGGGCATATCGACCCCAATTCACTGACGCAGGCCTATGCCAAGGGTATCCGCAAATACGGTGGGCGGATTATTGAAGGGGTGATGGTCAAGGAATTGGTGCGCAAAGACCGTCGCATTAGCCATGTGGTGACGGATCATGGAACGATTGAAGCGGGTATGGTGGTCAATGCGGCAGGTCTTTGGGCGCGCCAAGTGGGCTGGATGGCAGGTGTTGAAATTCCGGCAGGCGTGGTGGAACACCAGTATTTGGTGACTGAAAAAACGGATGCAATCCCCGATGATCTGCCTGCCTTTCGTGATCCTGATGGCGGCTATTATGCCAAACCTGAACCGGGGGCTTTGGCCATAGGTGGTTGGGAAAAAGTGACGAATAAGGTGAACCCGAAAGAGGGTTTCCCGTGGGAATGTGAGCGGCATTTGTTTGACGGTGATATGGATCGTTTGGAAGAGTTTCTGGAACCTGCGATGGCACGCTTACCCATTCTGGGCGAACTCGGTATCCGCACCATCGTCAACGGGCCGATCCCGATCTCGCCCGATGGCGAGCCGATTATGGGCATGGTGCCGGGGCTGGATAACTTCTTTGCCGCTTGTGCCTTTACCTCTGGCATTGCGGCCTCTGGCGGGGCGGGCAAAGCGGCGGCAAACTGGATATTACATGGCGATGCAGGGCTTGATTTATGGGCCTTTGACATTCGCCGTTTTGGGGCTTTGCACGCGGGGCAAAAGTTTTTGCATGACCGCGCGGTGGAAAGCTATGCGCAATATTACGCCATTCATTGGCCGGGCGAAGAAATGGAAACGGCCCGTCCTGTGCGCCGCAGCCCGCTTTATCAAACATTGAAGGATCAAGGTGCTGTGTTCGGTTCAAAATTCGGTTGGGAGCGGGCCAACTGGTTTGCGCTGGGCGACACGCCGCAAGTTGATCAATTCGGGTTTGATCGTCCGGGGCAGGCGGCAACTGTGGGGCATGAACACACTTTGGCACGCACGGGTGCGGTGCTGATTGACATGTCCTCTTTCACAAAGCTTGAGATCAGCGGCAAAGACGCCTGCGCATTCCTGCAATATCTGGCGGTGGCCAATGTGGATAAGCCCGTGGGCGGCGCAACCTATACGCAGCTTTGCAATGCGCGTGGCGGGATTGAGGCGGATGTCACGATTATTCGGCGGGCGCAGGATTGTTTCTGGCTGATCACAGGGTCAGGTTTCGGGGTGCGGGATAGGGACTGGATTGAACGCAATATGACAGGTTTTGAGGGGGTTCAGTTCCGCGACATCAGCTCTGGCCTGGGCGTGATAAACGTGGCCGGCCCCTTGGCACGAAAAGTGCTGGAAAAGGTGACGGATGCGGATGTCAGCAACGCAGGTTTCCCCTTCATGTCGACTCGCGATATCCGCATCGGTTATGCGCCCGCACTGGCCTACCGTGTGACCTATATCGGTGAGCTGGGGTGGGAATTGTATATCCCGACCGAATACATGGGCTATGTTTTTGAGCAACTGCAAGAAGCGGGGGCAGAGTTTGATCTGGCCAACGTGGGTTACCGCGCCATCGACAGTTTACGCATTGAAAAGCGCTATCTGGCTTGGGGCGTGGATATTACGCCTGATTACAACCCCTATGAGGCGGGTTTGCAGTTTTTGATCGACTGGAACAAGGGCGATTTTATCGGGCGGAATGCATTGCAAAAGGTCAAAGCAGAGGGGGTGCGCCAAAAACTGGTTTGCCTTGCGCTGGATGATCCTTTGCATGTTTTTGGCGGCGAAGCGATCTTGTCCGACGGTAAGGTTGTAGCCCAAAGTACCAGCGGCAATTTCGGTTATTCTGTCGGTAAGTCTTTGGTGTTGGGCTATCTGCCTGTTGAGGCCCTGAATACGGACAGTTTTGAAGTGAATGCTTTTGGTAAGAACAGCAAAGCCACATTGATAAAATCAGCGGCTTATGATCCTGCGCGCAAGAAAATCCTGTGCTGAAATCAGCGGTTGGGGGCTTGGGATAGCACCCAAGCATCCCAAGCTTCGGGTGTGTCCAGATCAAGTGAAACGGCAGCGTCGGATGGGATTTCATAGACCCATTCAGGGACAGTTTTCAGAATATCTTTGGCCCCGGTATCGCCTTGTAAATTGGCAAGGTTTTCAGTGAACTTTGCATCGAACAGAACCGGATGCCCGCGTTTACCGTTGGGGTTTGTCGGGCAGATAATAAAGCGGTTTTTACCCGTATCATGCCCCGCGATGATCTTGTTGAAATGATCCGATGTCAGATCGGGCATATCCGCTAACCCCACCAAAATCGCTTTTGGTGTTGTGTCCATTGCCAATATGCCTGCGCGTAGTGATGCAGACATTCCTAAACCCGCATCGGGTGTTTCAACGATTTTGACGGGCAGGCCTTGCAAGGCGGCTTTGTGTTCGGCGGCGCCTTCTTTCAGCACGACGATGCAGTGATCAATGTTCGCGCTAAGGGCCACTTTCACACAATGGCGCAAAAGCGGGGCATTGCCGACTTTGCGCATTAATTTATCATCACCGCGCATACGGCTGGAACTGCCTGCCGCCAACAAAATCGCAGTAATACCAGCGCGGGTTTTATGGGGTTGCATACGCGGTTGAATGCGGTCGGGAATTTCTTTGAGCAATCCACCAACCCCCATGCGGGCGATGTCTGTGGCTTCCAGTGGCAGGCCTGCACAAAGTCGTTCCAACACCCAGTCGGCCCCGTTCAGGGCCGGCGCACGTGCGCAGCCCGGCAGGCCGATAACAGGGCGGTCTTGATATGTGCCTAAGACCAGAAGGTTGCCGGGGTCTACAGGCATGCCAAACCGCTTAATGACGCCGCCCGCTTGCACAATGCCTTCGGGTACTACGTCTTGTCTGTCGGATGTGGCCGACGCGCCCAAGATCAGCACCATATCGCTTTTGGACGTTTGCAATGTGTCACAGATTGCTTGCGTTGAATGATCCACGACAGAGCAGTTTTTCACTTGTAAGTTCAACGGGCCGATACGGGTGCGAATTACTTTTTCGGCTTTGGTGAGTAGCGAGGGTTTGAAGCCTTGAGTTTTCGTTAAAATAATGTCGCAGGTTTTGGGCGTAAAGCCGTGCAGTTTAATGCAACTTTGCCCAATGCAATCCAAAGCGCGGTCAATCCGCATCTTTGCAACCCCGTATGGAATGATCTTCAAGGTGGCCAGTAGGGTGCCATTTTTGACCCGTGTGAAATTGGGCAAGGTGGCTATCGTGATGGCCTCATCAACCGCATTGAAGGCCTCAACCTTAGTCGTATTAAGTGACAATACCCCGTCATGTTCAGCGATTAGATTAACCCGCCCCGCGACCGCTTGTGTCGCTTTAATACCGATGGATGTAAAACTGTCAGCAAGGGTTTGGGCGGCTTTATTTTCTGCAACATCCCCCTGTTCCAGCATGGCAACAGTGACATGGGCCTGCCCTGCAAGTCTCAGCTTTTCCAGATCATCCGCACCAAGCGTGATGCCTTTCTTTAGAACACCGCTTTTATGGGGCATGGAATGCGCCAAGATATGGCCTTTGGCCTTGGCCAGTTCTACACTTGCAAACTTCATGACCGACGCAAGCGTTCAGTAACTTCCGCCATGATCGAGATCGCAATCTCGGCAGGTGTTTTAGAGCCGATATTCAGGCCGATGGGGCCATGTATTCTGGCTATATCAGTGTCGCTGAAGCCTTGGCCCTGTAATTCCAAAACGCGTTTGGCATGGGTTTTATTTGACCCCAGCGACCCAATGTAAAACACATCTGATTTCAAAGCCACAGCCAGCGCAGGGGTGTCGATTTTAGGGTCATGGCTAAGCGTAATCACAGCGGTATGCGCGTCCAGCCCAACTTGCGTTAAAGCCTCATCGGGCCAAGCATCAATGAAGCTTTCATCAGGGAACCGCGCTTTTGTGGCAAAGCTGTCACGCGGGTCAACCAGCAAAACATCGTACCCCGCCATACGTGCTAAAGGGGCAAGGGTTTGGGTGACATGCACTGCGCCCACAACGATCATGCGCAGGTTCGGGTTGGCAACATATGTGAACACATCACCTTGTTTGCCAGTGGTCAGACCATTGGGATCAACGCGCTCACGCGACCAACTGTTCAGGTTCACATGATACGCAAACGGCTGGCGGGTTTTTGCGGCCTCAACGGCATCTTCTAATAACTGCTTGTCTGGCCCATCACCCACCCCGATAGGTTCCACCAGTATCTGAATGTCACCGCCACAAGCCAGCCCGACGGCAAAGGCATCTTCATCTGCAATGCCGTATTCCAGCACACGGCATTTGCCGTCACGAATGGCATCTTGTGCGGCCAATATGACCGCCCCTTCTACGCATCCGCCTGACACTGATCCTTGAAATTCACCCTCTTCCGAGATTGCCAGTTGCGCACCTTTGGGCCGTGGTGCTGATCCCCAAGTAGAGATCACTGTGGCCAAAGCAGCCCCTTTGCCTGCCGCCAGATAGCCCAAGGCAACGCTTGCCATATTGTCCAGATTTTGTGTCATATCGCAGCCATCATCTGTTGTTTCATATCCATGCGTCCCGCCCCGTTCAGAACCTCTGCCAATTCGCACAAAGATGCAAGGTTATGACAGGCGGCAAAACTGTCAACGTGGGGCAACATGGTGCGGATACCTGCGGCTTGGGGCGCAAAACCGTCAAAGCGTAGCAACGGGTTCAGCCAAATCAGGTGGCGGCAAGATAGATGCAGGCGGCGCATTTCGATTTGCAGCAGATCGGTATCATCGCGTTCCAACCCGTCAGTGATCAGCAATACCACGGCGTCAGAGTTCAAAACCCGCCGCGACCAAGTATAATTGAACGCTTTCAGGCTTTCGCCGATTTGCGTGCCACCATCCCAATCCTGCACCTGTTTGCCGATTGCATTCAGGGCTGCATCCGGGTCTTTTTGCATCACATGGCGGGTGATATTTGACAGGCGGGTGCCAAAGGTAAAGGCGTGAACTTGTGCCCAATCGTGGCCCTTTGCGCGGGTCATTGCGTGAATGAAATGCAGCATCATGCGTGAATAGGTCGACATGGAACCGGAAATATCGGTCAGCACCACAAGGTTGGGTATCTTTTCACGCGGGGTGACCTTGGGCAGATACAAAACCTCGCCACCTGTGCGCCTTGCGGCCCGAAATGCGGCGCGGGCATCAATCTTGTGGCCCCATGCGGCAGGGCGGGTGCGCCTTGATTTGAGCTTGCGAATATCAAGATGCATGTTGGCAATAGCTTTTTGCGCGTCATGCATTTCGACCGTGTTCATTTGTTCAAAATCCATCGCCCCCAACTTTTCAGCTTGGGAGGTGCTGAATTCAGCATCCATCACCAGCTCTTCCTGTTCCGCTTGTGGAACGTCCCCACCCAGCCCTTCGGCCATCGCTTCGGCAGCGCGGGTTTGGGCGTCTTTGGGTTTTTTCGGGATGGCGGTGTTGTCTTGCAACATCGGCAGCATCATCTGCATCATGTTTTCCAGAAATTCCGGGTCACGCCAGAACATGTTGAACACCTGCAAAAACACCTGCCTGTGTTCAACGCGTGTCACAAGGCAGGCCTGCAATGTTACGAAAAAATCATCGCGTTTGGTAAAGCCCACGGCTTCAACAGCACGGATGGTATCTTTTACCTGAGAAGTGCCAACGGGAACACCTGCACGGCGCAAAGCGCGGCAGAAATAGATGATGTTTTGCGGCAGACGGCCACTCATT
>JAESRV010000076.1 GCA_016764475.1 Amylibacter sp.
CGCCGCCCTTGGGGGATGTACCCGATCCGGCGTGCAGGAATTTCATGGGCGGGAAGAGTGTCGATATTCTGACCTTCAAATGTGATCGTACCTGATGTAAGCGGTAACAGGCCCATGATGGATTTCAGGGTTGTTGTCTTGCCTGCCCCGTTGCGGCCTAACAGGCACAGAATTTCACCGGGATGGGCAGTCAGGGACACGCCAAAAAGTGCCTGCACCCGCCCGTGGGCAACCTGGATATTGTTGATCTCAAGCATCTGTCGTTCCCAGATAAGCGGCCTGCACCGCTTTGTTGGCACGGATTTGGGCGGGGGTTCCCGCCGCCAATACTTCACCTTGGTTCAGAACCGTGATCTGATCTGCGGTTTTCATCACAACATCCATATTGTGTTCGATCAACAAAATAGTTGTTTCTCCGGCAAGGGATTTGATCAATTTGATGAAGTTTTCAACTTCCAGCTCTGTAAGCCCTTGGGTCGGTTCATCCAGAATAAAAAGTCTGGGGTCTTGTGCCAGCCCCATAGCGATTTCAAGGATACGCTGGTGACCGTAACTTAGATCACCTGCAATCATATCGGCGCGGTCCGTTAGCCCGACCCGATCAAGAACCTGCGCCACTTTGATGTCAGTCGCGGCCTTATCCGAACCAAGCTTGCGCCGTGCCGCCAGTGCGATATTTTCGCGTAATGGCAGGCCTGTAAACACGGATGTGATTTGAAATGTGTAAGCGATGCCCCTGGCAATGCGTTTATGGGCAGGCAATTTGCTGATATTATTGCCTTCAAAAAACACATCTCCACTGGTCGCTGTTATACGGCCTGACACCATGCCGACAAAGGTTGATTTCCCTGCCCCATTGGGGCCGATCAATGCCATTATTTGGCCCTTTGGCAGGTCAAAATTGATGTCCGTGTTGGCCCTGATACCGCCATAAGCCTTGGTTAGGTTTCTGGTTGAAAGGATGGTCATGGCATCCATTTAAACCACCTTTTTCTTAGGGTGCCCGCCAACCCTTGGGGGGCAAACATTGCCAGAAGTACCAGAGCGACGCCTGCAATCAGCATGTAAGCAGACGTTATAGAACTGGATAGATCAATCAGGTAGAACATGAAAATCACCCCGATCAACGGGCCAACCGTTGTGCCGGCCCCGCCTAAAAGCACCCATAGCAGCGGGAAGATCGAATATTGAACCGTGGCAAAGGTTGCCCCTGCATAACCGAAAAGTAGTGCGTAAGCGGCCCCGGCAAAGCCAGATATAGTGCCTGATATAATAATCGCTTTAAGTTTGTGCGCCCCCGTATCGTAGCCCAGCATGCGGGCGCGTTCCTCATTTTCACGAATGGCAATAAGGGTTTTGCCGAACGGTGATTGCACAATTCGTGCTACCGTTAGAAAGCATATTGAAAACAGGATCAGGGCGGCAAAATACCGTGATACCTCGCTTGATAAATCAATGCCGAACATAACCCGTTTGGCTTGCTGAATGACAAAGCCTTCATCACCACGGGTATAGGTGCCGAAATACAAGATGGTCAGATAACCCGCTTGGGCGAACATCAATGTGACAATCATGAATGCCACACCGCTTGTTCTAAGTGCTAGAAATCCGATGACCGCCGAGACCAGACAAGCGGCAATTAACCCGATGATAAGGGCGGGGGCCGAGGGCAGGCCGAATTGGGTCATCGCAAGGCCCAAACCATACATGCCCGCCGTAAAAAACAGGGCATGGCCAAGGCTAAGCAACCCCGTATAGCCGAACAGGAAGTTATACCCGATGGCATAAGTCGCCAGCACCATAATGCGCGCCAGATTGCCAACGTGATAGGCGGGCAGAACAAAGAATAAAAGTGCAAGCAAAGCGATAGTGCCAAAGTGCAGCAAATGCACACGGTGTTGATTGGTCATCCTTCAGACTTTCCCAGCAGGCCTTGCGGGCGGAACACCAGCACCATGGCAACAACAAGTGTTGCAATGATCTTGGCAAGGGTGGGTGAGAAAAATACCGAGATGATGCCGTCACTCATGCCGATCAGAATGGCGGCGATAATCGTGCCCGGCAGGCTACCCAAGCCGCCGATGATCACGACAATGAAGGATAGTAACAGCGGGTCTTGGCCCATAAGATAATGGGCTTGTTGGATGGGTACAACCAGTACCGCACCGATGGCGGCCAGTCCCGCCCCCAAACCGAAAACCCATGAATAGACCCGCTGAACCGGAACCCCGAAAGCCTGCGCTGTTTCGCTGTCTTGTTGGGTAGCGCGCATCAAAAGGCCGGCTTTACTGCGGGTTAAAAACAACCAAAGCCCAGTGATAATAGTGATCGCCGCAACGATTACAAAAAGCTTGTAAGATGTGATGCTCAGGCCCCAAGGCCAGATCATTGCAAAACCGTTTTCGCCATATTCAAACCACGGCAAAGCCAGTCTTGTGTTGAAAGGCGGTTGAACCGGACGCGCCTCAGGCCCGAATGTCATCAGTGTGGTTTGTTGGATGATGTACAGCAAGCCGATAGTGGCCACGATGGTTCTGTCAGGATCGTAATTGATCCGTTGCAGGATAAACCTGTCTGCGACAGCTGCAAGGGTGCCGACAATAAGGGGGGCAAGCACCAAGGCCAGAACAAAGCCAATCGCGGGATGTCCGCCCAGCAATGAAGCTACCCACCATGCAATAACCGCCCCAAGCATAAAAAATTCGCCATGCGCGATGTTTACTACGCGCATGACGCCAAAGACAATGCTAAGGCCCATTGCCGTCAGTGCAAGAATGGCCGCAGTCACGGCACCTTCCAGTGAGGCAAGCATTAAGTGTGGGCCAAATTCCATTGTTTAACCTTGCTGTTATAGATGGATCAGAACGATTGCGTGGTGTAATCGACCTCATCTTCATACAAGCCATCTTCGATGGATGTTGTATGTTCAACCACCAGTTTCCCGTTAGAGACTTTTGAGATGTATTGATGCCCGAAGGTTTGGTGGGTTTTGCCGTTGAACCGTTTCGCACCTTGTGGGTGATCATCGGAATGGGGCATATCTGACATCGCTTCGACAGCTTCGATCAGCTTGGTGCGATCCGCAGGGCCCTGATAATCAGCGGCCTCCATACCAGCCTTGATGATGTTAAGCGTTTCCCAGCACCCGAACATGTGCGAATACGTGGAAAAATCTTTCGGGTCATCCAAAGAGGCCCCATTATCATCAACCCCGACAGCAGCGCGGTACACTTTGTCATAACTGGTTTGATCGGCCTGCGCATTGCGCGGATGACCTTCCCAGAAATAGGTGTTTTCCAAGAATTCCAAACCGGGGCTGTTGATATCAACCGCTTCCAGACTGTCGATAAAGCCAAAAATCTCAGGGCGGTTAGGCCCAAAGAACTCGCCTAATTCCTTGACGAAAGTCAGAACTGCAGGGCCAACCATCACGTGATAAATCACTTCGGTTTCGCGCGGGATACGCGGGAAATATTTGGTGAATGAGGTTTCGGTCGGTGGAATCGCGATACTTTCCACAACAGTGCCACCCTGCGCTTCAATCGCGGCGGTAAAGAAATCACGGTGATCGTGCCCGAACGCAAAGTCGGGATAGATCATGGTAATTTTCTTGCCAAGATTATCACTTACGAACGGTGCCATGGCCTGAACTTGGCTTTTCACATCCGTAATACCGGGCTGAAGCGTGTAGCGGTTCAGTTTACCGCTGGCTACGTGATGCCCTTCTGAAACCACGAAATACGGTAACTTTAACTCGCCCGCACGCGGGGCTGAACCGTAAACCACATGGCTGAAAAGAGTGCCGAAAGCAATGTCGCAATTATACAGCGTTGCGAATTTCTCAACAACCTCTGCGCCGCGCTTTGGGTCAGTGCCGTCATCTTCGGTAATAATTTCTACCGGGCGGCCATTGATGCCTCCCATATCGTTAATGCGTTTCACAGCTGCCTGTGTTGTACGATCATACCAACGCCCGTAGGCGGCACCAATGCCCGTGCGGTGAACTTGAAAACCCAGACGAATAGGGGCTGAACTTTGGGCCTGGGCAAAACCCGTTAGCCCGGGTGCAACAGCACTTGCGCCGACCACGCCAGCACCCGCCCCGATGGATTTAAGCACACCGCGACGTGTAAATTTGGAAGTGTTAATCTTTCCCATTTTATCCTCCTGTTGAAACGCCACTCATGGGGCGTATAGCTGGTATATTGTTAGCATACTAACGAAATGTCCAGTGTTTTATTACGCATGGAAGGGTGATTAGATCCCGCGCGGCGTTGCAAGCAACCATAAACCAAACAATGTGTAGAAAATCATGAAAACTGCAAGCGGTAACTGGTATAAAAACACGCTTTTTCTGGTCTGATACAATGAAGTTGCGATGGAATGGGTCAGGAAAACCGCAATGGTGGGCCCATTCTCATGCATGTAAACATGCACTGCCGGGCAGTGTAAAGGCGGAAAACAAATCCGGACGCAAGCGCAGAACCCTCAATTGTGGTGTTGGCCCGCCCATAACAGAAATTTGCCCTATTGTGCAGCGGGTCTACTGTTTCAATGTTAAATCCTCCTATCCTGCTTGGAAAAACTATAGTGATTTACAGGGAGTTGTTCAGAGGTTCCTTCGGTAATTATATTACCATCACGATAGATCAAATCGCTATCATGCTATGTTGTGAAGTTGGTCTTGAAAATTGCAGTTTTTTATCAAGCTCTCAGATAGCCGCGCCGTAAATTCGCTTTGCGCACACGATCAGCCGCGTGTGATGCGCTTAATAGGTCTGGAAACAAGCGGATGATTTGCTGGCCTTTGCCGCCCACACGGCCCCATTCGCGCAGTACTGAAAACTCCTGAAACAGGTTTGCGCAAATCTCTACGCGGTAAAAACGAGAGTTGTGTTTTGCGAGGTCATTTCGGAACATAAGGCAGCATGTCATGGGGTGATTCTAGCAAGATGGGATTCTTGGGGCAATGTGTATTTGACGCTGCTTGAAAATTTTCTTGGCATGATTGATTTTGATTGCTAGTTTTAACTATGACAAATGCGGTTTTTATACATAAAGCGGATTCGGGATATGATGATCTTGCGGGGATACAGTATCATTTCCCTAAGCAATATTTAAGCAGAGTTGAGAAAACTGTAGGTGATTGGGTCGTAATGTGGGAGCCAAGATCCAATGGTGGGAGAATGGCTTATCACACTGTACAAAAAGTTGAATCAATCATTCAAGACTATCAGAATGACGGTTATTTTTATGCAATTTTTGATCGCGCTTCGGAGCTGAATTTTGACCAAAGCGTACCGCGCGAGATAGATGGTTTAGCACTTGAACAATCACTAAGAGGTAAGGATGGCCGCGCAATGAGTGGCGGAAATAGCGTTTCGGCTGTTCGTTTGATTTCCAGCAGAGAATTTAATGACATTCTTTTTTACGCATATCCAAAAAACCTAAGCCCTATGGGGGTGAATCAATCTGTGGAGACAGTTGATGGTTTTGAGGATGTGCAAACATATTTCGAACACCCAATCGTGGAACGCTTAACAAAACGGAAATTTAGGGATGCTGCATTTAGAAGGCAGGTTAAAAAAGCGTATAATGCAACATGTGCAATGTCTGGTTTGTCCTTGAAAAATGGTGGTGGGCGGCCTGAAGTGGAAGCCGCTCATATTATATCTGTAGAAGATAATGGGCCTGATACTGTTCGCAATGGACTTGCGTTATCAGGTACTTTGCATTGGATGTTTGACCGTGGACTGATTGGCGTTGATGAAGATTACTCGATAATTATTTCAGAAGATAAAATACCAAAATCCACAGTTGAGCGTTTAATTGTTCCGGATCGCAGATTGCTTCTTCCAAGCGATGCATCCAAGCGACCACATCCAACTTATCTTAAGCATCATAGAGAAAAATACTTCTAAATAAAGAAGCCGCCCAAAAGAGCGGCTTCTTTAAAATAATGTTGTGCAGTGATTAACCTTGGCGTGCTTTAAAGCGCGGTTGGGTTTTGTTGATCACGTATACACGGCCCTTACGGCGCACGATGCGGCAATCGCGGTGGCGCGCTTTCAAAGAGCGAAGTGAGTTCTTGACCTTCATGGGTCGTCTCCTTAATCGCGGCGCGATTGCGCCATTTAATTTC
>JAESRV010000145.1 GCA_016764475.1 Amylibacter sp.
GGCGCATCGCCCATCAGGGCCGCAACAGGGGCTGCATCTAATGTGGCGGACATCACGATCAGCCCCAAGTCTTCGCGCAGGGCAGAGCGAATTTCCAAGGCCAGGGCCAACCCTAAGTCGGCTTGCAGGCTGCGTTCGTGAAATTCGTCGAAGATGATGCAGGATATGTCAGGCAGTTCTGGATCCGACTGGATCATGCGGGTTAAAATACCCTCGGTTACCACTTCGATACGGGTTTTTGCGGATGTTTTACTGTCGCCGCGCATCCGGTAACCTACGGTTTGCCCTACGGGTTCACCCAAAAGATCAGCCATGCGTTCAGCGGCGGCGCGCGCGGCCAAGCGGCGCGGTTCCAGCATCAGAATTTTACGCTTATACAGGCCGTTTTCCAGCAAAAACAGTGGCACGCAAGTGGTTTTACCGGCCCCCGGCGGGGCTTGCAGCACTGCCTGATTGGCCGTTTTCATTGCGGCCAACAGGTCGGGCAGGGCTGCCTGAATGGGCAACGCTGCCGTCATTTGGGATCACTTGCGAATAGCGCGGATTTTTCCGAACGTGGCATCCGCCGTGAAATCTTTGAAATGGTACATTCCGTCATCCTGTAGCACATAGCGCATGGTAAACGGAAAGTTGACCCTCTTTTGCATGTCATGGGCAGAAAAGCCTGCAACCCGTTGATAAGCCCCGCTGCACGTGGCGGTTTTACCGCTGATTTTAGGGGCGTTCAGGCGGATTTGGGTGCGCCTGCGCCCATCGAACATTTTGTGGGTGGTGTTGCACAGTTTATCAAGCGGGCGTGACACGAAAGTGGCATAAGCCGCCGTCAGCAGATCAACCGTGCCGACCTGTTTGGATGGAGAAATGTCATAATCGCGCTTTTCACGGCCCGGTTTGTAACTGTCGACAACAGGTGCACGCCTGCGCCAGTGCATTTTCACCGTGGAACTGCCGTTGCCGGTGCGCACATTGCCTGCGTATTTGCGGGTTTGGTATTGACCGTTTTTGATCCGCCCCGATGCAGTGCCGTTAAAGCCGATATCCTTGATCAATCTTAGCAACGCGGAAGGTGTGACAATACCGTTCAAAGCATATGCATTACCTTTTTCGGCCCCGTTGATGCGGATTGTGCCGGCTCTGATGCCGATAGCATAAAGGTTCAGCGTGATCGCTTCGGCCTGTGCGCTGATGGGCAGGCAAAGACTGCCCACAGTGGTGAGTGTTGTTAATAATGTTTTCATCGGTCTCTCCGATCCGTTGCTTGTTAGCATAAATCTATGGCGAGTTTTTATTAAATATAAGGGCCATACGTTCACGCATTCCGACAAAACTGAAATTTTTGGGTGAAACGGCTGGATTCGCAATGTGCCTGTGTAAAAAATTGCGCATCGCAGGCTATTTTTGATGATATGCGTTTTCAAACGGGCAAATCGGGGATAAATCGCGAAACCAGCCCTCTGTACCCCTTGACGGCTTGTGATATCGGGCCTAAAGAAGCGGCTCGAAATTCAAGTTCTGAAGGGCAGTGTGCACTTAGAACAAAAAGTAAGGATGCTAGGCATGTCACGTGTTTGCGAATTAACTGCTAAAGGCCCGATGAGCGGCAACAATGTAAGCCACGCGAAGAACCGCACAAGGCGTCGGTTTTTACCGAACCTGAACGATGTAACGCTGGCCAGTGACACACTGGGCCGTTCTTTCAAGTTCCGCATTTCTGCGGCGGCCTTGCGCACCATTGATCACCGTGGTGGTTTTGATGCGTTCCTGGCAAAAGCGAAAGACAGCGAATTGTCTGCAAACGCTTTGAAAGTCAAAAAAGATATTGCCAAGGTACAGGCCGAAGCAACAGCGTAAGCTGACAGTCTTAAAAGATTTATAGCGGCCTTGGGGGAAACTTCAGGGCCGCTTCTTTTTGTCTTGTGGTTATTTTAAACCAGAAGGCTTAGGGGCTTGGGTGACACTCATTTTTCACAGGAAACAACACAATGGCAAAAATATCGAAATCAGGCATCATTAAAATCATTCTAGCATCCCTTGTGGTGGTGGCTTCATTGGTGTTTCTGGGCTGCGTCCTGAAACACAAAATGTATGGCCATCACGACATGGATCATGACATGGATCACGGGGCATATGAAATGCACGATGACGGGCAAATGGACGGCATAATGATGCTGGATGAAGCGGGTGAAGGTGTTGTGATTGCAGATGTTTATGCCCGCGCTAACGGGGCCTCGGCCAAGGCGGGGGCGGCGTTTATGGTGATCAAGAACTTCACCGATGAAGATGATCGCCTGATCGGTGCATCCACTGATGTGGCGATGAAGGCCGAGTTGCATACCCATACGGTGGACGCAAGCGGCCTGACCGTGATGGGCCCGCTGGTAGGCGGCTTGGCAGTGCCGGCACATTCAGCTGTTGCTTTAAAACGTGGTGGGCATCATGTGATGATGATGGGGCTGAAACGGTCTTTGAATGACGGCGATGTGATAACAGTGACGTTGATCTTTGAAAAAGCGGGCGAGGTGACAGTGGAAGTACCCGTTGATCTGAAACGCTAAAGCATCATTATGCCGCCTAAAGTCATGTTTGTCTGCCTTGGTAATATCTGCCGCTCGCCCACTGCCGAAGGTGTGTTTCGGGGGCTTGCGGCCCAAGCGGGTTTGGATGTGGTGATTGGCAGTTCCGGCACCAGTGGCTGGCACAATGGCGACCTGCCTGACGGGCGGGCAATGGCCGAAGCTAATGTGCGGGGGTATGACCTATCCGCACAACGCTCAAGCCTGCTAAAGGCGCAGGATTTTTATGAATTTGATCTGATTTTATGTATGGATAACAGTAATATAGAAAATTCAGAAGCTATTCGCCCAGCAGGTGCCAAGGCCACGGTAAAACTGTTTTTGGATTACGCCCCTGACCAGCCCTTACGTGAAGTGCCTGATCCCTATTATGAACATAATTTTGAAGCGGTGTTTGACCTGATTGAAGATGCCGCTCGCGGCTTAATCGCGGAACTGTCTTAAGACGCGCACTGTTCGGCGGCACTTAAACCAAAGGCTTTGTAGCGCAGCCAAAAGCGTTCTTTGGCGGCGTTATCAGACTGGCGGGTATCTTGGGCCAGTTGCGGATCTTGAAAAAACTTCGCAGCTTGTTTCTGATCGCGACCTGAAAGCTGCACATCCGCGACCTGCTGGATGCATGAACAGGTGGCACGTGGTGCATTGCGCGGTGATCTGTTGCAGGCGTTTTCAATGGTGCCTGCAAAGGTCGGTGTGGCCAGCAAGGCGGTTGCACAGGTGAATAATATGGTTTTCATTTTGCCTCTATCGCGGATTTTTCCGTCATTGGGGCCTGTTTGCCATATAAGCCCCTGATCTGGCAAGGGGGCAGTTTTATGTAAGCCCTGACCCTAATTCCAGCCAGCGGCGATCCTCCGACCCGACCAACTGATCCATCCGCGCACCATATTGCGCCATGTCTGCATCTGTCAGGTGCTTTTCCCATTTGTTAGAGCTGGCAGAGCTGAAGAATTTCGTGTCATCCTTGAAAACCTCCATGCCGGCCGACGGGGTGAAGCGGTTTGCGTTTTTGCGCATCTCGCCAAAGCTGGCGCCTTTGATCAGGTCTGCCATGGTGGCCGCATCGAACTCATAGCCTAGAATGCCTGCAAAACGGGCCATTGCGGCGGGCAGATCAGCCCGCATGTCAGCATAATGAAACAGGTGTACATTTGGCAAATGTTGCCATTTTTTGAAGGACTTGTAGTGCTGGGTGAATGTATCCAGCGTTAGATGATCACAATTGCCTGCGGGCGCGGTATCGTTGATGAACATCAGTGCGTCCTCGCGCGGATTACCGGAAAACAGATGATCCAGCTGGTCGTCGTTCATGTTTGCCACATGCTTGCGCATGGAAAAATGCACATCCAGCGGATGGCGGTAGACTGCGATATAAGTGGCACGCGGATCATAGGTGATCCCGTCCATCGGCGTGTGTGATTTGATGCAGCGGCGGTGGGTTTGCGTGCCCAGATTTTTATTGACGGTCTCTATTGCGTGGGTATCCGACTCCAGCCAGGGTGATATATCCACCAAAGCCCCTTTGAAATCCGCCCGCCCGTGGATCATCATGCAGGTAATACCCTGGCTCCACGTTGTGCCGCACTTGGGCGGGGTGCAGATAAACACATCCGTCGGCCGCACACCAAACCCGTCCCAACGGGTGCTGTCAGTGTAGGGGCCAAGGTAGGTTGCGGTGCGTTTTGGGTGATTTGTCATGGGCGGAATGTGGCGGGGATTTTGCGGCGAAGCAAGGGGAAATCTAACAATTAAAACCGAACCCCATCGCCCATCATGGCCGTCGTCGATAGACGAGGGCCGCGCCTGACCTTCCCCACGGGAAGGCGCTTTGCGCCCACCCAAGGTCAGGCGCTACGTGGATGATTGAGAGGTAAACTTTAAAACAACCCGAAAACACCTAGACCTATGCCAATGACAGCTAACAAGGCTCCGAATATTTCCAAGGATTTATAACCGCATTTCTCAACCAACTTTATATCAAAGTCTTTCATACGCATCATTAAACTCATCTTAGCCGCCCGATTAACCACCCTAACCGCAGGCCCGACAGGGGGCGCATAATCGGGTACAGGCCCAATCATATCATTGATCAGTGCAGGAATATCCGCGCCCATATCTTGAAGAACTTCACCTTCGGTAATTGCTTCCAAAATAGGTTGGGCATCTTTAAGCTGTTGTTTTTGTTCTGGTGTTAATTCCTGCAATGCCTGCGCCGCACGGGTTTCTCTGTTTGCAGCTATATCAGAATGGTTGGCGCGAATATCCAATGCACCGTTTTTCAGAACCTCTGCCAAAGACAGGATTTCTTCACTGTCGGCCAATTCCCCACTGGCCATTTGCCGTGTCAGACCCGCATGGACATCAACAAAATCCATCTCGATACGTTCTGGGTTATGAGTGTATTTTTCAAAGCACCTGCGCAAAACTCTTGCCACACGGTCATCCGCCGATAAACCATTACGTCCATTCAGCGCATCATCCAAAGCGTCTGCGGTTTTTTCCAATGTGGTATTTAACAGATCGGGCTTGCGGGCAGGGATGGGGGTAACAAAGAATTTCCCAGTTTCAGGGTTAAGTTCCAGCTTTTCTGCAAGCGGGGCTTTATCCGCTAAAAACTGCGCCTTAATCTCTTCAATCATATCTGCAATATGTGCAGGCCCTTTGTCCCAATCCGCATCAGGGATCAAAGCCACTTCGCGTTGCAGGTTCCAATCGAGGGGTTTGCCGTCTAGGAAACCTTGGTACCAGTCGCGCCAGAAATTGAATTCTGGGGCATTGGGCAGAATTTCATCTACAAACTTATCCCAAGTAACTTTGAAAATGCCATCAAATTTCCCGTTACGCCACAAGGGGGACTGCAACAGGTTGGTAGTTATATCCAAGTCGATTATATTGGCATCGGAAAAGGAGGCTAAACGGGAGGCGGAATCGGTGGTGGAAATGGCGGCGGAAATTGCGAACTTGGCGTAATTGGCGGTGGAATCTGCAGCGGAAGCGGCAGAAGCGGCGGCGGAAATGACGGAAAAGATGGAATCGTTGACGGGAAAGACGGTGTAATCGGTGATGGAATCGGCGGAGGAACGTGCTGCGGCCTTCACATCGTCGGTTGGCGCATTACATACAACTGCGGACGTGAGAATGGCACGTCCTGTCAATAAGGAAAGTGTTTTTGTATGAAGTTGTTCTTTCTTGTCTGCTATGGCTACAATTGCAACTGGAAAGCTACGTAAGGCGGCGCGGGTGGCAATTGCAATATGGACAGGCTGATTTTGACCCTTTAGCCATTCTTCAAATTCGTCTTCATTGGAAACTTCAACCATTATACTCTCAATATCACCTTTGCCCTAGCCTGCCAGATCATTCTATCCCTTACAACCCATTGACCACGCCCCCAATCCATATCATATCCCCATCCATGACTGATATATCCAAAATCCGCAACTTC
>JAESRV010000044.1 GCA_016764475.1 Amylibacter sp.
AAGCACCCGATGAAGGCGGACGCGCAGTGGTTGCTGTTTGCGGATGTGGACGAATTTGTGAATGTCAAAGTTGCGGGGGGGCATCTGGATGATTTACTGGCTGCATGCCCTGATGCTACGGCTTTTGCACTGACCTGGCGGATGTACGGTAATGACGGGCGGGTGCAGATTGAGGATATGCCGGTGATCGAGCAGTTCACCAAATGCGCCCGGTTTCCGTGCTATGCGCCTATTACCAGCTCGATGTTCAAGACGTTGTTCAAGAATGACGGGGCTTATGAAAAGCTGGGGGTGCATCGCCCGAAAAAGCGGGTTGAGAAAGATGCTTTCAAGATTAAGTGGGTTAACGGGTCTGGCATTGTACTGGGCGCGGAATATCTGGATAAGGCTACGGTGACATATGGGGCCAATGGCGGGATTGAGCTGGCTTGTATCAATCATTACTCAGTCAAATCAGCGAAAGCGTATATGGCAAAAACCCTGCGTGGCCTGCCGAACCGGTCTGATAAGCAACTGGATTTGGGCTATTGGGTGGATCGTAATTTCAATCAGGTGGAAGATGTAACCATTCACCGTAATCTAGCTGACACAAAAGAAAAAATACAAAGCTGGCTGGCGGACAAACAACTGGGTGATTTGCACAGTGCCGGGGTTGTCTGGCATCAAGATTGTGCGCAAGCTGTGCTGGAGGATATGGAAGGTGTACGATTGTTTACACGTATTGCCAGCCTGACACGGTCGGATTTATCACCGCGATTTGCAGCGTCTTTGGCGCAAATGATGATTGCGGTGCGGCGGAAAGAAAAGGGTAACTGATGCGGGTGTTTTTAACAGGCGGGGCCGGATATATCGGCAGCCACACTTTGTTGGAGATATTATCCAAGGCGCATGAGGTTTGCGTATATGATGATTATTCGAACAGTGCGCCCGTGGCATTGATGCGGGTTGAACGGTTGAGCAACCGAACATTTCAGGCAGTGACGGGGGATGTTCTGGATCAGGGATCGCTTGCAAAAGCCTTGGTTGATTTCAAACCTGACGTGGTGGTGCATTTTGCCGGTAAAAAGGCGGTGGGTGAAAGTGTTGCAAAGCCGCTGATGTATTATGAGAATAATGTCGTTGGTACATTGTCGTTGCTGCGCGGTATGGAAGCGGCGGGATGCAAACGCATTGTGTTTTCATCGTCGGCCACGGTTTACGGCGAGCCGCAATATCTGCCGCTGGATGAAAAACATCCGCTGGCGGCCACCAACCCTTATGGGCAGACCAAACTAATGGTAGAACATATTTTGCGTGATTGGTGTGCGGCGCGCGAAGGTGCCAGTGCGGTGCTGCTGCGCTATTTCAACCCTGTGGGGGCGCATGACAGCGGGCAGATTGGTGAAGACCCGAATGATATCCCGAACAACCTGATGCCGTTTGTCAGTCAAGTGGCGGTTGGACGGCGTGCAAAGCTACAGGTGTTCGGCGGGGATTACGACACCAAAGACGGCACAGGTGTGCGTGATTACATCCATGTGGTCGATCTGGCAAAGGCCCATGCAGCGGCTATAAGCTATGCTGAGGCGCATAAGGGCTGTGAGGCGATCAATGTGGGCACGGGGCAGGGGGTGTCGGTTCTGGACGTTGTGAAGGCGTTTGAGCAGGGTTCAGGGCAGCCTGTACCCTATGAGGTGGTTGCGCGGCGCCCGGGCGATGTGGCGGCGTGCTATGCGGATGCCAGCAAGGCTGAAAGCCTGCTGGGGTGGCAGGCAACGCGTGATTTGGCGGATATGTGTGAAACTGCCTGGAAATGGCAAAGCCAGAACCCGAACGGTTATGCTGCGCCCTAGTTAAAAACCCGTGGCTGGATTACTTTAACGTCTTCCATACGTTCGATATAGTACCAGTCATCTTCATAGCTGTGGGTTAAGCCTTGAATGATTTCCGGTGTCCAATGTGGGTTACCCACAATGTTAGAAGCACTTAGATCGCGTTCCAGAAATAATGTCTTAAGGGTATCAAATTCATCCTGTGACTTAACGGGATATTTCTGGGTGTATTTGTAAAACAACAATGCAACATTTAAATTTACATCCAAATCCGGTTTTTCCGGGGGGCCGGTAAAATCCTGAAATTTGGGGATGCCGGTTATGGCCCCGGCAATATCACGCCAGATATAAGGATAATCTTCATAGCGCCATGCTGTAATAGGAACCGCTGCATCATTGCGCCCCTGGGCGCGGTCAATAAAGGATGACCAGCGTAAATCTTCCAGGTTTAACTTGGTTAAAAAGGCTTCAAAGCTGTCGGGTGTATTATTAAATACTCTGTTATAGTAATTGGCAGGTAAAAGGCTGGCGATGTCACGTGTTTCAATGTACAGGTGCGTTGGAAAATTTTCGAATAATACTTGGATCTGTTTGATGAAACCGCCCGGCTTTGGATAAAAAAGTTCCTTTTCAAACATGCGGTGGTCTGAGCCGATAATGCGGTTATCAATAAAAATAAGTTTTTCGATATCTTGTGTAGATGTGTATTTTTGTAAAAATTCCTGTTGTATAAAATGTGGGTTGCCATTTTTTCGGATGGCTTTTGACGCTTTGAAAATATCGGAGTATGTAGTGTCATGTGGTGTAATGAATGCCGTTTTTGCGGCGGCTAGTGCGTTTTTATTGGCCTCTAAAGTATCAACAAAATGTTGCATAGTAGCTTGATGGCCGCCGATGTAAATTCTGATTTCCATATTAATCCTTAGAGGCAGATTTAAGGGACTTAATCCGCCCTATTATTTGTCTTGAAAGCTTACCATATCCTTGTCTTGCAGTAAATTCACTAACGCGGGTTGCCAGGCCGATATGGTTTTTTTCAAGTGCCAGGTTGGATAATTCGCGCAGGTAACGCGCAAAGCCGCGTCTTTTGCGCAAAAGCCCGTAGAACATTTTATTATCCAGATTACCGTTAATACATTCGCTGGCAATCTGATTTAAAATACCCATCTGGGAAAGGGATGAGCCCAAGCGGTGGCCAAGATGCGGGCATCGCCAGAATTTGACGTTTTTACCCTTGAAACGCGCTGCATGAGCTGCATCTGATTGGACATAGGGATCATACATGATGTGAACGGTTTGGGCGTCATCGCTGACCAGGGCGGCATCGCCATAGGGGCCGGTAAAATCACGTTGCCAGACGGTTTTATAGCGCATTTCCCAAGGGACGATGGATTTATCAACAGTGGATTGGGGGCTGATGGCAAAAACGGTGGCGCCTTTGGCGGCAGAAGAAAATGCGGCCGCCGCATAGCCCCCCATAGAGGCACCGTAAAATACAACGCGGTCAAACTGTTCGAAAAATCCGCTTTCTTTGAGGCGGTCAAATTCTGCAGTGACGGCGGGATCACGGAACCATGTCCAGCCGTTTGCCATGACGCCCAGCATTGACCAGTTTTGGCCTTCGATAAATTCAAAACCCCAAGGCCTGCGGGTATCACGTTTGGTCATGGCTATATCCAGATTGTCAAAGGTGACAACAAGGGTTTTGCCGCGCGGGATGTAAAGGAATGAATGTTCGCCGCAATCGGTAAAAAAACCGTCTTTGCCCGCCAGTTCTTTTGCAATGGATGACCATTCCTGATCGGGTTCCGAGCTGGGTTCGATTGATAGAATGACCAGACCAAAGGTGTTGGATGTGGGTAAGGCAATGGTGTTGCAGCCACCAAATTGATTTAGAAAAGGGTAGCTTCCGGAGCCTTTTTTAATGGTCAGAACAACACGGGACATGGCGTGCAGTGATTTGTTCAGAAGCTTGTCGATAAACTTGATTTTATACTTGGTGCCAAAATTATCTACGGACGCCAGCACATCATATGTTTTCAGCGTCTTGCGGTGGTCGACAATATGAATGGCTGCTTTATCGACGCCGGATTTTACAAGCAAATCGGTGTAGGCTTTTGTGCTGGCTTTATCCGCTTCAATGAAGCGGCATTTATCGTCAACTGTCAGCACATCAATTTTGCAGCCGTAGCGTTTATAAAGGGCAATGGCCAGTTCTGGCGCACCAAAGTTGATATCGGCAAAATGCACAACATCATCCACATCCAGTGATTGCAGTATGGCCTTTTCGTGCTGGGCTATCATGTTGTTTCTTTTCGGATCAGGCTTTGGTCTTTTTAGGTGCAACTTCTACCGTTTCCACTTGTGCATACACAGTGGAATATTTTGGGTGTTTGCGCAAAACGGTAACCTCGCCATATTCTTTCATGGCTTTGATACCGTGGGATCCTTTGCGAATATCCAGAACGATACCCCCACCGGAAGAAATCTGGCTGCGGAAGAATGTGTCATAGGAATTGATCGGGTAATGGAAGCCGCAAGATGCTAGGCTGATGGCCAGATCAACTTTACCAATGTCGGCGACATCTTGTTTATTAGGGCTAACCAGTTGTATTTTTTCTTTCGGCACACCGTTTTTAACCAGGAATTCCTGTGCTTTTGCAAGGCTGGCGTAGCCCGCACCGTCACTTTGGAAACCAAAATGGCGATTAGAACTTTCTTCTATATCTATCAGGATAATATCGCATTTATAGCGGCGATATAGAATCAGATCGGCAAGGGCATAACCGCAACCGATGTCGGCGATGCTTGTGGGGTTCAGGTAATCAGAAGCCTTCAAAAAGAACCCGCATTCGCGGCAAGCAACGGCCATGGCTTCTTGCAGGATACGGTCTTTATTTTTGCGGGCGTATTTTACAAGGGCTGTGTCATCGCCGGCAATCCAGTCGTTTATTTCATTTTTGACAGAGCCAACTTCTGACCTTTGAAGAATAATATTGCCGACCTCTGCATCGGTGAACATCGAAAAGTCAATGTTTTGAGGTACGTTTACAGTCACGTCTTTTTCAGCGGGAGTTGGCATAAGGTATGATGTCCTGGTTGGATCTATTTTATGGCGTTCAAGCATATTGGAAATATAACAACCCGGTTCCGGGCGGCCATTATATTTAGCGGCAATATTTCTGAACCTGCGACCCCACAGGTGGATTGAAAGGGTATCTTTTTTGATAAAACTTTCAACTTTATGCGTATTGCGCGGGTTTAGGGGAAAGCCTGCTTTAGGGAAGGGCAGGGGGTATAAAATGTGCCCTGGCGAGGAATGTTTGATCTCACCGGTTTCTTTGAGAAACCATGTCAGGGCGTTAGGCCCCCAAACACCCCAAGGCAAAAGCGAAACATGCACGCCTTCGCCATTTGCCTTAAGGCTGCGAAGCTGTTCTTGTTTAGAGGCTTTGAACCAAGGTGGAATGGGGTATTCGTCGCTGGTAAATTCAAACATCTTTGCCAGAGTTTTACTGTTTTTAGGCAGGCCCAAAACACCGTTGTTGACCAGATCAGCATCCGAAATCCAGCCGTGAAGATGCCCGTTTGTTTTGACGTCCCAAGGTTGGGTGCAAAAGGCATCTGTATCGGCCCAGATATAATCAGTATTTTTCAGCATATGCAGGCGGAAAACATCAGCGTGATATGCAGGGCTGCCGGTTTTAGCGTGGCGGATTATTTTATCGGCGGGCAGGATATCTGCGGCATTTTCAATGCGCACGCCAGCGGGCACATTGGCCACGTCTTCATATTTAAAAAGCACCACCTCATGACCGTGATCAAGGAAAGACTGAAGGCATAACTCTTCCAGCCAGCTTAATGTATCGCCCACCCAAAGTGTGCCGATTGTCGGTAGTTTGCCCATATTTTTCTCAATTATTAACTATTGATCTAGGGCCATAATAGCTATGTTTCAGTGAGTTGTATATAGAGCGTATACTTGGATAATATGCTGCAAAGCGTATATATTTGACCCGAGAAAAGGCAAAGCATCCAAAAACCAGATTTACCAAGGTGTATATGACGGAAAGTTTCAAGAGGTTGTAATTCAGTAATATGTGCATGACCATATGAATATGCTGTGTTTCATTACTACTAAACTAGTTTACTGGTTTAGTAGCGGTTTCAAAGGACCCTTTGCGAAACGGATTTTCAGGGTTTTGCCGAGGTCTATATATACGTTTATGGTACCAATACTTCGGTGATGAAAAACCCGGCCTGCTGCCCGATGGCTTGTGCGGATTTCCAGATTTGTCTGGTATCGTCATCTACCCAATAAAAATTATTGAATGCGCGATCTTTGTTGCGGCAGGTTTCGGTGTATTTTATCAGCGGGTATTCTATTTCAACGATTGTGATGGTTTCGATATCGCCTTTTTCCAAGACGCAATTATAATTCAGCTCAACTACTTTCTTGGATTTTGCCAGCTGTTGTTGGGTGCGGGAATAAAATTTAGGCGCATTGGTTTCGGCAAAAATTTCTTTGGTGGGAATGGAAATTCCCTGTGACAAAAGATCCAGACCAAAACCGCGTGTCGCGGTGATGATGCCATTGTTGTAGGTCACGCTCATTTTCAAGTTATTCAGGTAAGTGCGGTAAGCACCGTTTTGGGCGACCTGGGCAAACAGGGTTTTCACGCCAAGCGTTTGGGCACTGATACGCAATAGGGGCTTTTTGATATGTGCAATCGCCTCGCGGGTTAATGCGGTTGGCGGGGGTTTGGGCTTGCCTTCGTTCTTTTTGGCGTCTCTTCGGGCTTTAATCGCCGCGATCAGTGTTTCACGCAGCCCTGCGGCATTGGTATCACCTTTAGAGCCACAACTGCCCACTAAGGAAAGAATTAGGAATGCGCCGATTAACCGTCGCATCAGCGCCAAAACCGTGCCCAGCTGTCATATAATTCAGTGCGGTGATATTCGCGCACCTTATCATAAAGGCGGTTATTCAAGCGCAGCCGCGAGCCTGCATCGGCACCGGTACTGCCGAATGCAACATCATAGCTTGTACGGCTGGGGGTTTTCATAACCCAGTTCAGCGGGATGGTTACGCGGAACCCTGTTTTGGTATCTTCTGCAACATTGGCATCGGATTTGGTGGCAAAAACGCCTGCAGACCAACCGTTTGAAAAACGTTTGTCGATAGAAATAGTGGCACCATTATCACCGGCCAGATAGCGACCGACATCGAGTTGTGCAGATATGCCGTCTTTGAATTCAAAATAGGCAGACGCGTAACCTGTAGTGACTTCATAGCTTTGAAAACCGAAAACATTGCCAAAAGCACGTTGTTTTACGCGGTTTACTTCAAGGCCAAGGCCCCAGTTTTGGGCGGCGGGTTTCCATAGAACTTCGCCTGAAACACCACCGAAGGAGCGTTCCAGATAGCCTGCGGAAATACGGGTGTAAATTGAAGGGGCGGCTTTGAACAGGTAATCCGCTTTCAGCGTTTCAACAGACGGGTCGCCGCGTTCAATATATAGGCCACGGTCAGAACGGACGTGTTGTAGGGTTGAGGTGGACGGTGTGTTGGTAGACACATTGCCAAATAATTCTTTGGTGATTGCACCGCTTAACGAAAGGCCAGGCAAGACATTCCATTTAGCATTGGCGCGTGCGCGCACACTGTATTGATTGGATGATGTCAGGTCATCGTGATTAAACTCAACATACGGGCCCAGTGACCAAGAAAACTTTGGATAAAGTGACGGATCATATTGCAGACCTTGCGGCATTGTTACGGGGTCTGAGATCACCGCGTTTTCAAAAGACAGTTTTGTGCCATTGGGGTGATTTTCAAAATTTTCCAGATCAGTTCTTTGGAATGTGATCGAGGAAACCGGCAATCCGTCTACGATAGGAGTTAGTACAAACTGTGAAACAGATGCGGGCATGACGTTGGCCATGGCGCGCGCCGCGCGCCCCAGTGCTTGCGGGGTTACATTATAGCGGCCATTGCGAAACCGCAGTTCGGCACTTCTGGGCTTCAGAAGCAAAGCTTCAACACGCAACCCCTCAGGGCGCAGGACTTTGTTAAGGTATTTGCGCGCGGTTTGATTGACGTTTGCATCATTTAGCCAGCTTGCATCGGTATCGCGCGGGTTATGGCGTATGATCGGTGTTGGGGCCTGTTCGTATGATGGGGTAAAAGACAGCGGCCCGCCAAAAGAGCCGTTTGCACCAAGCCCCAGAGTTAAAGTTGCCGTTAAACCTGCTAAGAGTACGCGCGTTTTTGCCATCGAATTGTATTCCACACCTTTTATTGGGTTAACTCTTGGCATACTCACCGCTGAATCGCCATATTATTCTTAAAATTTTGTGGTTAAGTGTGGCAAATGGCCCAAGGCGGGGCCTATTCTTCACGAAATGCTTTGTTGAAATAATCTGTCACCGGTTTTACCAGATATGTAAATGTGCTGCGCTCGTTTGTTTTCAAAAAAGCTTCAACGGGCATGCCGGGCAACAGTTCCAGACCGTCCAACTTTTCCAACTCGCCCGGTTTGGGGACAAGTTCGACCTGATAATAGTTTGCGCCTGTCACCTGATCGGTTAACACATCAGCGGATAATTTGGTGACGGTTCCGTATATTTGCGGGGTTGTGCGTTGGCTGAAAGCGGCAAAATTCAAGGTGGCGTCTTGGCCGATAAATACCTGATCGACATGTGTGACGCCAACTTGGGCTTGCACGACTAGGGGCAGGTCGTTTGGGATGATGTACATCATCGGTTGGGCGGACCGCACAACTGATTGCAGGGCGAAAATCTGATTGCCGTAAACAATACCACCCATGGGTGCGCGAACGTCTAAGCGCGACAGGGTCTGTAAAATAGAAGCGCGGCGCTCAGATAGTTCAATGGTGCGGTAGCTGATGTCGCGCAGGTTTTTGATAGCGTTTTCGCGGCGTCCCGTATCGAGTTGTACCAGTTGAATATTGATCCCGTTAATGCCTGCACTTAAACGCCCTAAATCGGCGGTCAGGCTACCAATTTGGCCAGCTATGCGCGCATCTTCACGGCGCAGGGCCAGCACGCGCGATGCTTGCGCCAATCCCTTATCCAGCAAAGATTGTGCGCTTACGAGTTCTTCTTGTAAAAGAAGCAACTGTTGTTCATTTGCTTTTATCTGCGCGTTTACGCCTTCTATCTGGCGGCCCAACTGGATTTTCTGTTCAGATAACTGGTCTCTTTGGTTTCCCATAGAAACCCGCCGTGCGGTAAAAAAGCTTACCTGCCCATCCATCAGGGCCTGAATGTTTGCATCGGTTTTGGATTGAGAGATCAAGATATCATTGTAAACCAGATCAGCCCTGTCATCACGTTCAGCTTCAAACAAAGCCATGCGGGCCAGCAGTTCAAAATACTGGCTTTCTACAATGGCAAGTTCGGATTTGAGCCTTCTGTCATCGAATTTCAACAGAATATCGCCTGCCTTTACAATATCGCCGTCGCGCACATTGATCTGGCCTACCACACCACCGTCGGGGTGCTGTATTACCTGACGGTTTGCTTCTACCTGTATTTGCCCGCTGGCAATAACCGCCCCCGCGATTTTTGTGTTCACACTCCAAACACCGATACCAAGGACAAGGCAGATTATGCTGGTAAAGCCGATGGTCAAAGGCCCTTTTGCCGACCATTTGTTGGCGGGGGCTTTGGATTTTGCGGCCAGATTCATGATGCTTTACCCTGTGTGATTGTTTTGCCGACGTCTTTGGCATTTTGCACAATGGAATTAAGCACTTTATCGCGCGGGCCATACGCGTGTTGGCGGCCATCTTCGAGATAAAGCAAATGATCGCATTCAGAAATAGCCATGGGCCTGTGGGTCATCAAGATCACGATCTTGCCCTGTTCTTTGAAAGTACGAATGGCAGCATTCAGGGCTTGTGAACCATCCGTATCAAGGGCGGCATTGGGCTCGTCCAGAATAAGCAATGTGGGATCGTTGTAGAGCGCGCGTGCAAGGCCAAGACGCTGCATTTGCCCGCCGGACAAACGCCCTGTGCCATTGTGAATAATGGTGTCAAAGCTTTCGGGCAGAGATTTGACCAGTTGGTCCGCATGGGCCATTTTCACTGCCGCTTTGACCCTTTCAGGATCAGGGTTTTCTGACATACGGGCCACATTTTCTGCGACAGTGCCATGAAACAGGCTGACGGATTGCGGCAAATAACCGATGTACTGGCCAAACAATTCCGGATCGTAATTTTGGATAAGCTCCCCGTCCAGACGGATTTCACCGGCGGCGGGCGGCCATAGGCCGACAAGGGCGCGGGCCAAGGTGGATTTGCCCGAACCGCTTTTGCCGATAACGCCCAATGCCTCGCCTGGTCTGACCTCAAAATTTATACCTGTCAGGGTGGGCTTGCGTTCGCCCGGCGGCACAATACTGAGGTTTTTGATGATCAGATGTGATTTTGGTTTTGCGCGGTGCATTTTCGGGTCGGTTTCCGGGTTGTTTGCCAGAATTGTGCTTAGGGATTCCCAGCCATTTCTGGCGCGCACCACCATTGGCCATTTCAATGGGGGCCAAGGCGCGGCCTAATAGAATAGAGCCTGCAATCATTGCCCCCGGTGTCAGTTCGTTTTTAAGCACAAGATAGGCGCCAACAGCCAGCATTGCGGATTGCAGCAACAGGCGAAAAGATTTGGTTAAAGCTGAAAATATACCTGTGAAATCACTGGAATGAATAGACGCTTCCAGACTTGCATCGCGGTTTTGTTTCCAGCGCTTTGTGATGACGCTTTGCATCCCTTGCGCATGGATCACTTCAGCTGATTGGCGGGCGTTTTCTGCAAATGCGTGGGACTGTGCCGATTTAATGGCCGCATCTAGAACTTTTCTTTTTGTGGTCAGCTGGTTCAAGGTTGTAATGGATAACAGGAACACGCCACCTGCAACGGCCATCCAGCCTAACAGGGGGTGAAACACAAAAATGGCCCCGATAAATAGCGGTGTCCACGGAATGTCAAAGATGGCAAATGCTGTGGGGGTGGAAAGCAAAGCTTGTATCGCTTCAATATCGCGCAGACCGTTAGAAGGTTTTGCGCGGTCACTTTCAACGATGGCGTTTTTTATGGTGACTTGAAAGACGGCTTCGTCAAGATAGGATTGAAAGCGTGCGCCAAATCGGGCCATCACTCGGCCACGGGCGTAATCCAGAAAACCCATGAATGCATATAGTAGTACAACTAAGATAAAAAGGGCTGTCAGGGTTTCAAGAGAGCGCGAACTTAGGACGCGATCGTAAACCTGCAACATGAATATAGGCCCTGTCAGCATCAGGATATTTACGAATATGCTAAACAGGCCGACTGAAAAAAGCAGGCTGCTACCTTGTTTTCGGGCCTGTGTGAGCTTTGATATTTTAAACATGTGGTTTTTCTAACGCGTAAGTCTTTGTAAACTTTAAATATGGGGTAATATAGGTATCCTAACAAATATTGTTCTTAACAAATACTACTATTTACACAAGGGCAAGGGTTTGAATGTTGTATTTTGATTGACTGGTCAGTCAATATAATTTAAGTAGCAATTGCGCATGAAGTTTTGAAACTTGGCGCAATGGCGAATAGGAATATCAATAATGGAAGCTGATTTTATCATTGTAGGTGCCGGCTCTGCCGGTTGTGCGATGGCGTACCGCCTATCTGAGGATGGCAAGCATTCGGTTATCGTGATCGAATATGGCGGCACCGATGCGGGGCCTTTGATCCAGATGCCTGCGGCACTGTCTTATCCGATGAACATGCCGATGTATGACTGGGGCTATAGTTCAGAACCTGAACCCTATCTGGGCGGGCGCAGTTTGGTGACGCCGCGCGGCAAGGTGATCGGTGGCTCATCGTCAATTAACGGCATGGTTTATGTGCGTGGGCACGCCAAGGATTTTGATCATTGGGATAAAAGTGGGGCCAAGGGCTGGGCCTATAAGGATGTGTTGCCATATTATAAACGGATGGAAAGCTGGGATGGTGGCGGGCACGGGGGGGATGCTGCTTGGCGGGGTTCAGACGGGCCTTTGCATGTGACGCGTGGTGCGCGGGATAATCCGCTGTTTCAGGCCTTTGTCGATGCGGGGCAACAGGCCGGTTACCAAGTGACGGGCGATTATAATGGCGCGCAGCAAGAGGGTTTTGGCCCGATGGAGCAGACGGTTTACAAGGGGCGCAGATGGTCTGCGGCAAACGCGTATCTGCGACCTGCTTTGAAGCGGCAGAATTGCACCTTGGTTAAGGGGTTAGCTGAAAAGATTGTGATTAAGGATGGTCGCGCCGTTGGTGTGGCGGTTAAACGCGGTGGCACGGTTGAAACCATAACCGCGCGGCGCGAAGTGATTATTGCGGCGTCTTCGATAAACTCGCCTAAATTGTTGATGTTGTCAGGCATCGGGCCTGCGGCACATCTGGCCGAACACGGTATTGATGTGGTGGCTGATCGCGCGGGGGTGGGGCAGAACTTGCAGGATCATCTGGAACTTTATTTGCAGATGGCAGCATCGCAGCCGATTACATTATATAAACACTGGAACCTGTTTTCCAAAGCGATGATCGGGGCGCAGTGGTTGTTTACCAAGACGGGGTTAGGGGCCTCTAACCAATTTGAAAGTGCGGCTTTCATTCGGTCGAAAGCGGGCGTTGAATATCCTGATATTCAATATCATTTCATTCCGATTGCGGTGCGTTATGACGGCAAGGTTGCAGCCGAAGGGCATGGGTTTCAGGCCCATGTGGGGCCGATGCGATCAGCATCACGCGGGGCTGTGACTTTGGCGTCGGCTGATCCGAAAGATGCGCCAAAGATATTGTTTAACTATATGAGCCGCGATGAAGATTGGCAGGATTTTCGTACCTGTATCCGCCTGACCCGCGAGATTTTTGCGCAAGAGGCGTTTAAGCCGTTTGTGAAATCTGAAATACAACCCGGTGTGGATGTGCAGTCCGATGATGAGCTGGACGGGTTCATCAAGGAACATGTGGAAAGTGCGTTTCACCCCTGTGGTACTTGCAAGATGGGTGCTTTGGATGATCCGATGGCGGTAGTTGATCCTGAATGCCGCGTGATCGGGGTGGATGGGCTGTGGGTGGCGGACAGTTCGATCTTTCCGCGTATTACCAACGGCAATCTGAACGGGCCGTCTATTATGACAGGTGAAAAGGCGGCGGATCATATTTTGGGGAAAGTGCCATTGGCGCCATCCAATGCACAGCCTTGGGTGCATCCGAACTGGGAAACCCAGCAAAGGTAACTTTGATGTGAACAACTTGTCTTAAGGTCTATGTGTGAGTAACGTTTGTCAAAATGATATAACGAGGCAAGACATGGTAAAAACAGTTGCGGACGCTTGGAAAATATTGGCGGCTGATTGGGATCGGCTGCAATCAGTGCATTTGCGTGAAATGTTTGAAGATGATGCCGTGCGGTTTTCACGGTTTTCCGCCAGCCTTGATGACCTTACGATTGATTATTCCAAGGAACGTGTGGATGCGGCTGCGATGGCGCATTTGTTTGATCTGGCACGCGCGGCTGATGTTGAAGGCCGCCGTGATGCGATGTTTGCGGGCGCGCATATCAATACGACAGAGGATCGTGCGGTTTTGCATGTGGCTTTGCGCGGGGTGCCTGAGGATGGATATCAGGTAGACGGGCAGGCTACAGCTGATCTTGTGATCCCTGTGCTGGATGCTTTTTTGAAGTTTGCCGATGACGTGCGGGCAGAGGGGCGGATTACCGATGTTGTGAATATCGGCATTGGCGGCTCTGATCTGGGGCCGGTGATGGCGGTGCGGGCATTGTCTGATTTTTCCGTAGGCGGGCCGAATGTGCATTTTGTATCGAACATTGACGGGGCGCATTTAACGGATACGTTGGCTGGGCTGAACCCTGAGACCACGATGTTTATTGTGGCGTCGAAAACTTTTACCACACAAGAGACCATGACCAACGCGCAATCCGCAAAGGACTGGCTGGAAGCGGCCCTTGGGGCGGGGGCGGCAAAGGCGCATTTTGCGGCTGTTTCCACAAACCTTGAAGGGACTGCGGCGTTTGGGATTGCGCCCGAACGCGTGTTCGGGTTTTGGGGCTGGGTAGGCGGGCGGTATTCGCTGACTTCTTCTATCGGATTATCTTTGGCAATGGCTATTGGTGGCGAAAATTTCCGTGCGTTCTTGGGCGGATTTCGTGATATGGACCAGCATTTCAAAACGGCCCCTATGGTAGAAAACCTGCCGATGCTGCTGGCATTGATCGGGATTTGGCGGCGCAATATTATGGGTTGCCCAACAGTAGGTTTGATCCCCTATAGCCAACGGTTGGAAAAGTTTGCCGCTTATGTGCAGCAGATGGATATGGAAAGTAACGGCAAGCGGGTGACTAAAAGTGGTGCAGATGTTACCACAAAAACCGGCCCGGTGATTTGGGGCGGGGCAGGCACGAATGTGCAGCATTCATTTTTCCAGTTGATCCATCAAGGCACTGATATTGTGCCTATAGATTTTATGATCAATGCGCAGGCAAATTCTGATTTGGCGGATCAGCACGATATTTTGACCGCAAATTTTCTGGCGCAATCTCACGCTTTGGCTTTTGGCAAGACGGGCCAAGAGGTGCGTGCTGAAATGGTTGAGGCCCGGGTTGACCCCGCACGGATTGAGGCCCTTGTGCCGCACCGCACATTTCCGGGCAACCGGCCAAGCACATCTTTGCTGGATCGCAGTCTGACACCTTATAGTCTGGGCCGCCTGATTGCGCTTTATGAACATAAGGTGTTTGTGCAAGGGGTGATTTGGGATGTGAATTCATTTGATCAATGGGGGGTTGAACTGGGCAAGGTTATGGCCACTCAATTAGCCTCGATGCTGGATGACGGGGCTGACCTATCAAGCCTGAATTCATCAACGCGTGGGTTGATCGAAAAAATACGCGTCTTAAAAGAGCATTGACTCTTTGACTGAAAATAAGCGTTCTGTCGCGGATGATGGCCCAAAATAAAACCCGCATTAAATTCACTGCCCCGCTGATATTGTCAGTGGTGGCAGTTATTATATTGACGGGGCTGTTCTATACGGCATCATCGGTTTTTCGTACGTTGGAGTTACGTCAGGCATCCGCCAAGCTGTCACTTTATCGCACAACGATTGAAAATGAGTTGCAGCGGTTGGAACATTTGCCAGTGATTGTGGCCGATAAAATCACGGTTCGAAATGCGGTGCAATCACGCCCCTCTGCGCGTTTAAATCAAGAGCTGTTAACACTGTCACAAGACGCGCGGGCGGAAGCAATTTATGTGATGGATGTGCAAGGGTTGACGATTGCGGCGTCGAATTTTGCCAAGACGCCGACTTTTTTGGGTAAGAACTATGGGTTTCGGCAATATTTTCAGGAAGCCATGCAAGGCAAACGTGCCAGCCTTTTTGCCATTGGGGCGACAACTTCACGGGCAGGATATTTTCTGTCTGCGCCAATTTTAAGATCAGGCACGCCCATCGGGGTGGCGGTGGTGAAACTGGATTTAACACGGCTGACGGAAATTCTGGAAAAGACTAATGAGATGATTTTGGTGTCTAATAAAGATGACATCGTGGTTTTATCATCGCGGCCAGAATGGCGGTATCGCAGTTTGACCGCGTTAAGTGATGTGAGGCGTGCCGAGATTTATGAAGAGCGTCAGTTCGGCGAAGAAAAATTACGGGTGCTAGATTGGCAAATGCCTGCGCAAAATACAGCGGTTTTAGGGGGACGGAAATTCCTGTCATTGCAAGCGCAGTTGCAAAACCCGCTTTGGACCATTCGCTATCTGGGCGATACCCGCGCCATTCAAGAACGCGCCTTATTGGTTGTGGCGGTGGCCGCTGGTATGATGGCATTGTCAGCCTTGGCATTTTTGGCATGGCGATCAGGGCGGTTGCGTTTTGCGTTGGCTGCATCGCAAAAAGACCGCAAAAGATTGCAGCGCGAAATTGAAGTGCGCCGTCAAGCCGAACGCCGTTTGACGCGGGCGCAAGAAGAGTTGAAACGCAGCAGTAAACTGGCGGCTTTGGGGCAATTGGCGGCCTCGGTTACGCATGAGTTGGGGCAACCGATTTCGGCTATGAAAAACTATCTGATTGCCGAAGAGATTGCAGGCGAGGGGGCGCATAGCGGGTTGACCGGGCAATTATCGTCGATTGTGGCGCGGATGGAAAATATTACCAAACAGTTGCGGTTTTTTGCCAGTGATCGTGGTGAGGATATGGCCCCTGTGGTTTTGCAAAACGTGGTGCGTGGGGCTTTGGGCCTGTTGAAACACGACTTGGAAGAGGGTCAGGTTGAACTGGTTCAGAACCTGCCGGAACAAGATATGCTGGTGATGGGAAACCAGCAGCGGCTGGAGCAGGTTGTGATCAATGTGGTGCGCAACGCGATTATGGCGGTAGAGGATTTGACGGATCGCCAAGTGGTGATTGATCTGGGTAAAACGACTGACGGTCAGATGGTTTTAAGTATCATTGATACGGGTGCAGGGTTGGAAGGGCAGACGATTGATCAGTTGTCGGAGCCATTTCACACCACGCGGTCATCGGGGGAAGGTATGGGGTTGGGGCTTGCGATTTCGGCGTCTATCATTCAGGAACATGGCGGCAGCTTAACTGCTAAAGATGCTAAAGACGGCGGGGCCGAGTTTGTGATTGCCCTGCCTGAACTGCAAAAGGACGCATAGATATGGCGAAGTTTCATGTGCTGGTTATTGATGACGACAAAGAGATGCGCCAATCTTTGGTGCATTTGTTGTCGCGCACGGGCTGGCAGGTTAGCGAGCTGCCTTCGGCCGAAGGGGCGGAGCAGAAGATAGGGGAATTGCAGCCTGATGTGATTTTGTCAGACGTGCGTATGCCGCGCCGTACAGGTTTGGATCTGCTGCAAAGCCTGCAAGGGCAAAATGCGCCGCCAATGGTGATGATTTCGGCGCACGGTGATATTCCCATGGCGGTGGAAGCAATACAGGACGGGGCTTACAGTTTTTTGGAAAAGCCGTTTGACCCGCGCCGTTTGTTGGGAATTCTGGAACATGCCGCCAAGCAACATCGTTTGCAAAAAAATACCGACCGGTTGCGTGAACGCCTATCAGCACAAGCGGGGCTGAACCGGGTTTTGCTGGGCGATACCGAGGTTGTAAAACGCCTGCGCGATGACATTGTTGATTTCGCGGGGCTGGAAACCAACGTGATGATTTTAGGGGCCACGGGGACAGGTAAAGAGCTGGTGGCGAACGCTTTGCATAACTTGTCTGCGCGGTCAGACAAATCGTTTGTGGCGATTAACTGCGCTGTACTGAACCCTGCGGGGTTTGATGCTATTTTTGCCAAAGCCAATGGGGGGACTTTGTTTCTGGACGAGTTCACGGCGGCCTTGGCCGAGGTGCAGGCGATGTTGTTGCGGGTTGTGGAAACCCAAGTGATGACATTGGCTGCAACGGGAGAACAGGTGCGGCTGGATATTCGGTTTATCTCGGCCACCAATGAAAATATTGAGGGGGCGCTAGATCAGGGAATGCTGCGCAAAGATCTGTATCACCGCTTGAATACGCTTATTTTGGAATTGCCTGCCTTGCAAGATCGCAAGGATGATATTGCGTTGTTGTTTGAACATTTCATCGGGCGCCATGCGGAGGTGTATGAGATTAATCCGCCGCAACAAACTGCCGCTGACATATCGGCATTGCTGTCACATGATTGGGCCGGCAATGTGCGTGAATTGCGCAATGTGGCGGAACGTTGTGTGCTGGCGGCAAGGCGCGGGGGTGGATCAGTTGTGGATGCTTTGCGGATTTCGGATGACAGTGATGATATGCCTGAAAATCTGCGCGGTGCCATGGCGGCGTTTGAAAAGCAGTTGATCGGGCGGGCGTTGCAGGCACATCGCGGGCGTATGGATGATACGGCTGAGGCTTTGGGCATCGGGCGGCGGACGCTGAATGAGAAGATCGTCAAGCTTGGGCTGGACAAGGGAAAACTGCTTTAAGAGACTTTAACAAAACGGATTTTGTTAAATATGTCTCTGAAACTTCTGGGGCTACAGAACTACTAAACTAGTTTACTGGTTTTAAAGCATCGCAAAATTGTAGAGCGTATTTTGGGCCTGTTGTATTGTTTTTACCTGATCCCAGATTTCTTTAAATACAGCCTGCGGAAATCCGCAGGGCAAGGTGGTTTAAGCGCACAAAAATACTCATACTCAAAACATGCACTCTTAGTGTAGCCTACGCCTATGGGCCGATTCCCCCCTTGGGGATCGCATTGGATTTTCTGGGAGGAAAACATGAAATTTAACTTTAAAATGATCGCCATGGCGACTGTGGCCGCTGCATTTGCCGGTGAAGCTTTGGCCGTTGAATGGAACGTGTCGCTTTGGGGCAAACGCCGTGCGTTTACCGAGCATGTGGAAAAATTGGCCGAATTGGTTTCTGCAAAAACCAACGGTGATTTCACGCTGAACATTTCTTATGGCGGTCTGTCGAAGAATAAAGAGAACCTTGATGGTATTTCTATTGGTGCGTTTGAAATGGCGCAGTTCTGTGCCGGTTATCACCGCGATAAAAACCCATCCATTACCGTTCTGGAACTGCCGTTCCTGGGTGTGTCTTCATTGGATGAAGAACGCAGGATCAGCCAGGCTGTTTACAAGCACCCTGCTGTTGTGGCCGATCTGGCGCGTTGGAACGCGACATTGCTGATGCCGTCACCCCTGCCGCAATATAACCTTATCGGTGTGGGCGATGCGCCAAAAACTTTGGCTGACTTTAAAGGTATGGCTGTGCGGGCAACGGGCGGTGTTGGTAAAGCCATGGCGGCCATTGGTGCTGTGCCTACGTCTATGTCTGCAACCGAAGTGCGCCAAGCACTGGACAGCGGTGTTGTCAAAGCGGTGGCTTTTGCGCCACACGCACATATGTCATACGGCACTGTTGAAACCGGCAAGTGGTGGACGACTAATTTGAACCCCGGCACAGTAAACTGCCCTGTGGTTGCAAACACTGATGCGTTGAATGCCCTGTCGGACGCCAACCGTGAAGCCCTACTTGGATCTATTGACGAAAGCTTGGATTACTACATTGAAACTTACAATGGTAAGACTATGGATGCATGGGGGCCAACGCTGAAGGAAAAAGGCATTGAGTCTATTACCTATGAAGGTGCTGAACTGGCAGCGTTTAAAGAGGCGGTTGCCGGCCCTGCGGCTGCGGCTTGGATTTCTGACATGAATGCCAAAGGTCTACCGGCGCAAGAGCTGTACGACTTGGTAACAGGCATGGTTGGCAAGTAGGCCACTTTGTTTGACTGATAACGGTTGTCGCGCGGATCTGTGCGGCAACCTTTTTTTTAAAGGGGGCGTTGTTATGGCTGGAAGATCTTCAGTTCTTCAGGATGACAGTTTATTAAGCAAATTAGACCGCAAGCTATACCGCTTTGAAGGCTGGTTGGCGTTGCTAAGCGGTTTAGCGGTATTTTCATTGATGATTTTGGCGGTAGTGTCGGTCACTGGCCGTCATACGATCAATCAGCCATTACCCGGTTATGTGGACTGGATTGAACAAGCCATGCCGCTGATCGCGTTCATGGGGGTTGCCTATACGCAGCGCGATGGCGGCCATATCCGGATGGATATTGTTGTGGGGGTCTTGCACGGGCGGGCATTGTGGGCGGCGGAATTTGTCACGGTGTTTTTGATGCTGGTTGTGATGATCCTGATCACATGGGGGGCATGGGCGCATTTCGGGCGCAGCTTTGATTTTGGCCAACCGCTGTGGAGCCGTGATAGTTCGATGGATATTGCCTTGCCACTTTGGCCTGCCAAGCTGTTGGCACCAATAGCCTTTGGTACTTTATGTGTCAGGTTTACGTTGCAACTGGTGGCTTACGCCAGTGCTTTTATTCGAAATGAAACCTCTCCTGTTGCGATCCCGATCATTGAGACGGCGGCTGAGCAAGCGTTGAGAGAAGCCGACCACGTGTCGGGTTAACAAGGGTAGAGATTATGGAACCTATTGATATTGGTCTTGCGGTAAGTGCGGGTATGCTTGTACTTGTTGTTCTGGGGATGCGGGTGGCCTTTGCTGCTGCAATGGCTGGTCTTGTCGGGCTGGTCTGGATTTTCTGGGCGAAGTTCGGCTATGCGCCTGACAAGTTTTTGAAGGCTTTGACGATTGCGGCTAAAACAGCGGGGCAAGTGCCACACTCAAAGGTGTCATCACAAGCCCTGTCACTGATCCCGACGTTTATTCTGATCGGCTATCTGGCTTATTATGCAGGCTTGACCAAAGCCCTGTTTGAGGCGGCAAAACGTTGGGTAGCATGGTTGCCGGGCGGTTTGGCAGTAGCCACTATCTTTGCGACCGCAGGCTTTGCGGCGGTTTCAGGTGCGTCTGTTGCCACGGCGGCGGTGTTTGCGCGGATTGCGATCCCCGAGATGCTGGCGATTGGCTATGATAAACGCTTTGCGGCGGGTGTTGTGGCGGCGGCGGGTACGCTTGCGTCACTTATTCCACCCTCTGCCATTCTGGTAATTTATGCAATTATTGTGGAACAAGATGTGGGTATGTTGCTGCTGGCAGGTTTTGTGCCCGGTGCTTTTTCGGCACTGATTTATGCGGGTCTGATTATCGGCATGGCGTTGGTTTTCAAAAACCTTGGCCCCCCGGTAACTGGCTATACGTGGAAAGAACGTTTTGTATCTTTGCCGCCTGCCGCCCCAATTTTTATCGTGGTCGCGGTGATCATCCTGTTCGTTTACAACCCGTTTGGCGGTGATGCGTGGGGTACGCCGACCGAGGGCGGTGCCATTGGGGCCTTTGTGGTTTTCTGTATGGCTGTTTATAAAGGTATGCGCTGGCCGCAATTAAAAGATGCGCTGATGGAAACTGCCAAGCTGGCAGTGATGATCTTTACCATCATCTGGGGTGTGCTGATTTATGTACGCTTTCTGGGTTTTGCCAAATTGCCGCAAGCGTTCTCTGAATGGATCACAAGCCTTGACCAAAGCCCGATGTTAACACTGGTACTGATCCTGCTGGCCTATGCGGTGCTGGGCATGTTCATGGATGCCATCGGGATGTTATTGCTGACATTGCCGATTACTTATCCTGCGGTGATGGCACTGAACGGGGGCGAGTTTGTTTCCGCCGCTGACAGTGCCTTTGGCATGAGCGGGCCGTATGCGGGGATCTGGTTTGGGATATTGGTGGTCAAAATGGCGGAGTTTTGCCTGATCACCCCGCCCATAGGGCTAAACTGTTTTGTGGTTGCCGGTGTACGTGATGACTTGAGCGTGCAAGACGTGTTCAAGGGTGTCACCCCGTTTTTCATTGCGGACGGTGTGACCATAGCTTTGCTGGTGGCCTTTCCGTCTATCGTTTTATGGTTACCCCGTTTGGCGGGTTAGCCTGGCAAGATTTGACAAGATAAACAATAGGGCCGCAACGCAAACGATTGTTGGCCCTGTTGGTGTATCCCAGATGCGGGATGCCACGATGCCGGCAAAGGCCGAGAAGGCACCGATCATTGTGGCGATCACAGCCATTTTTTCAGGAGTATTGCTGAAGGGGCGCGCGGTTGCCGCAGGGATAATCAGCATGGCGGTGATCAGCAATATRCCRGTGATCTTGATGGCAACAGCCACAACTACGGCCAAGGCCAATGTCAGGATCAGCTGTTCGCGTTTGGGGTTGATGCCGCTGGCATAGGCAAGGTCTTCATTAAGGGTGGCGGTTAACAATGCCGACCAACGCCATATGACCAAGGCCAGCACACTGATCGCCCCTGCCCAGATTGTTACAAGGTCAGTGCCAGTGACGGCGGATATATCGCCGAACAGGTAATCRTGCAGATCWATWTCRRCSCCTTTGATGAARGATATWGCMACMAGMCCCACRGCYARRGCGGCGTGGGCCATGACGCCTAAAAGYGTGTCCATYGYRTARCCMCGCCCKGTAAGSGAYGACACSAYRARSGCCATGATCAGGGTGACRRMCARKAYGCCKAWRAASATGTTGGTGGACAGCACCARTGAWATSGCRATGCCAAGRATGGCGGCRTGTGCGGTGGCRTCACCRAARTAWGCCATGCGCCGCCAGACCACRAAGCARCCRATGGGGGCGGTGGCAATGGCAACRCCWARKCCTGCCAGCAGGGCGGGGATCAGGAATGTGCTAAACATGGTCTTCGCCTTTATGATGGGTGTGATCGCAGGTATCGTGATCATGGCTGTGATTGTGGTCGTGGCGGTAAAGGGCAAGTGCGCCTTGAGTGCCGGTGCCGAACAGAGCGCGGTATTCAGGGGTAGAGGCCACGACTTCAGGGGTGCCGTGGCAACAGATATGACCGTTCAGGCAGATCACCCGGTCAGACGCGCTCATCACCACATGCAATTCGTGGCTGACCATCAAGATGGCACAACCTAGTTTGGTGCGCAGGGTTTCGATCAGGCGGTAGAACGTGGCGGAACCCAACTGATCAAGGCCTTGGGTGGCTTCATCAAGGATCAACAAATCAGGCTTGTGTAAAATCGCACGGGCTAGCATGACCCGTTGAAACTGGCCGCCTGAAAGGGTGGTCATTTGTTGATCTTCAAGGTGGTGCAGGCCAACCATTGCAAGTGTTGCAGTGATGTTCAAGGCGCGGCCCCGATAGGGCAAGCGCATGAAACGGGCCACGGTCATCGGCAAGGTGGCGTCAATATGCAACCTTTGCGGCACATAACCAATGCGCAGGGCAGGGGCTTTTGTAACCTTTCCCTTGGTCGGCTTGATTGCCCCGACAATCGCGCATAACAGCGTTGATTTACCGGAACCGTTCGGACCGACGATGGTAACTATTTCACCTTTGCTGATCGACATACTGACATTCGCAAGGGCGGTATGACCGCCGAGTTTTACGGTCAGGTTTTCAACAGAGAGCAGGGTCATAGGACTTCGGCCTTTTGACAAGCGGGGCACAGGCCCTCGATTTCGATCACGGTGCGTTCGATCAAAAACCCTGCGGCTTTGGCGGTGCTGCCCAAAAAATTACGCAACGGTTCGGTTTGGGCCTCGACCACGTATTTGCAGGCGCGGCAGATCATAAAGACAGGCGCGTGGGCCTTGCCGGGATGACAGCAGGCGGAATAGGCG
The DNA here is from genome assembly GCA_016764475.1 of Amylibacter sp. Classification (GTDB taxonomy): domain Bacteria; phylum Pseudomonadota; class Alphaproteobacteria; order Rhodobacterales; family Rhodobacteraceae; genus Amylibacter. The sequence continues at coordinate 22,994 of JAESRV010000044.1, forward strand.
TTCAGCTTTTCGATCTTGTGGGCAAAACCGTTGGCCACCAGAAAATCCAAAGCGCGATAAACGATGGGGGGTTGCGAGCCAAGACCCTCAGAATTCAGGGTGCTTAGAATGTCATATGCGCCAAGGGCCTTGTGTTCCACCAACAGCAGTTCCAGCACACGGCGGCGCACTTTAGTCAGTTGCAAGCCTTCATCGGCACAGCATGTTTCGGCTGATGTTAGGGCGGTTTGAATGCATGTGGTGTGATCGTGTTGTTCAAAGCCTATGGGCATTTGGGCATCTCGCATGTAATGTTATACTATAACATATAGGAATGAGGGGTAAGCGCAAGAGCAATTTTAACACCCTCGATAAAACCAGACAGAAAGTGCCAGATTAAAAGCGGCTCTAAATCATTAGGACATTAAACTACTAAATTAGTTTAGTAGAAATGCACATAAAAATAATAAGTATATTCATATAGTTATGCATCTATTGTTGGATTATTATTAGATAAAACCTGCTTCACTCATCCGTTAAAAAACTTGGTTTTGGGGTGTATTTCCTTTTTTTCCGGGGCTGTTTTGATTACGGCGCCTTGAAATCTTTGGGCCGTAAATCATAGCGTGCCAAGCGGTCATAAAAGGTTTTGCGCGGCAGGCCCAAAGCATTGGCGGCATCCCCCGCTTTGCCGTTATTGCACTTTAAAGTCTCTGACAGAACCAAACGTTCAAACGTATCCATCTGTGCAGCTAAAGTGAAATCATCGGGCTGGTGTTTGCGCACATTCAGCCCGACAGCCATGGTGGTGGCGAAATTACGCAGGGCAGGGATGTTGCCGATCCAGTCTTTCGCCATCACCTGGGCGTAAATGCTTTGCGGGATTTGCGGCATGTCGGTGTTTAGCGCACGGGTGGTTTGGCGCACAAGGCTTTCGAACAAAACCGGCAGGTCGGATTTACGTTGCTTTAAAGACGGGATGTTGATCTCGGCGGGGTTGAGCTTACTTAGCAGTGCCTCACTTAGGTGCATTGCGCGCAGCTGTTCAATGGATTTGGTACTGGTTGTGATGATCTTAATGCCATCGCGGGTTTGTAATATTTTCAGGATTTCCGCCTGTGTATCGGGTGATGTTATTTCAAGATTTTTAAGCGATAAAACCAATGGGCCTGTTGGAAGGCTTAGCGCATCAAGCGGGTCTTCCAGATTGTATGAAACGAAGGTAGTGTCTTTGTTTGACAGAGCGTGAATGGTAAAGCCTGCCATCTTTTTACCAGCACCTTGCTCGCCGTAAAGATGGATGTGTAAGGGTTGGTTGGCTACCTGCCGCAGATTTGTGCGTAGGTCTTTTATGACTTGGGAAGAGCCTGGAAAATACGTGGCGGCAGGATCATTGCGTTTGAGTTGCTGTTCCATCTGTCGGGTGCGGGTAATCAGGGCGCGGTGGTGAAGTGCCCTGGTTAGGACATCTAGTAAGGTGCTGGATGCACAGGGTTTTTCCAGAAAATCATAGGCACCTTCTTTCATCGCACGCAGGGCCATGGGCACATCTGCCTCACCTGTCAGCATGACTACGGGCAATTCGGTGTCAACACTTTGGGCATATGCCAGCACATCAAAGCCGTCTTTTTGCGGCATGCGAATATCGGATAAAATGACGCCTGCAAAGTTGGCGCGAATAGATCGCCGGGCTTGATCAAAACCGTTGGCTTGCAATACTGTGATGCCCTCTAAATCCAGCATTTGGGCGAGCGAGGCACGTAGCGCATCATCGTCTTCTATCAAGAGCACTTGCTTTTTCATCATTGCCCCCCCGTTGGTGCGGGTTTGAGGGTGACGGTAAATTCTGCACCGCCCGATGGGTGATTACGGCAGGTTATGTCGCCGCCGAAACTGCCGACAATGCCGTAGGAAATCGACAGGCCCAGCCCCATGCCTTTGCTGGCGCCGATTTCTTTGGTGGAATAAAACGGTTCAAACACGCGGGCCGCGTCGGTAAAGCCCGGGCCGGTGTCTTGGATAATCAAGTGTATCGCATCCTTTGACTGCTTAAGATCAAGCGTGATTTTTTTATCGGGTTGCCCTGCCATTGCATCAATGGCGTTGGTGATCAGATTGATCACCACCTGTTGCAGGCGCACTTGCCCACCCATGACGAATACGGGCTTTTCCAAGCCCTGCCTAATGATGGTGACGTTTTCCTGTTCACAGCGCACAGTGGCAAGATTGATAGACTCGTTGATGATGCTTTGCAGGTCAACCGGCTCAACCGTTTCCTTTTCTTTGCGGGCGAATGCGCGCAGGCTGCGGATGATGCGGCTCATCCGGTCTATCTGCTGGATGATCAGATTGAAGTTATCGCGGGCATCATCATTGCGCCCCCGATCTATTAGTTTACCGCCGCTTTCGGCAAAGTTCTGAATGGCTGCAAGCGGTTGATTTAATTCGTGACTGATGCCCGCCGACATCTGGCCCATGGCGGTCAATTTGCCAGCTTGGATCAGTTGGTGCTGGGTGTTGCGCAGTTGAGCGGTACGTTTTTCAACACGGGCTTCCAGCCTTGCGTTGGCGGTTTCTTTAATTGCCAGTAGGTCGGCAAGGCGTTGTCTGCGCTGCAAAAGAACCCACATGCCAAGACCCAGAACCGCCAAGATGGCGGCGACAAGCAGGGCCTGAATACGGGCGGTGGATTTGGCGTTTTGTGTGTCCATGAAAATACGCGCGGTCATTTCAATTTGTGGAATGAACTTTGAGATAACCAGTGCCTGGGCCGGCAGCTCATCGGTGTTTTTAAACTGCCAAAGCGTGTGACCGAATATTTGTTTTTTCGTGTGTTTGAAAAAGGGTTGTAAAGTATGCTGTGCATAACGGCGGGTATCAACTGGCGTATTTTGATCGGGGGTTTCGCGCAGCAATGCCAGGGATTGACGGTTGGTGACAAAGGCCACGCCGTAGGTATCAAAGAAGGCCAGAACCTCTTCATCGACGCGCCATTCAAACTCTAAAGCAGCCACATCCAGTTGAATAACAACAGCGCCTGCATGGGGTGTTTGGGGCAGTGAAACGCCGCGCGCGATATAAAAATCGCGGCTGTTATCACTAGACTCCAACGCATGATAAAACCCCAACCGCCCGTTCATAGCGGCGCGCACATGAGGTTTGAAGGCGTAATTATTACCGATGAAATTGTGAACTGTGTCTGAATTTGAAGAAGCGATGGTGGCACCGGTCTGGTCTAAGACAAAGATATTATCCGCGCCTGAAATCAGGGCCGTGTTGAGTAAAAACTCACTGGCAGTTGCGGATGTAGTGCGGTCTTGAAGGACCGTTTTCACGATAGGGTGTTTGGCGAGATAATTAGGCAGTTGACGAAAACTGGCCAACTGGCCCAGCAATCTGTCACGGGCCTGTTCAATCCTGACTGCCCCTGTCTGGCTAAGTTGGTTTAGGGTGCTGCGATAAGAAAGCGCAAAGGTTGCAGCTGTAATCAGAGCGGCTATACAAACATATGCGATGATGTATTTCAGGCGGGCGAAGTTCATATTAGTTGCGAATCTTTAAGGGGTTTAACCTTTGAAAACTTAGCCTGTGATCTGCGAGGATAGCAAGAATAACTGTGTGAATATTCGCACAATATGTATTTTAACGAGGGTGTTTAAATTTAATATACTGATAAATAACAGTTTAAATTATTTCAGGTTTTTATTTTGCTAAAAGTTGAGCCAGACGGTCTATTCTTAAACATGTGGGCAAAAGCCCAGATAATTTCTATGGGAGAAAACAATGAAAACTCTATTAAAAGCCGCATGTATTGCTGCTGTTGCCTCTGTTCCAAGCATTGCCGCCGCAGCCTCTGCCTGTGACGACGGCGAAATCGTCATCAAGTTCAGCCACGTTACCAACACAGACAAGCACCCTAAAGGGATTGCGGCCACGCTGCTGGCAAAACGTGTGAATGAAGAAATGAACGGCAAAGCTTGTATGGAAGTTTTCCCGAACTCTACTTTGTATAATGACAATAAAGTTCTGGAAGCCATGTTGCAAGGTGACGTGCAGCTAGCCGCCCCTTCACTATCCAAGTTTGAAAAATTCACCAAACAATTCCGCATTTTCGATCTGCCGTTCATGTTCAAGAACATCAACGCAGTTGAAGCGTTTCAAGCGTCTGCTTCCGGTCAAGCTATGCTGGACAGCATGCAAAAGCGCGGCCTTCAAGGCCTAGCTTACTGGCACAATGGTATGAAGCAAATGTCGGCAAATGTACCGCTTGTGAAACCATCGGATGCAAACGGTCTGAAATTCCGCGTGCAATCTTCTGACGTTTTGGTAGCCCAAATGGAAGCCATCGGTGGTAGCCCACAAAAAATGGCGTTTTCCGAAGTATACGGTGCATTGCAACAGGGCGTTGTGGATGGTCAGGAAAACACATGGTCAAACATCTTTGGTAAGAAGTTCTTTGAAGTACAAGACGGTGTGACAAACACTGATCACGGCATCATTGATTATCTATTGGTGACCAATGTTGATTGGTTGGCCGGCCTTGACGCTGACGTTCGCGATCAGTTCCTGAAGATTGTGGCGGAAGTAACGGCTGCACGTAACAAAGAGTCTACTGCTTTGAACGACGCTGCCAAAGCATCTATTATTGCAGCAGGTGGTAAAGTTGTGACTTTGACAGCTGATCAACGCCAAGTATGGGTTGATACAATGAAGCCGGTTTGGGCTAAATTTGAAGGCGACGTGGGTGCAGACAATATTGCGGCCGCACAAGCTATTAACGCTTCTATTGACTAAGCCTTAGTCTTTTAAAATTGGGTGCGGCATCTAACGGTTGCCGCACCACTTCAAAACTATTTCCGGGGGGAACACATGGAACGTGCCAAAGCTTTTATAGATCGCATTGAAGAAACGTTTATCGCCATATTGCTTGGCTTGATGACAGTGCTGACTTTCGCCAATGTGCTGGCACGCTATCTGTTCAACTCTAATATTTTCTACGCACTTGAACTGACAGTTTTCATGTTCGCATGGCTGGTTTTGTTAGGCGCATCTTATGCGGTCAAGAAAAACGCGCATCTGGGGGTGGATGCTGTGGTCAATATGGCGCGACCAAACGCGCGGCGTGTGATGGGGCTGTTGTCGGCCTTGGCCTGTATTATATATGCCATGCTATTGCTGAAAGGGGCGTGGGATTACTGGGCACCTTATGCCAATCTACCCCCAACAAGCGGGCGTTGGTTTCCCACTGGGTTTGTTGAAAATTCCCGTGGGCAGGGCTGGTATGAAACCCAGGATATTCCGGTACCATTTTTTCTGACATGGTTGGCGGATGTGTTTAATGATGGTGATGCTTATGAAAAGCTACCCAAGGTTATTCCCTATTTTGTACTGCCGTTTTCCATGGCTTTGCTGCTGTACCGCTTTTGCCAAACCGGCATGGCGATGTGGGCGGGCCGTATTGAGATGATGATTGTCAGCCATGAAGCGGAAGACGAAGTTGAAGAGGCCGCCAAGCGGTTGCGCGAAAGCGAAGAGGGAAAATAACCATGGATCTGTTACTTTTATTTGTCATGGTTGTGGGCCTGATGCTGATCGGCGTGCCGATTGCAGTATCGCTTGGCTTGTCTTCTATACTGTTCTTGCTGTGGTTTTCTGACAGCTCAATGGCCTCTGTCGCGCAAACCCTGTTTGAAGCCTTTGAAGGTCATTCCACATTGCTGGCCATTCCGTTCTTTATATTAGCCTCGTCGTTTATGTCGACGGGTGGGGCCGCGTTACGGATTATTCGCTTTTCCATCGCCCTTGTCGGGCATTTCCGTGGCGGTCTGGCAATAGCCAGTGTTATGGCCTGTATGATTTTCGCAGCTTTGTCAGGCTCATCGCCTGCAACCGTTGTGGCTATCGGGGGCATTGTTATCGGTGCCATGCGCCAAGCGGGTTATACTAAAGAGTTTGCCGCAGGTGTTATTTGTAACGCGGGCACACTTGGTATTTTGATCCCGCCGTCTATCGTGATGGTGGTTTATGCGGCGGCGGTGGAAGTCTCTGTTGGGCGGATGTTCCTTGCGGGTGTTATCCCGGGCATTCTGGCCGGTACCATGCTGATGATCGGCATCTATGTGATGGCGCGGGTCAAAAATATGCCTGCGGGTGAATGGAAAGGTTGGTACGAAGTTGCCGACAGTTTCCGCGAAGCATTCTGGGGCCTGATGCTGATCGTGATCATTATGGTCGGGATTTACGGCATCCCGGGTTTAACCAAAGCGATATTCACACCGACCGAGGCGGCGGCTGTTGCATCAATCTACGCGTTTATCGTGGCGACTTTCATCTACCGTGATATGGGGCCGTTGGCAGAAAAAGATGGCCAACCAAAGGCAACCGTCCTGCAAAAACCGCAAACACTGGTCACAGCCCTTTGGCACAAAGACACCATCAACACCTTGCTGGATGGCGGCAAACTGGTTGTTACCTTAATGTTTGTGATCGCCAATGCGTTGATCCTGAAACACGTGATAACGGACGAGCAGGTGCCACAACAAATCACCACCGCCCTGTTGGGCTATGGCTTTGGCCCTGTGATGTTCCTGATTGTGGTTAATATTATCCTGCTGATCGGTGGGCAATTTATGGAACCATCTGGCCTGTTGGTTATTGTCGCCCCCTTGGTATTCCCGATTGCGATGGAACTGGGCATTGATCCGATCCATCTGGGTATCATCATGGTGGTGAACATGGAGATCGGTATGATCACCCCGCCTGTTGGTTTGAACCTGTTTGTGACCGCAGGGGTTGCGGGTATGTCGATGATGGGTGTTGTCCGTGCCGCATTGCCGTTCTTGGCGATCATGTTCGTGTTCCTGATTATCATTACATACGTTCCGTGGATTTCAACGGTTCTGCCCAATGCGATCATGGGGCCGGAGTTGATAACCAAGTAAGGCGTAAGCCAAGATTAAGTGGCAAAAGGGGGTTGATTAAATTTGCCCAGAGTGTAGCTTTCCTTTGTGTTGTGATTCTGTTTTTATTTTTGGTAAAAAAATCAAAAACGAAAAACGGGTTGTAATAAATGCCGGCATTATGGGCCGGTAGCGGGGGAAGCCTGCAACGATATTTTTAACCAGATCTTCAGGGAGGATATAATGAAGATACTATCTAAAAAAACTGCTGTAAGCACTGCTTTTGGTGTTGTAATGGCGGCAGGGCTGGCTTTGCCGGGTGCTGCGCAAGAACAACAGTTTGTGTCTATTGGCACAGGCGGTGTAACTGGGGTTTATTACCCGACAGGCGGTGCTATTTGCCGTTTGGTAAATAAAACCCGTAAAGAGACTGGCATTCGCTGCTCTGCAGAGTCTACAGGTGGTTCTATCTACAACATCAACACCATCAAAGCTGGTGAGCTGGAATTCGGTGTGGCCCAGTCTGATTGGCAGTACCACGCTTATAACGGTACATCCAAGTTTGCCGACGCTGGCCCGTTTAAAAAACTGCGTGCAGTATTTTCAGTACACGCCGAACCTGTAACGGTTATTGCGCGGGACGACTCTGGTATCAATAATATCAGCGACGTTAAAGGCAAGCGGATGAATATCGGCAACCCCGGTTCCGGTACACGCGGTACATGGGAAGTTCTGGAAGAGGCACTTGGCTGGCAACGTTCTGATCTGGCTCTTGCGTCAGAGATGAAATCTGCGGAAACTGGTGCTGCTGTTTGTGACGGCAAAATCGACGCTTATTTCTGGTTGGTGGGTCACCCATCTGCTTTGACACAAGAAAGCTTGGCTTCATGTGCAGCGCACTTGGTTGACGTAACAGGCCCAGCTATCGATAAGTTGATTGCGGATAATTCATACTACCGTAAAGCTACAATTCCAGCTGGCATGTATAACAATGACAAAGACATCACAACATTCGGTGTTGGTGCTACTTTTGTAACCAGTGCTGATGTGCCTGAAGATGTGGTTTATGTTGTTGTAAAAGCTGTGTTTGATAATCTTGACCAGTTCAAGAAATTGCACCCTGCATTTGCCAACCTGAAACCGGAAGAAATGATCCGCGATGGATTGTCTGCACCACTTCACGCTGGCGCGATTAAATATTACAAAGAACAAGGCTGGATGTAATTCTGGTTTAGGTAGCAGGGGGAGTAATCCCCCTGCTATAATTTTGCAAAAAATACTAATAAATTTTCAAATGCTGGCGCATAAAATTGTACGCATTTGATTGCCTTGGGGAGGGAAATACATGGCAGATAATCAAACAATGTCAGATGCTGACAAGCTGGTCGCAGACGTAGATACGGGTGCGCGTAATCCGTTAGGTTGGCAAGCAAAGCTTATACCAGTGATTTGTTTTTGCTGGGCTATATACCAGCTTTATATTGCGTCCCCTCTTCCCTCTATGCTGGCAACTGCCACCGGCATTGATTTTTTTCAGTTCATCGGTAACCTGTCGATTTCACGCAAAGTGCATTTAGCGTTTTCTCTTGTTCTGGCAACACTTGCCTTCCCGTTATTCAAAAGAAGTTCACGTACCAGCATACCTTGGTATGATTGGATAATGCTGTCGCTTGGTATCGGTGCCATGTTGTACATGATTTTGATGAACTCCAATATCGCGGAGCGGGCTGGCGACTTCGGCCATAGCAATATCAAATACGATATGACAGTTGCCGTGCTTGGCATCATTGTTCTGACAATGGCTGTCTACAGGTCGCTTGGGTTACCGCTGGTCGTGGTTGCGGGCATTTTGGCGGCATATGTTTTCATAGGTGGTGGCAACTGGGGTGGGGCCTCTTTTGTTAAGGGTATGTGGCATTTCTGGATGCAAGAAGAAGGTATCTTCGGCAAACCACTGGCAGTATCCACCCAGACAATTTTCTTATTCGTACTGTTCGGCGCCATTTTGGAAAAAGCGGGGGCGGGGGGGTATTTCATCAAAATCGCCTTTGCGCTTTTGGGGCACTATAAAGGTGGGCCGGCAAAAGCCGCCGTTATCGCATCTGCGTTAAGCGGACTTTATTCAGGTTCTTCTATCGCCAATACGGTGACCACGGGTACATTCACAATTCCACTAATGAAACGCACAGGCTTTTCCGCTGAAAAAGCGGGAGCGGTTGAAGTTGCTTCATCCACCAACGGCCAGTTGATGCCACCTGTTATGGGGGCGGCCGCGTTTTTGATCGCTGAATTTACCGGCGTTGAATATACCACATTACTGAAACACGCACTGTTGCCTGCGATTATTTCTTATATCGCTTTGGTTTATATCGTGCATTTGGAAGCTTGTAAGCTTGACTTGAAAGGTCTGCCAAAACCACCTTCAACAAAAACATTTACGAAAAAGATGATCGGGTTCCTAACTGGATTTATCACCGTGGGTGTGCTGTTTGTTCTGGTTTATTTCACACTGGGGCAGGTTAAAGCTGCATATCCTAGCCTGAGCGTTTACACGGTTCTGGCAATCACACTGGTGATGTATCTGGTTCTGCTTTATATCGCATCAAGGCGGCCCGATCTGGAACGCGATGATCCGAACGCGCCGATTACCGAGTTGCCAGTTGCATCCGATACCGCATGGACGGGTCTGTATTATCTGCTGCCGATCATCATCTTGTTATGGTGTATTCTGCCAACGCCTGAACGTTTGTCAGCCCATTTGTCAGCCTATTATGCTTGTCTTGCGATGATTTTCATCACCCTGACACAGCATCCGCTGAAAGCTATTTTTCGTGGCGAGTCTGAAGTGTTCAATCGCCTGAAAACAGGGGTTTCCGAATGTGTAGACGGTATCATTGCGGGTGCCCGTAACATGATTTCTATCGGTATTGCCACAGCGGCTGCCGGTGTAATCGTTGGCTCTATTTCCCTGACAGGGGCACACGGGTTTGTCGGCGAGGTTGTTGAATATCTGTCCGGTGGTAACCTGCTGATCATGTTGATCCTTGTGGCCATCATGAGCTTGCTTTTGGGTATGGGCCTGCCGACCACGGCCAACTATCTGGTTGTGGCCGGGTTGATGGCACCAGTGATTGTGGCTTTGGCGGCGAAATCAGGGCTGATCGTTCCTTTGGTAGCGGTGCACCTATTTGTGTTCTACTTCGGTATTCTGGCCGATGATACACCGCCCGTGGGGCTTGCGGCCTATGCGGCGGCGGCCATTTCAGGCGGTGATCCGATCAAGACGGGTATTCAGGGGTTCACTTATGATATTCGTACAGCACTGTTGCCGTTCCTGTTCCTGTTCAACACCGAGTTGCTGCTGATGAATGTCAGTTTTGCAAAAGGCATATTCGTCTTTGTGATAGCAACCATGGCGATGATGCTGTTTGCTGCGGCCACGATGGGCTGGTTCCTGTTTAAAAGCAAACTGTGGGAAAGTGTGGCACTATTGTTGATCGCGTTCACCCTGTTCCGCCCGGGCTTCTGGCTGGATTACGTATCACCTCCGTTTGAAGAACAACCCGGCGGGCAAGCAATTGTTCTGGCCGAAGCGATGCCGGATAATGCCACGATGCGCATTCGAATTGTCGGGCCGGATTTCGATGATGTGGATAAGCCGAACAATACCAGTATCATTTTGAACCTTGGTGAAAAGTCAGACGGCGAAACACGTCTGACTAATGCGGGGCTTCAGATATTAGAGGAAGACGGCAAGGTTATTATTGATGCCCTGACGTGGGACTCGAAACACAAACAACTGGACCGTCTGTTCACAATGGGGGAACTGGATAATCCCTTGGTGATCGACAAGGTGCTGCTGAAACGCGACCGATTGCCCAAAGAGCTGTTCTATATACCGGCCCTTATGCTGTTGGGGCTGATCTGTATGCTGCAACTTGGCCGTCAACGTAAAGCAAAAGCGCAAGCAGCGTAGAAAGGAAACTGATCATGTATAAATCCATATTGGTACCCGTCGATTTGACGCAGAAAAGTTCCTGGAAAAAGGTTATGCCCGTTGCCGTTGAACTGGCGCAAAGCCACGGCAGTGATCTGCACATACTCACTGTCATTCCGGATTTCGGGATGGCACTTGTCGGGTCATTTTTTCCGGCGGATTACGCTAAGAATAGCATGGCGGCCGCAGTACAGGAACTTGCAGCATTTGTGAAAAAACGCGTGCCTGCTGGGATTTCTGTAACCAGTGATGTCAAACAAGGCACGATCTATAAAGAGATCATGCGCACGGCTGATAAACTGGATAGCAGTCTGATTATTTTGTCATCACACAGACCTGAAACAAAAGATTACCTGTTGGGGCCAAACGCGGCACGCGTTGTGCGCCACTCTAAGCAGTCTGTTTTTGTTGTGCGTGATAATTAACATAACAATCATTATGCGTTTATTGATTGTAGCCGCGATACATTCTATATTCAGTTGCGACAGATGTGCTATTCTGTTGTTTTAATAGGAAAAATAAATGGCTCATATTGAATTGGATTTGGATGAAAGACGGCAATTTTACGCCCTTCTGGGGCGCAAGCTCAAGATCTCAGAGATTGCCGCACTCATGAACAGGCATAAATCAACACTCTACCGCGAGATCAAACGCAATTTCTGGCATGATGAGGAAGTCCCTAAAGCTGCCGGCTATTTTCCAGTCACAGCGCAAAGCTTTGCGGATGAGCGTCGCGCACGTCAGCGCAAATTGATCAGGTTTCCAGAATTGCTTAGAGAAGTTAAAAAATGGCTTAAAACGGGTTGGTCGCCGGAACAGATTGCAGGTCGCTTGAAGACGGAATCCAACGCACCTCTGGGCATCAGTCATGAGACCATCTATCAGTTTGTCTACTCAAAAGATGGTCAGAAAGATGAGCTTGGAAAGCTCTTACCGGAA
>JAESRV010000084.1 GCA_016764475.1 Amylibacter sp.
GTGTAATACTCACCACCCACGGCAGAGCATTTTACCAGTTGACCAATGCGCCCATTTTCTTGCTCGGCAGTCATTAATAACGTTTTCCTATATTTTGTTGCTTATCTCTAAATAACTAACATGGGTGAAACACGCAAGGGCACAACTAACAAAATTAAAAAATATGTTAGTTAATGCGAATTTACTAACATGGATGATAGTAAGGAGGCGATCTTCGGTTAGCATTCGTTTATTAAAATAAGTTGAAAGAATATGAACAATATCAGTGGTGTTATCACGTTAACTGTTTCCAGCCAGCTCGGCTGCCCGCCCTTTCTGACCAAGCCCGCATCCAGCCCTGAACAGACCTTTGGTCCAACCGCAACCAAGGTCGGGTTTCGTGAAAATTCCAAGTTCTGATAGTACGCGGTCCAAATTGGCAAAAAAAGGTCAAAATTGCTGTGCTGTCCCACGGCAGCGCTGGTTGGATAAAATCGAGGGCTTGAGCACCAAGGAATTTCACAACAGTCCGGCACTGCCCATCATTACCTTTGGCTATAATCCACACCCATTAAGCGACAGATCACTTTTCTAACAACGAAACAGGGGTTTCGAATCCGTTCGGCTTGACGGTGATAATACTGCACCTCTCCGAACCCAGAACTGTTTCGGCGGTGTTGCCAATAAAGAACCCGGGAATTCCCACTCGTGCAACCGATCCCATTACGATTAGGTCGATTTGTTCCTGTCGAACAAGTCGGTAAATAGCCTGTTCTGGGCGGCCTCTTGGCAAATGAATACGGTGATTGATTTCCGACATCATATAGCGATCTACGAGATTGTTAACTGCTAAAAGATGTTTATCGTGGTGATGTTTAAGGATGGCTTCACGCTGCTGCGTGGTTATCTCTGACCGTATGCTGTCAAGGTCTTTCCCTTCGATGTCCCACGCATGCATGATGTGCAAGACGGAGTTGTCACGTAATGCCAGTGATGCCGCCAAATCCATTATTAATGTATTAATTAGATCTTTCGATGTAGTCATCTGCGGATCTACAGCCACTAGAATTCTTGTATAGGGAACGGATTGCCCCGGCTTCACAATCCATACTGGGCACGGGCACTTCCGAACGAGATGTGTAGCCGTGCTACCAAAGAAAATCTGCTTGAGGACATCATCAGATTCAGCGCAAGCGAACACTAAATCATGCTCGGCGCTAATAACCTGCCGAATAATTTCAAGAAAAGGTGTTCCGGTAAGAACCAACCATCGAACTTCAGAAACACCAGCGTGTTGGACGCCAAGGCAAAGTCTCTGAAGACGCTTTTCGGTCTCTTCGACGTGTTGGGGGGAATACTCACCTTTGCGCAAGACCACGGTGACCGTCAAGCGTGCGGCATTGTCCCGGGCAAGCGATACTGCTTGTTCTAGAGCATCCTCCGCACCAATCACATCATTGAATACGACCAGTATATTGGTAAATCTGTTCATGGGATTTCCCTTTCGTTGGTTGATGTTCTTCGGCTTGTTACCCAGGTTCAGGGGCCGGTTTCCCCACAATATAGAGCCAGATAAACCCGGTCACACCAGCCAGAAACGATGCGAAGAGGATCCCTGTCTTGGCCATTAGCAGCAGCTCCTCTTGTCCCTTGAAGGCAAGTTGGGCGACAAAAATTGACATCGTAAAGCCGATCCCGGCCAGAAGGGATGCTCCGGCGATTTGGATAAACCGCGTTCCACTGGGCAGGACGGCCACACCGAACCGGATCGCCAGCCAGCTGGCACCGGTGATACCAATGAACTTACCCAGGATCAGGCCCAAAGACACGCCCAGCATGACAGGGTTTTTCAGGGTTTCCCCCAAAGCACCGACTTCGATCGCGATACCGGCATTGGTCAATGCGAAGATCGGGATCACCACGAAGGCCACCGGCATATGCCAAAAATGTTCCAGCCGCTGTAACGGGGCTTCTACACCGATGACGCCGCTTCTAAGAGCCTGTATCTCGCTGCGCAGGGCGATATTGGTCATGACGCTTTTCCCTGGCTGATGGCTGTTATCAAATCTGTCCATCAGAGTACGGACATGTGCGCTGAACCGTTCGGGATTATACTTTGGATAGGCTGGCACAGTCATGGCCCCGAGGATCCCGGCCAGCGTTGCGTGAACCCCAGACAACAAAAGCGCGTACCACAGCAAAACGGAGACCATGAAATACGGGATTGAGTTGCGAACGCCGCTTTGGTTCAGACCGATAAGGACCACGAACAGTAAGGCCGCGATGGACAGGGGCAAGAGGGCAATCGATTCGGTGTAAAAGACGGCGATGACCATCACTGCGCCCAAATCGTCAACGATGGCCAAGGCGACCAGAAACGTCACCAGTGCCTTGGGCACCCGTGTGCCCAACAGGGCCATTGCCCCAACGGCAAAAGCAATGTCGGTCGCCATCGGAATGCCCCAACCCACTGCCGCTTCACCGCCCGGGTTGAGTGCAAAATAGAACAGTGCCGGTACTACCATACCGCCGATGGCTGCTGCGATCGGCAAGGCCGCGTTGCGGGGGTTGGCCAGTTCACCAACCAGAAACTCCCGTTTTAGCTCCAGTCCGATAACGAAGAAGAAAAACACCATCAATCCGTCGTTGATCCAGTGGTGCAATGACATCTTCAAAGACCAATCTCCGAAACCGATGCTGACATAGGTGCGCAGCACCTCGTTATACACGTCGGCAAATCGTCCGTTGGCCAAGATCAACGCCAGCACAGCCATCCCCATCAGCAACAGACCGCTTGTGGTCTGGCGATGCAAAAACTCCTCAAAAGGTGTAAGGATACGGCGAAACCTTTGTTCCCATGGGGCCAGGTTCAGGCCTTCTTCATCAGGCTTCAGGTCGGTAAACTCGGTCTTACTCATCTTGTGTCTTTCAAAAATTTAACTCACTTGCAGGCGGTTATAACGGTTGTAATTATTCGGGGTCAGACTCTAGGAAGGACAGAGATCCGCCAACCAGATCATAGTGCCAACCGTGTAGAGACAGCACTGCATCTTGGACGCGCGAATTTATCCAGGGGTAGGTCATCAAGTTACGCAAAGAATGCGCGATGGCATGCCGCTCGCAACTTGCATAGCGTTCTTCGCGGCTGACATCTGGCATGGAATTCAAGGCTTGGCGCACTGGTTCAGCGATGCTCATCCATCGGTCGATGAACGAGTTGCTCCCGTCATTGGGCCCCTTATCCATTAGCGCACGGATGCCGCCGCAATTTGCATGGCCAAGCACAACGATATGCTGCACCATCAACCCAGTGACAGCAAATTCCAGTGCCGCACTCGTACTGTGAAACAGACCTTCTTCCTCGTAAGGGGGAACAAGGTTGGCAACGTTCCGGATAACAAAAAGGTCACCGGGGTGGGTGTCGAACACCGTGGCAGGATCCACGCGGCTATCACAGCAGGACACTAAGCAAATCCGTGGGCTCTGCCCCTCGGTCAACGCGTCAAGCCGCTTCCGATTGTCTTTTAAATACCCGCCTTGGAAACGCTTGTACCCTGCGATCAATTCCTTCGGCATGAACAAATTCCTCAGACATTGCCCCGCGCAAGCGATGGGTGTTTGGTTACGGTTTGGGTTATCGTTTACCCGTGTTATATAAGACCAGCCACTTGCGCGGCTAACGCTCTATTTGCTTTTATCCAAGACCAGGGGAACGGCCTTAGGTAAAAGCGGATGTGTTTTGTATCATCGCTTTGAAACAGTCAGTTATGACTATTTATTTTACAGCTTAGTGTTCCTGTCAGCTTATATGAGGTCAATTATCAATATGTAAATACAATTAATATTGAAATATTGATAGTAATTAACTATCAAACAAAAGAACCGCTATTTTTTATTCAAGGATACAAAATGAGAAAGACTTCAGCGACTTTAAAACAGTTTCGATATCTGGTCGCTTTGGCTGATATGGGGCACTTCAGACATGCCGCAGAATATTGCGGCGTCAGTCAACCATCGCTAAGCGTACAATTGCAGAATTTGGAAGAAGTGTTAGGCGCCAGATTGGTGGAACGTGGTCGCAGTGGTGTGTTTTTTACACCCATTGGGCGCGAAGTCGTCACCCGTGCACGGCATATACTGATGGAGACCCAATCACTGGTCGATTTTATCGAAGTGGCAGAACATGGCATGACTGGCACAATTCGACTGGGTGTCAAAGCAACCTTGGGTCCATATTTATTACCGCGCGTGGTGGCATCGCTGCATCAAAAACATACTGATATGAAAATCTACATTCGCGAAGGTATTCCGCATAAACTGGAAGATGAATTAACATCCGGTCTGCATGATGTGATCTTGGCTCAATTGCCCATTCGCACATCCAATTTGGTCACTGAACGCTTGTTTCGAGAGCCAATCTTGTTGGCTGTTTCATCGGATAATCCGCTGGCTCGGCAAAAGTCCGTTTCAACAATGGAATTAAAAGGGCTGCCTGTCCTATCACTTTCCCCCGACTACCATTTGCATGATCAGGTTCATACATTGTGTAACGATTTTGGCGCTGTGGTTATGCGTGATTATGAAGGCACCAGTTTGGACGCTTTGCGTCAAATGGTGGCGATGAATATTGGTGTAACTTTTCTGCCCGCGCTTTATGCTCAATCCGAAGTCTCCAAGTTAGGGGATGTAGTCGCACTGCCATTAACGGGGCGCAGCATATCAAGATCAATTGGCTTGGTATGGCGCAAAGGGGCTGGCAGATCGTCAATCTATCAAGAATTAGCGGATTTTATTCGCGAAACCATCAAGCGCGATTTTAAAATTTTAGTACTTGAATAACGAACAACTTGATGACGTTTAAGGGACTGAACCAACCTGTCCACTTCGAACCTGCCCTCACA
Source organism: Amylibacter sp. (assembly GCA_016764475.1). Lineage (GTDB taxonomy): Bacteria > Pseudomonadota > Alphaproteobacteria > Rhodobacterales > Rhodobacteraceae > Amylibacter. Next base: position 4,881 of record JAESRV010000084.1, read on the forward strand.
CAAGAACAGGTTCAGACTTTGGTGTAAATGGAGATATATATGACAACACGTGGTTATTATCTTTGAGAGATAACATAACGTTATCAACAGTATAACCAGGTGTCCCAACTGGGACATACCCTAGAGGCACTTAATTTAACCAGCACCCCAACAAAAAAAGCCCCCGCAATCGCGAGGGCTTCTAAATCGTTATGTGACCTTCTTAAAGGCCAGTAGACACGTCGATAGTGTTACCTTCTTCAAGTCTAACATAGGCTTTTTTGACATCTTTGCGTTTGCCAAGCCGGCCGCGGAAACGTTTCACTTTACCTTTAGTGATCGTTGTATTCACGGCTTTCACTTTAA
>JAESRV010000006.1 GCA_016764475.1 Amylibacter sp.
GGTTGCAAGAGCGTATCGGTAACGGTGCGCCCAGATGAATGGTCATCGAAGGGGGGTAACCCCTGGAACAAAATCCGGCTTACAGGCCATCCGCTAAATTATAATATACAAATTGAAAAAGATGAAAATGAGAGATGGGCCTGAAATATATAAAAGATTTTGCGCTTTCTTTGGGCAAGAGTTTTTTGATGTTTATTCGGATATTGGCGATGGAATTTAAGTGTTCTTTGAAGATTTGAATGCTAAAGACCGTACAGAACTACTGGCTGTTCTCAAAGACAAAGCTTAGAATGAAAATTCAGGCACTTTAAACGGTGAATGGCGAAGGAATGGCTCAGAGCTTATTCTTCACAGAAGAAAATTGAACGACTTCAGAATAATTGTCGAGCTTGTTGAGAGCGACTATAAACATCCAAAGTGAGGTAAGATCACAATCATCCACGTAGCGCCTGACCTTGGGTGGGCGCATGTGCGCCTTCCCGGGGGGAAGGTCAGGCGCGGCCCTCGTCTATCGACGACGGCTATGATGGGCGATAGGTTTTGCCGTTACCAAGCTGAACACCTTAGCGTGAGGTCACTGGACATAAGGTGTGCATAAGCTACCCTCAGGAAAACCACGAAAGGGACGGTCATGCAAACAAGGCGCAGATTTCTAACCACAGCAATCGGTGCGGCGATCATCCTACCTTATGCCTCTCTTGCAGCAACTAAGGGTTTCGATACGTTTCAGGGGGGCACGGGTAAAATAACCGTACATCCCATATACCATGCCTCTTTCGTCATGCAGGTGCCAGGCATGGTGATTTACAATGACCCCGTGGGGCAGGCGGCGGCTTACGCCCATCTGCCACCCCCTGATCTGATCTTGCTGACCCACCATCACAGTGACCATTATGTGCCTAAAACGCTAAAGGCTTTGTTGGGCAAGGGTACGCAGATACTGGCCAACCCCACTGTCTATAATAAACTGCCCAAAAAGCTGAAAGCGGTGGCAAGCGTTATCGGTAACGGGCAAGAGGCTACGTTCGGCAACGTTAAAATAGAAGCGATCCCTGCCTACAACACCACGGGTGTGCGCAAGAAATATCACCCCAAGGGGCGTGACAACGGTTATATCGTCAATGTTGATGGTTTGCGGATTTATAGTGCGGGCGATACCGAAGATGTGCCTGAAATGCGTGCGCTGAAAGATATCGATGTGGCTTTTCTGCCGATGGTCCTGCCTTATACGATGGACGCAAAACAGGCGGTTTCGGCGGTTGAGGCGTTTAAACCGCGTTTTGTGTACCCTTATCACTACAAAAAAGCTTACGCCAAACAGTTTACACAGCTGGTAAACCAAGGGAAAAGTCAGGCGCAGGTCATGGACGGGGCTTGGTATTAGCGGGTGAATCACTGCCCTGTTTTGGCATAAGATTCGCGACTTAAATCTGATGAAAACAAATGTTCTTATTATGTTCCCGACTGCTTGGGAAAAATATGGTACTTTATGGAAAAACTTACCATAAAACCTTAATATACCATATGTAGTGTTATTCCGCCCTTAAAAACACTATATGTACTGATAAATTTTTCATTATACACAGATACTTTTCATGCTATAGGCGTAATTCATTGATTATTTAGTGAATTCCCATAGAAAACAGTTGCATCCCATGAATTCCCATATATACAGAATGTATTGATGAGGTGAGGATATTAAAGGGCAACAAGACCCTGAAATCCAAATAGGTTTCATACAGGCACCCACCACATCCAAGAAAGATCCGACGTGGGTTGCGAGCAGACACCCCCCCAAGGTGGCACCATAGTTGGACATCCCGAATGGGACAATATCGGCGGATTGAACAGTGGCAGCAGTTCAGTCCGCCGTTTCCGTTCTAAGACATAAAATATGTCTGCGGCAAGAAATGAATAAGGAGGCCCGTTTCAGTGGCACAACGTTTCAGAGGTAAAAGCACCCACAAAGTGGATGCTAAAGGTCGGGTATCTATCCCCGCCGCCTTTAGGCGTGTTCTGGAAGCGGGTGATCCTGAATGGACAACAGGCTTGTTCCCTACGCTTATTCTGGTTTACGGCGGCAAGGGCCGCAAGTTTATCGAAGGCTATACGGTTGAGGCCATGGCTGATGTGGATGCGCGCATTGAAAACATGCCGCTGGGATCCATAGACCGTCGCCGCGCTGAACATACATTCTTGACGGAATCCTTTCAGGTGCAGGTTGATTTGACCGGGCGTTTGGTTTTGCCGCAAAACATACGTGACAAATTCGGTATTAGCGATGAGGCGGTGTTTGCCGCCGCAGGGACAACGTTTCAAATTTGGCAACCCGAAGCCCATCAAGAGCATTCTGAAAAAATGGATGAATGGTATGATGACGCAGAAAATGTTGATCCGCTGGTCTTGTTGGGCGCCGCAGCCCCAGTAACGGCATCTACGGGGGATTAACCATGGCGCAGACGCAGGACACTTCCCCGTCTTCCCCGCATATTCCTGTATTATTGGCACCGATTTTGGATGCAATTAACCCCGTGCAAGGCCGTTGGCTGGACGGCACTTTTGGTGCAGGCGGTTATACACGGGCATTTTTGGATGCGGGTGCTGCAACAGTTTATGCAATAGACCGCGACCCAGAAGTTTTCGTACGCGCACAGGCATGGGCTGGCGATTATGGCGATCGTTTGGTGTTGATCGAAGGCACATTCGGGCAACTTGACCGATTGGTGCAAGAACGTGATGCTGCCCCCCTGGATGGTGTGGTGCTGGATATTGGCGTGTCGTCCATGCAGATAGATCAAGCCGCACGCGGATTTTCGTTCATGCAAGACGGGCCGCTGGATATGCGCATGTCGCAAAGCGGCATGACGGCGGCAGATGTGGTAAACACTGTGGATGAGGCCGTTTTGGCAGATATCTTGTACCTATACGGTGAAGAACGGGCCTCGCGCAGGATTGCGCGGCGCATTGTTGAAGCCCGTAAACTTACCCCTTTTGAAACCACCCACCAGTTGACCAAGGTGATAGAAGCCGCCTTGCCAAGGCCAAAACCCAACCAAGTGCACCCCGCAACGCGTTCGTTCCAAGCGTTGCGCATTGTGGTGAATGATGAATTGGGTGAGTTGGTGCGCGGTCTTGTCGCCGCCGAAGCCGTGCTGGGCAAGGGTGGCATATTGGCTGTTGTGACTTTCCATTCACTGGAAGACCGCATTGTGAAGCGCTTTATTCAGGCCCGCAGCACCCAAGCACGCGGCAGTCGTTATGCGCCTGAAATGCAGGCGACCGTGCCGCAATTTGAAAAGATTAGCAAAAAGGCCATTGGGCCAACCGAACAAGAGATGGCTGAAAACCCGCGTGCGCGCTCTGCCAAGCTGCGCCTTGCACGGCGCACAGCCGCACCTTGTGGTGATATAGACGCCAAGGCCCTTGGCCTGCCTAATTTTGATCGTATGAGGTTACAGTAATGCGTAATTTGTTTTTTATCGTATGCGCCACTTTTGTCATCGGGCTGGCCTATTGGGCCTATACGGAAAATTACAAAACCCAAGCTGCCTTGAAACAGGTGCATGTTTTGCAAAAACAAATTGCCCTTGAAAAAGAAACTATTGCAGTGTTGAAAGCCGAATGGGCCTATCTGAACCGCCCGGATCGCTTGCGCGATCTGGTGGATCTGAACTTTGAAGACTTGAAATTGATCCCGCTGGCCCCGTCGCATTTTGGTGACAGTGAAATGGTGGGATACCCCACAACAATTATCGACAGTGTCACTGATGCGGTCACGATAAGCGGGGAAAGCCAGCCATGATCAGAACCCCTTTGCGCCCTTTGGCGCGCGTTATTGAAGCGCGCGAACATGGTGAAAACCCCGATCATATTGAAGCGATGGAGCGCTCAAAACGCAATCAGGTAGCACAACATAAATTACGCAAACGCGCAGAAGCACGTTTGACCATACTGGGCCTTGCGTTCTTTTTGGGCTTTGCGGCCATCGGCGGTAAAATGGTCGTGCTTGCACTCAGTGAACCAAAAGAGCCAACGTTGATTGCCTCCAGTTCAAAAATATATTCGCAACGCGCTGATATTATTGATAGAAACGGCGCTGTTCTAGCAACCAATCTGATAACAACAGCACTTTATGCGCAGCCGCACAAGATTCTAAATCCCGTTGCTGCCGTCGAAAAACTGATAAAGATTTTCCCTGATATTGATGCAGATAAACTGCTTAAGAATTTCACAGGAAAACGCAAATTCATCTGGGTGCGCAAGAAGATCAGCCCTGAACAACAACAACTTGTGCATGACATCGGTGAGCCAGGCCTATTGTTTGGGCCGCGTGAAATGCGGCTTTATCCAAACGGCACGTTGGCAGCCCACATTCTGGGCGGCACAAGCTTTGGCAAAGAAGATGTGCGCGCCGCAGAATTGATCGGTGTGGCGGGTGTTGAAAAGTTCTTTGACGACCGGATGCGTGACCCCGCACAGGTGGATAACCCTTTGCAACTGTCCATCGACCTGACCGCGCAGGCCACCATGCGCCGTGTGGTTGAGGGTGGTATGAAGATCATGAACGCCAAAGGTGCCGCCGCCATTTTGATGGATGTGCATACGGGCGAAATAATCTCGATGGTGTCATTGCCGGATTTTGACCCCAACAAACGCCCCAGACCGCTGGTCAAGGGCAACCAATCCGACAGCCCGTTGTTTAACCGTGCGGCCCAAGGGGTGTATGAGTTGGGTTCGACCTTTAAATTGTTCACGGTGGCGGCTTCTTTAGATGAAGGTCTGGTGACTGAAGATACCATGATCGACACACGTGGCCCGATCAAATGGGGTAAGTTCAAAATCCGTGATTTCCACGATTACGGCAAACAGTTAAGTGTGATGGATGTGATTGTGAAATCCTCTAACATCGGCACGGCACGTATTGCACAAAATATGGGAGCCGACACGCAAAAGAAATATTTGGACGCACTTGGTCTGTTTACCCCGACATCGGTGGAATTGGCCGAGGCCAAGCATATCAAACCGTTACTGCCACCGAATTGGTCGGAACTGTCAACAATGACAGTTTCCTATGGCCACGGCATTGCCGTGACGCCGCTGCATCTGGCAAGTGCCTATGCGACATTGGCCAATGGTGGATATAAAGTGAACCCGACTTTGCTAAAGGTTGACGGGAAAACCGCATACGGGCCGCGTGTTTTGAAAGACGCAACTTCAAAAACCCTGATGCGCATGCTGCGCAATGTGGTCACACGCGGCACTGCCAGTTTTGGTGAGGTTAAGGGCTATTCCGTGGGCGGTAAAACCGGTTCTGCGGATAAGCCAAAACCCAGCGGTGGCTATTATGATGACAAGGTGATTGCGACCTTTGCATCCGTTTTTCCAACTGATGATCCAAAATATGTTTTGATCCTGACACTGGATGAACCAACCATAGAGGCCGCAGGCGAGGTTCGTCGCACCGCTGGTTGGACGGCAGTGCCCGTAGTCACTGAACTGATCACCCGTCTGGCACCTGTTTTGAACATGCGTCCAGAGGTTGCAGGTAGTGGTAAAGTTCACTACACGCAGGTGAAAAACTGATCGGGACACGTCTATGACCCAAAAAACTTTACAGGAATTAGGGTTGAAGCCAACCGCTGGCAGTGGTGATGCGGGTACGATTATTTCAGGTATTTGTGTCGACAGCCGTAATACGCGCACGGGCGATTTATTTGCCGCGATGCCGGGGTCTGAAGTGCATGGCGGCGAATTTATTCAATATGCCATGCGCATGCAGGCTGCCGCCGTTTTGACCGATGCGGCAGGTTATAAAATTGCCAAGCGTGATGTAGCTGAGTTGAATATTCCTTTCATAATAGCCGATGACCCACGCCTTGCCTTGGCAAAAGTTGCCGCGCGGTTTTACGGGGCGCAACCTGCCACAATGACAGCGGTGACAGGGACAAACGGTAAAACCTCGGTTGCCAATTTTACCCGCCAGATATGGATTTCCCTTGGGCTTGAGGCGGTGAATTTCGGCACCACTGGGGTAGAAGGTGCTTATGCGCAAGGCTTGAAACACACCACGCCAGAACCGATCACCTTGCACCGTTTGCTGCGCAAATTGAAAGAAGAAGGCATCACACACGCCGCGATGGAAGCTTCCAGTCACGGGCTGGAACAGCGGCGTTTGGACGGGGTTTATTTGACTGTGGCGGGCTTTACCAATTTCAGCCAAGACCATCTGGATTATCACCACACGTTCGACGAATATTTTGCCGCCAAGGCAGGATTGTTTGCGCGGGTTTTACCCCCTGAAGGGTCTGCCGTGATCAACACGCTTGACCCAAAAGGGGCGGAATTGGTGAAGATTGCTGAAAGTCGCGGCCAGGATGTGATTACGTTGGGCGGTGACGGGGCTGATATGCAGATCCTCAACACGCGCCGTGATGCGACAGGGCAAGACCTGCGGTTTTCATGGCGCGGTGACGTACACACCATACGCCTGTCTTTAATCGGTGCGTTTCAAGCTGAAAACGTGCTGATTGCCGCAGGTATGGCGATTGCCGCAGGGGCATTGCCCGCAGATGTATTTGGCGTACTGGCCGCATTGGAAACTGTGCCCGGGCGGATGCAACTGGCAGCGACACGGGCCAACGGGGCCAACGTGTTTGTTGATTTCGCCCACACGCCTGACGCGCTGCAAACCGCCCTGAAAGCCTTGCGCCCGCATGTCTTGGGGCGGCTGATTGTGGTCTTTGGCGCAGGTGGTGACCGCGACCGCACCAAGCGGCCTTTGATGGGTAAAGCGGCGATAGAAAACGCTGATGTTACCTATGTGACGGATGATAATCCGCGCTCGGAAGAGCCTGCAAGTATTCGTGCTGAAATCATGGCCGCGTGCCCCAAAGCCAATGAAATTGGCGACCGCGCTACCGCAATTCTGGCCGCCGTGGACGCGTTACAGGCAGGCGACGCGCTGTTGATTGCAGGCAAAGGCCATGAGACGGGGCAGATCATCAAGGATCAGATATTGCCGTTTAATGACGCCGAACAGGCCAGCATTTCAGTTGCCGCTTTAGATGAGATGGGCGCATGAGTGTGCTTTGGACAAAAGACCAAGCCGTTGCCGCAACGGGCGGCACATGTGCGGCTGATTGGCAGGCGTCAGGCGTTTCAATAGACACCCGAAGCTTGCAAAAGGGCGATCTGTTTGTCGCCTTGACGGATGCGCGTGATGGCCATGATTTCGTGGCGCAAGCCTTGGAAAAAGGGGCAGCGGCAGCTTTGGTTTCACGCATCCCCGACGGGGTTTCAGCGGACGCACCACTGTTGATTGTCGACGATGTCTTGCAAGGGTTAGAGGCCATGGGCGTTGCCGCAAGGGCACGTATTTCAGGCAAAGTCATCGGGGTCACAGGCTCTGTCGGAAAAACCGGCACCAAGGAAATGTTGCGCACTGCCCTTAAGGGGCAGGGGCGCGTACATGCGGCGCAAAACAGTTACAATAATCACTGGGGCGTGCCGCTGACACTGGCGCGGATGCCGCAAGACACTGAATTTGCGGTGATCGAAATCGGCATGAACCACGCAGGCGAGATCAAACCTTTGGCCCGTATGGCCGATCTGGATGTCGCCCTGATTACCAACGTAGCACCTGTGCATCTAGCGGCTTTTTCAGGGGTTGAAGAAATAGCCCTTGCCAAGGCCGAGATTTTTGAAGGGCTAAAACGTGGCGGCACTGCTGTGCTGAATGCCGATATAGATACGCTGGCTATTTTGCAGGATGCGGCGGAAAATGCAGGCGCGCAAATCGTGACCTTTGGCGGCGCAAAGAATGCGAATTTCCGCCTTCTGGGGGCTTATGTTTCGGATGATGCCACCAAGGTCGTGTTTGATCTGGCAGGCCAGAAAATCGACTATAGATTAGCCGCCCCCGGCGCACATCTGGCAATGAACTCGTTGGCGGTTCTGGCCGCTTGTGATGCGGTCGGTGCAGATTTCAACCGCTGCCTTGCAAACCTTGCAACATGGACAACCCCCGCAGGGCGGGGCAAGCGCGAAACGGTTCAGATGCAAGATGGTATCACCATTGAATTGATCGACGAAGGCTTTAATGCCAACCCCACCTCTATGGCTGCCGCCCTGGATGTTTTGGCGCAATTACATACAAAAGGCCGCAAGGTTGTGATCCTGGGCGATATGCTGGAACTGGGTAAAACCGAAAAAGATTTACACAAGGCTTTGGCCGACTTGGCATCGCTGAAAAAGATGGATGTAATCCATCTTGTCGGCCCGTTGATGAAAGGGCTTTACGCCGCCTTGCCAAAGGCTAATCGCGGGCTTTGGGTTAAAAATGCGGATCAGACCGCACAAATTATAGAGCTGATAAAACCGCATGATATTGTGATGGTCAAAGGTTCAAAAGGCTCCAAAGTTTCAAAAATTGTGGACGCCATCAGGAAAACAAGTGCATAAAGTACAAAAAGCAGGGGAACAGGCATGTTATATTTTTTAAGCGAGTGGTCGGATGGCGGCGATGTGTTCAATCTATTCCGCTACATTACATTCAGGGCAGGCGGGGCATTTTTTACCGCCCTGATCCTAAGCTTTATCTTTGGGCAACCATTGATCAACTGGTTGAAAAAGAAACAAAAAAAAGGCCAACCTATTCGTGAAGACGGCCCTGAAAGCCACATTATCGCCAAGGCAGGCACGCCCACAATGGGCGGGGTTCTGATCCTTGGCACCTTATTGGTGTCGACATTGTTATGGGCACGTAGCGACAACCCCTATGTCTGGATTGTTTTGTTTGTAACGGCGGGCTTCGGCCTGATCGGGTTTGCCGATGATTATCTGAAAGTTACCAAACACACGGTTGCAGGGTTTTCGTCAAAAGCCCGGCTTTTGATCGGCTTGGTGATTGCGGTGATTGCGGCGATTGCAGCATCTTATGCACATCCCGATGAATTATCGGGGCAACTGGCCTTGCCGATTTTTAAAAATGCCCTGTTTAATCTGGGCTATCTGTATATCCCGTTTGTGGTCATTGTCATCGTAGGCTCTGCCAATGCGGTAAACCTGACCGATGGGCTGGACGGTCTTGCGATCATGCCGGTGATTATTGCAGGCGGCACACTTGGGATCATCGCCTATGCGGTGGGCCGCGTTGACTTTACCGAATATCTGGATGTGCATTATGTGCCGGGCACCGGCGAATTGCTGATCTTTACCTCTGCCATGATCGGTGGTGGTTTGGGCTTCCTTTGGTATAACGCGCCGCCTGCGGCTGTGTTCATGGGTGACACCGGCTCACTTGCTTTGGGCGGAGCCTTGGGCGCGATTGCGGTTTGCACCAAACACGAAATTGTGCTGGCCATTGTCGGCGGACTGTTTGTGGTCGAGGCCCTGTCGGTGATCATTCAGGTGTTGTATTTCAAAAAGACCGGCAAACGGGTGTTCTTGATGGCCCCCATTCACCACCACTTTGAGAAAAAGGGCTGGTCGGAACCCCAGATTGTGATCCGTTTCTGGATCATCTCTTTGATACTGGCCCTTGTGGGGCTTGCTACATTGAAGCTGCGTTAAATGATCCCTGTTCGCGGATACGACGGCCACAAGGTGGCGGTTCTGGGGCTGGGCAGGTCTGGCCTGTCAGCGGCTTTGGCTTTGCGGGCAGGCGGGGCCACGCCTGTTTGTTGGGATGATAATCAAGCGGCACGCGATCAGGCTGAAGCAGAAGGTCTGCTTGTAACTGACCTGAACAAAGATAAACCGTGGGAAGATGTGGTCAGCCTGATCGTGTCGCCCGGCATTCCGCATCTTTATCCGCAAGCCCACGCCATTGTGCAAAAAGCTTGGGGCATGGGTGTTGTTGTGGATAATGACATCGGCCTGTTTTTTCGCTCGTATGCCACGCCGGACTGGGACAAGTTTGATGTGATGCCAAAAGTGATCTGCATCACGGGATCAAACGGCAAATCCACCACCACGGCCCTGATTGCACATATCTTGCAAGAGGCAGACAAGCCTGCGCAAATGGGTGGCAATATCGGGCGTGGAGTGCTTGATCTTGACCCCGCAAGTGACGGCGAGATACTGGTGCTGGAACTGTCTTCCTACCAAATAGAACTCGCGCGCGCATTGGCCCCCGATATGGCCGTGTTCATGAACCTAACGCCTGATCATCTGGATCGGCACGGCGGCATTGGCGGCTACTTCGCTGCCAAACGGCGGTTGTTTTCAGAAGGTGGGCCTGACAAGGCGATCATCGGGGTGGATGAACCTGAAGGCCGCTATCTGGCCAACCAAGTGCGCCAAGACAGCAAAACCGGTGATCCGGTGATTGCGATCTCATCCGGGCGCAAGTTGCAAGGGCGCGGATGGTCGGTTTTCGCCCGCAAAGGGTTCCTTGCTGAATGGCGTAAAGGGCGGCAAGTGGCCTCGATTGATTTGCGTAATATCCAAGGCTTGCCGGGGGCGCATAATCACCAAAATGCCTGTGCCGCTTATGCGGTGTGCCGCGCGTTAGCGATGGCCCCCAAGGTGGTAGAGGCGGGTTTGCGGTCTTACGGCGGGTTGGCACATCGTTGTCAAATCATCGCTACCCATGCAGGCGTGACCTATGTGAATGACAGCAAAGCCACCAATGCGGATGCGGCGCAAAAAGCCCTGCTTGCGTTCAAGAACATCCACTGGATTGTCGGCGGGCAGGCCAAGGCGGGGGGCATTGCCGCCCTTGCGCCGCAGTTTGATCGCGTGGCGAAAGCCTATCTTGTGGGGGAAGCCGCAAATGCGTTCGCAGATCAACTAAGCGATGTCCCGCATGAGAAATCAGGCAGCGTTGAAGCCGCCGTTAAAGCGGCGGCACAAAACGCCAAATCGGGTGATGTGGTGCTACTGGCACCCGCCTGTGCCAGCTTCGATCAGTTTGATAGCTTTGAAGCGCGTGGTGATGCATTTGTGGCGGCAGTAAGGGCTGTGATAAACGGCTGATTTTTGCCGTAAGCTATGTAAAAGACTAGCCAAAAGCCCAAATTTATGGCATTCCAACAGGGAATGACGGCCCGTTCAATGAGGCCGCATCTAAATGGCAGGCAAATGGCGAGCAGCAGCAATGACTGAAATGGCTTTTGGTAGGGTTGCCCAACAACCCATTGATCCTATTTTACCCAGATGGTGGCGTTCCATCGACCGGGTTTCTTTAGGATGTGTTTTGGTACTCTTTTTGATCGGTATCCTGTTGGCATTAGCCGCATCCGTGCCTTTGGCTGAACGTAACGGCCTGCCGCAGTTCTACTATGTGTACAAACAGATTTTCTTTGGCTCAGTGGCTTTAACCGCGATGATTATGACCTCTATGATGCCGCCGGTATTGCTGCGCCGTTTGGGCGTTTTCAGCTTTGCCTGTTGTTTCATCGCTTTGTTGTTGTTGCCGGTGTTCGGCACCGACTACGGCAAAGGGGCGACGCGGTGGTTTTCATTGGGTTTTGCATCTGTGCAGCCGTCTGAATTTCTAAAACCCTTCTTTATCGTATTTTCCGCATGGATGATGGCGTCAGCGGTCAAAGTGGGTGGCCCGCCCGGCAAACGTATTTCTTTCTTTGTGATGATTAGTGTTGCATTCCTTTTGGTCATGCAGCCTGACTTCGGGCAGGCAATGCTGATCGTGGCGTCTTGGGGGGTGATGTATTTCATTGCAGGTGCCCCAATTTTGCTATTGATCATGATGGCTGTGGCCGTCGTGGGTGCTGGCCTTTTTTCATATAATAACTCTGAACACTTCGCACGGCGTATTGACGGTTTCTTAAGCCCTGATTTAGACCCGCGCACCCAGCTTGGTTATGCCACAAACGCGATCCAAGAAGGTGGCTTTTTCGGTGTTGGCGTGGGTGAGGGCCAAGTGAAATGGTCACTGCCCGATGCGCATACCGATTTCATTATTGCGGTGGCGGCAGAGGAATACGGGCTGATACTGGTCTTTATCATCATCTCTTTGTTTGTGGTGATTACCGTGCGCTCGTTGTTCCGTCTGGTGCGTGAACGTGATCCGTTCATTCGCTTGGCCGGTACCGGTATTGCGGTGCTTTTCGGTATGCAGGCAATGATCAATCTGGGCGTGGCGGCACGTTTGTTACCAGCCAAAGGCATGACCCTGCCGTTTGTCAGCTATGGCGGCTCTTCACTGGTGGCGGCTGGTCTGGGCTTGGGCCTGTTATTTGCATTTACCCGTACCCGCGCCCAAGGTGATATGGGCGATCTGTTAGGCCAAGCCCGTCAAAGCCCAAGGATTATACGCGATGCCTGACGCCCCGCTTTTAGTCATAGCCGCAGGTGGCACAGGCGGGCATATGTTTCCCGCACAGGCCTTGGCCGAAGAAATGTTGCGTCGTGGCTGGCGGGTGAAACTATCCACTGATCCACGAGGTGCGCGTTACACAGGCGGCTTTGCCCATACGGTTCAGGTGGAAGTGGTGAACTCTGGCACATTCGCACGTGGTGGCCTGATGGCAAAACTGCGGGTGCCGTTTCGTATTTTGTGGGGCGCAATATCCGCACGTCGTTCAATGAAGCGCGACCGCCCTGCGGTGGTTGCAGGCTTTGGCGGCTACCCTGCCATTCCTGCAATGCTGGCGGCTGGAAATCTGAAAATACCGCGCCTGATCCATGAACAAAACGGCGTGTTGGGCCGGGTGAACAAGAAGTTCGCGCCCAAGGTTGATATTGTGGCTTGCGGCACATGGCCCACAAAAATGCCCGAAGGGGTCAAGGGCATACATGTGGGCAACCCGGTGCGCCGCTCGGTTATGGAAAAACACGGGGCGGGGTATATCACGCCCGGTAACTGGCCGATGAACATTCTGGCTATTGGCGGCTCGCAAGGGGCGCGGATATTGTCGCAGATGATGCCCCAAGCGGTGGCTTTACTGCCCGAAGAAATCAAAGCGCAGTTGCGCGTGGTACAACAGGCGCGTGAAGAAGATACCCAAAGCTGCGAAGCCGCTTATGCGCAAGCGGGTGTGCGGTGCGAAATCTCACCCTTTTTCCGCGACATTCCGCGCCTGATGTCTGAAGCACAACTGATTGTATCGCGTGCAGGTGCGTCTTCAGTGGCGGATATCTCAATCATCGGGCGCCCCTCTATCTTGGTGCCTTTGGCGATTGCGATGGATGATCATCAAAGTGCCAATGCACGCGGTTTGGCAAAAGCAGGCGGGGCGATTGTGATCCCTGAAAAAGAATTGACAGCGATCAGCCTGTCGAAATGTATTGCCACGGTTTTGCAAGATGCGGACGGGGCTGCTAAAATGGCGCAAGCGGCCTTGTCGCAAAGCCGTCCGGAAGCGGCCGGGCATTTGGCAAATCTGGTGGAAGAACTGGCGGCAAAGGGGCATGGATAAATGAACGCAACAACAAAACTACCGACACAGCTAGGGCCGATCCATTTTGTCGGCATTGGCGGCATTGGCATGTCGGGCATTGCCGAAGTGCTTATCAACCACGGCTATACGGTGCAGGGATCAGATTTGCGACCCAGTAAAATCACTGATCGTTTGGCACAGATGGGGGCAAAAATCTCGTTCCCGCAAATGGCGGAAAATCTGGAAGACGCCGAGGTTGTGGTGATCTCGTCCGCGATCAAACCCGGCAACCCCGAACTGGACAGCGCACGCGCACGCGGCCTGCCCGTGGTGCGCCGCGCTGAAATGCTGGCCGAATTGATGCGCCTGAAATCCAATGTGGCCATTGCCGGTACCCACGGCAAAACCACCACCACCACGATGGTCGCAACCCTGCTGGATGCAGGCGGGCTTGACCCGACTGTAATCAACGGCGGTATTATTCACGCTTATGGTTCAAACGCGCGGATGGGTACGGGCGAATGGATGGTGGTGGAAGCGGACGAAAGCGACGGCACTTTTAACCGCTTGCCTGCCACCGTGGCCGTGGTCACGAATATCGACCCCGAACATATGGAACATTACGGCACGTTCGATAATCTGCGCGATGCTTTCTATACATTCGTGTCCAACATCCCGTTTTACGGGGTGGCGATCTGCAACACCGATCACCCCGAAGTGCAGGCCCTTGTGGGCCGCGTCAATGATCGGCGCATTATCACATATGGCTTTAACACGCAGGCAGACGTTCGCGCGGAAAACCTGACCTATAAAAAAGGCTCTGCCTATTTTGACATTGCCTTGCAGGCGGAAGATCAACGCATTGACGGTATGGTGCTACCGATGCCGGGCGATCACAACGTATCCAACGCATTGGCCGCCATTGCCGTGTCACGATACTTGGGTATGAAACGCGCAGACATCCTTGAGGCCTTGAAAGGTTTCAAAGGTGTGAACCGCCGTTTCACCCGTGTGGGTGAGGTGGATGGCGTGACCATCATCGACGATTACGCGCACCACCCGGTTGAGATTAAAGCGGTGTTGAGTGCGGCCAAACAAGCTACCGATGGCCGTGTAATAGCGGTACACCAACCACACCGTTATTCACGCCTGCATGATCTGTTTGAAGATTTCTGCGGTTGTTTCAATGATGCCGATGTTGTGGCCATTTCAGATGTCTACGCCGCAGGCGAAGACCCGATTGAAGGGGCCGACCGGGATAGTTTGGTCGCGGGGCTGATTGCAGCGGGGCATAAACATGCACATGCCATTTCGGATGAAGCCGCGTTTCGCGAGTTTGTGAAGGCCAAAGCCAAACCCGGTGATCTGCTGATCTGTCTGGGGGCCGGCACAATCAGTGCTTGGGCCAACGGATTGGTTGCAGACAGGTGATCAAAAACCTGCCAGATGTGCGCGGCACTTATACCGCCAACCGCCCCTTGGCTGATTTATCATGGTTAAAGGTAGGCGGCCCTGCCGAGGTGCTGTTTCAGCCCGCCGATGTGGCAGACTTGCAAAGCTTCCTGAAAAACCTGCCTGCGGATATTCCCGTGATGCCCATCGGCGTTTGTTCCAACCTGATCATCCGTGATGGTGGCATCAAAGGTGTGGTTATCCGCATGGGGCGCGGCTTTAACGGAATAGAGATACGGGACGATAACCGCGTACGCGCTGGGGCGGCTGCCCTTGATGCGCATGTGGCCCGCAAAGCGGCAGCGGCTGGCATTGATTTGGCGTTTTTACGCACCATTCCGGGGGCCATTGGTGGGGCTGCCAAAATGAACGCGGGGTGTTATGGCATTTATACCGCTGATGTTTTCATAGAGGCGCAAGCGATAACGCGATCAGGTGCCTTGGTAACATTGACCAAGGCCGATATGGGGTTTGCCTACCGTTCAACCACAATACCTGACGGCATGATCATCGCTTCGGTTATCTTGGAAGGAACTTCAGGTGACCCGCAGGAAATAGAAACCAAAATGGCCGATGCGCTGGAAAAACGTGCCGCGACGCAGCCGGTCAAAGACCGTTCTTGCGGCTCGACTTTTCGCAATCCCGCAGGCTTCAGTTCAACGGGGCTTGCCGATGATGTGCATGATTTAAAGGCTTGGAAAGTCATTGATGACGCGGGAATGCGCGGTGCCAGCATTGGTGGCGCGCAAATGTCGCCGATGCATTCCAACTTTATGATCAACAAAGGGGGTGCCACTGCCACAGATTTGGAAAATTTAGGTGAGAAAGTACGAAAAAGGGTTTTCGATAACAGTAAGATCACGCTAGAGTGGGAAATAATGCGGGTCGGCGAACCGATCCTGAAATAAAAAACCCTAAGAGCCATAAAAATGGTCGCGGGTGAAAGAGGCGGGTATGTCGAGCAGGACAATATCACGCGTATGTGTTTTGATGGGCGGCCCATCAGTGGAACGGGAAGTTTCGCTGGTATCTGGCCGTGAAGTAGCAAGTGCATTGCGTGATGAAGGTTTTCAAGTTGTTGAACTGGACGCAGGGCCAAGCCTTGCGGCTGACTTGTATGCAGCCAACGCCGATGTTGTGTTCAACGCGCTGCATGGCCGTTGGGGTGAAGACGGTTGCGTCCAAGGCCTGCTGGAATGGCTGAAAATTCCATACACCCATTCGGGTGTGATGGCCTCGGCCATGGCGATGGATAAAGAACAGACAAAACGGTTATATGCGTCTGTTGGCCTGCCTATTGCAAAAAGTATCCTTGTTTCCAAAGAAGAAGTGCAAGCGGGCCATCCGATGCAAGCGCCTTATGTGGTGAAGCCTTATAATGAGGGTTCCTCTGTTGGGGTCTATATTGTGAATGCAGGCGAAGGCCCAGCGCGCCTGAACGCGCAAATGCCTGAAACAGTAATGGTTGAAAAATTCATTCCGGGGCGTGAGTTGACCACCACGGTGATGGGCGACAAAGCCATTTCGGTGACCGATATTCAAACCGATGGCTGGTATGATTATTCTGCCAAATATGAAACAGGCGGATCACACCATGTGATCCCCGCCGATATTCCCGCTGATATTTTTGATGCTTGTCTGGATTACGCCTTGCGTGCGCATCAGGTTCTGGGGTGTCGCGGCATGTCGCGCACTGATTTTCGTTGGGATGAAACCAAAGGGCTGGATGGATTGATCCTGCTGGAAACCAACACGCAACCCGGCATGACATCCACATCATTGGCCCCGGAACAGGTGGCAGCCAGCGGCATTCCTTTCGGTAAACTGGTGCGTTGGTTGGTAGAGGATGGCTCATGCAACAGGTGAACAAAGCATATGATCCCGCCCCAAGCCGGGTAAAGTATAAACTGCACCGCTTGTGGCTGACGCCGGTTTATCGCGCTTTGATCCGAACGGGCCTGCCTGTGCTGCTGATTTTTGTGGCCCTTATGGCATGGTTGCGCGACCCTGACGTGCAGCAAAAAATTGTGACGTACTTTGAAAATGCACAAAACGCGATGGAAGAACGCCCTGAATTTATGGTGCAGCAAATGCGCATTCAAGGCGCATCGGAACCGGTTGACAAGCTGGTGCGCGATGCGATGAATATAACGTTCCCTGCCAGTTCATTCCGTCTGGATTTGCCCGCCCTGAAAACAACTGTGGAAGATATTGAAGCGGTTGAAACCGTTTCTATTCTGGTTGGTGCCAAGGGGGTTTTGCAAGTAGGCATTGTTGAACGTGTGCCCGCCCTGCTTTGGCGCAATGACGATGGTTTGACCTTGCTGGATGCACAAGGTGTGGTCTCTGGCCGCGTTGATGCGCGCCAAGATCGTGGGGATCTGCCTTTGGTGGCGGGCTTGGGCGTAGAACAAAATATCGCCGAAGCATTAGAGATTTTCCAAAAACTTGCGCCCATCGCGGGCCGTGTGCGCGGCTTGATGCGCAAGGGTGAACGCCGCTGGAACGTGGTTCTGGATCGCGGTCAGGTTTTAATGTTGCCCGAAGATCAACCGATTGCCGCGCTGGGGCGCATTTTGGCATTGCACCGCGCACAAGACATATTGAACCGCGACATTCTGGTCGTGGACATAAGAGATGGCAGAAAGCCGATTTTACGGCTTTCAGCACCCGCATTAGATGGTTTTAAAAAGCTGCGACTAACAGCAGCAGAAGAGGATAATTAACATGTCATATTTGTACGATACACAGCGCGCCATGCGCCAGAAACGTCAAAACGCTTTGCAACGCGGTTTGGTTGCTGTGTTGGATCTGGGCACGACAAAAATGGCCTGTATGGTTTTGCAGTTTGACGCGCGTGAGGAAGGTGAGGTCCGTTTGGGTGCAGGTGCTATGACCAGCCACGGTTCTTTTCGGGTGATCGGGGTGGCGACAACGCGGTCACGCGGGGTTAAATTTGGCGAAATAACGGCAATGGATGAAACCGAACGGGCCATTCGCACCGTGGTGCAGGGTGCCCAGAAAATGGCCAATGTACGTGTCGATCATGTAATTGCCTGCCTTGCGGGGGCAGAGCCGCGTTCATATGGTGTGGCCGGTGAAATAGATTTGGAAAACGGCACTGTAACATCCTCGGATATTGGCCGTGTGCTGGCGTCTTGTAATATGCCTGATTACGGGGCGGGGCGTGAAACGATTCATGCCATGCCGGTGAACTTCACACTGGATCATCGCAGTGGTCTAACGGATCCGCGCGGGCAGATCGGCAACCGTTTATCTGTGGATATGCACTTGCTAACAGTTGATACGCAAGCCATTGAAAACCTTCTTAAATGTGTGAAACGCTGTGATATGGAACTGGCCGGCGTGGCCTCTGCCGCCTATACAAGTGCGATCTCTGCATTGGTGGAAGATGAACAGGAACTGGGGGCGGCCTGCATTGATATCGGCGGCGGTAGTACCAGTATTTCAGTGTTCCTGAAAAAGCATATGATTTATGGTGACAACGTGCGTATGGGCGGTGATCTGGTGACCTCTGATATCTCAAAAGGCCTGCAAATGTCATACCCCGACGCCGAGCGGATTAAAACCCTGCATGGCGGGGTAATAGCCACGTCACTTGATGATCGTGAAATGATCGAGCTTGGCGGTAACACGGGTGATTTTGACCATGACCGCCGCCGTATTAGCCGAGCAGAGCTGATCGGGGTGATGCGCCCAAGGTTGGAAGAGATTTTGGAAGAGGCCCGCAAGCGGCTGGATGCCTCTGGTTTTGATCATTTGCCAAGCCAGCGGATCGTGCTGACAGGGGGTTCCAGTCAAGTGCCGGGTCTGGAAGGGCTTGCCAGCAAAATACTGGGCCAAAACGTGCGCCTTGGCCGCCCGATGCGCGTGCAAGGCTTGCCGCAGGCCGCAACGGGCCCTGCATTTGCTTCCACCATTGGTCTGGCGATGCATGCAGCCCACCCCCAAGACGAATGCTGGGACTTTGATTTACCGATTGAACGCATGGGCGGGAAACCTTTGAAAAAAGCTATGCGTTGGTTCAAAGATAACTGGTAACTTGGTTAACACCCCATAAATTTGGGCCGAAAAGTGCTTAAATACCTAAGTTTTGTATGTATCGGCACGATTTTTCGTGACGCGACCGAATCACTAGGTTACGATACGAATCAGTGAATATGGATCGGGAAACCCGGCCAAAGCAGTTAACACAGGCGGATTATATTATGACATTGAATCTACGCATGCCGGAGATGGCCGATTTGAAACCACATATCACAGTTTTTGGTGTTGGCGGTGCAGGTGGCAACGCTGTCAATAACATGATCGAAAAAAACCTTGAAGGCGTTGATTTCGTTGTGGCCAATACCGATGCGCAGGCTTTGCAGACCTCCAAAGCAACCAGCAAAATCCAAATCGGTGAAAAAGTCACCGAAGGTTTAGGTGCCGGTGCCCGCCCATCCGTAGGGGCCGCTTCCGCCGAAGAAAGCATTGAAGCGATTGTGGACCAGCTGGTTGGCAGTCACATGTGTTTCATCACTGCCGGTATGGGCGGTGGTACAGGCACGGGTGCTGCCCCGATTATCGCACAAGCCGCACGTGAATTAGGTGTTCTGACCGTTGGTGTTGTTACCAAGCCGTTCCAGTTTGAAGGCACCAAACGTATGCGCCAAGCTGAAGAAGGCGTTGAAGCCCTGCAAAAGGTTGTAGACACGCTGATTGTTATTCCAAACCAGAACCTGTTTCGCATAGCTAATGAAAAAACCACCTTCACGGAAGCGTTTCAGATGGCTGATGACGTTTTGTATCAGGGGGTTAAGGGCGTAACCGACCTAATGATCCGCCCTGGTATCATCAATCTGGATTTCGCCGATATTCGCGCCGTTATGGACGAAATGGGCAAAGCCATGATGGGCACGGGCGAGGCGACGGGCGAAGATCGTGCGATCCAAGCGGCAGAACAAGCCATTGCCAACCCATTGCTGGATGAGATTTCGCTAAAAGGCGCACACGGTGTTCTGATCAACATCACTGGCGGCCATGATCTGACATTGTTTGAAATGGATGAAGCGGCCAACCGTATTCGTGAAGAAGTTGACGAAGAAGCAAACATCATCGTGGGTTCCACACTTGATACTGGCCTAGAAGGTGTCATGCGTGTGTCTGTTGTGGCCACGGGTATTGATGCGGCTTTGAACGTAAACGATATTCCGGTACCACGCCGTTCAATGAAAGAACCCTTGGCACAAAGCGTCAGCATGGAGCAGGCACCACAAGAAGAGGTGGCTGAAGAAGCCCAGCCCGCAGCAGAACCGGTACAGGCCTCTAAGCCTGATTTGTTTGATGCCGAACCAGAGTTTGAAGAGGTGTCTTTAGAGAATGATATGCCGCCACCTGCTTATCAACCTGCAGCACGTACAGATGCACCTGAAGATGATTTTTTCCAGATGGAAGATACCGATGAACGCTCAAGTTTTGTAGCACCGCAAGCCCGCCCAACGGGCCAGCCCAGCGAAGAAACAATGGCGCGGTTACGTGCGGCGGCCACCAAAGCGGCCCCAAGACGTGAAGCCAGCGCTGAACAAGCTGCAACGCGCACTGAAAAACCTCAGGGTTTTGGCCTAAACAGCCTGATCGCGAAAATGACGGGGCACAATGATAATCGGGGTGCTGTGCTACATCGTGCAAGTGCGGAACTAAGCATAAATGCGGTTCGGGATGAATTGGATTATGAAGAACCTGCAATCTCGGAAGATCAGGAACGGATTGAAATTCCTGCATTCTTGCGCAGACAAGCCAACTAAACCACTGATAAATATTGTTAAAAACGCGGGGTTATGCCCGCGTTTTTTGCATTTCAGGATTGTGCCAGCACTGTAGCATTTGGTCATAAAGCGTGAATTGGGTATTTAGAGATAATTTGTTAATACTACGCAACGAAATAACCCATGAGCGAAATCCGTGCAAAAAACAGTTGCAAAAACAGTAACACTGACCGGCAAAGGCCTGCATTCAGGTAAACCTGCCCGATTGATCATACGCCCTGCATCCGCCGAATACGGCATCTGGTTTCGCCGCGTTGACATCACAGACCGCAGCAATCTGATCCCCGCTCTTTATGACAGTGTGAACGACACACAAATGTGTACGCGCCTTGCCAATGATGCAGGTGTTGAAGTTTCTACCGTAGAACATGTAATGGCGGCTTTGGCCGGTACCGGTGTTCAAAACGCACTGATTGAAATTGATGGGCCCGAAGTGCCGATCATGGACGGCAGTGCGCATCCGTTTGTACAGGCGATTTTAAATGCAGGTGTGCAAGCCCAAGACGCGCCTGTGCGTGCGATACGTATACTCAAAGAAGTCTCTATTCAGTTCGATCAAACTACCGCTACACTGAAACCGGCTGAAACGCTGGAAATTGAGTTTTCCATTGATTTTGATGATCTGGCCATTGGCCAACAGCAAAAAACGCTGGAAATGGCCAATGGTGCTTTTGTGCGTGAACTCAGCGATTGCCGCACTTTTTGCCAACGCAAAGACGTTGATGCTTTACAGTCCATGGGGCTGGCTTTGGGCGGCGGTCTGGATAATGCCATTGTCGTCGATGGCGGCGCGGTTCTGAACCCTGAAGGGTTCCGGCGCACGGATGAATGTGTACGCCACAAAATGCTGGATGCACTGGGTGATATGGCTTTGGCTGGTGCCCCGATCTTGGGTAAATACACTGGCATTCGCGCAGGCCACCGTGCAACAAACATGTTGCTTCGGGAACTGTTTTCAACACCGGGGGCCTGGGAAATGATTGTTTGTGATAATGCGCAGACGGAAATGTTGCCGGGCGCGCATATTCAGGTTGAAGATTTACGTTCAAATTTAAATTTCTGACCTGTTAACCATTGATCCATATCATAAATTTATAAATGCGCATGGCCACCCCTAATGCGTTAAATAAATTCAAGAATGTACTGGCAGGCATGCAAACTGTGTTATATGTTCGCTTCAATATCTTTGGGTGAAGTTGAATGATCTTTCGTACTAAAAAAACGTCGCTGATATTGATCGCAGTTATGGCTATGGCCATTGCGGGCTGTTCAGGTAAAGGCAAAGAAGCGGAAAACGTCTCGTTGGCAGGCAAATCCCCTGAAGCAATTTTTAATTCTGGCGAAGCCCTGTTAAGCAAACGCAAATCTGAACGTGCTGCTGTGCGATTTTCCGAAGTGGAACGCTTGTATCCGTATTCCGAATGGGCCAAACGATCCGTTATCATGTCAGCCTTTGCGTATCATGAGGCGGATATGTACGAAGAAAGCCGCTCAGCGGCACAACGCTATCTGGATTTTTACCCGGCCGATGATGACGCGCCTTATGCACAATATCTGATAGCCCTTAGTTTCTATGACCAAATTGACAATGTCAGCCGTGACCAAGGTGTGACCTTTCAAGCCCTGCAAGCCCTGAAAACCACAGTGGAACGCTATCCTGACAGCGAATATTCAACCTCTGCCTTACTGAAATTTGATCTGGCACTGGATCACTTGGCAGGTAAAGAAATGCAAATTGGCCGCTATTACTTGAAACGCGGCCACTATACGGCGGCGATTAACCGGTTCCGCGTTGTGGTGGAAGATTTCCAAACCACAACCCACACCCCTGAAGCCCTGCACCGTCTGGTGGAATCTTATCTGTCTTTGGGTCTGGAAGCGGACGCACAAACTGCGGGTGCTATCCTTGGCTATAACTTCCAAGGCAGTGACTGGTACAAAGACAGCCATGTTTTGCTGACGGGCCAAGGTATTTCAACCGAAAGCGAAAACAAGAAAAGCTCTCGTTGGTTACGTCGCATCTGGCGTCAAGCGATCAAAGGCGAATGGCTGTAAGCCCACGCTTTAGGGGGGCACCATGCTGCGTGGTCTGAATATCCGGAATATGTTACTTATTGAACGGCTGGATCTGGAATTCGACCGTGGTTTGAACGTGTTAACGGGTGAAACAGGTGCAGGTAAATCCATTCTATTAGACAGTCTTGGCTTTGTTCTGGGGTGGCGGGGGCGTGCCGACATGGTGCGCACAGGGGCTGATTTGGGTGAGGTTTCCGCGTGGTTTGATCTAAGTAAAAATCATCCGGCACGGCTAGTTCTGGAACAGGCGGGCCTGCCCGTTGATGATGAACTGTTACTGCGCCGCACCAATGCAAAAGACGGGCGAAAAACCGCTTATGTAAACGACCGTCGCTGCACAGGCGAAGTGTTGCGTAAACTTTCCGAATGTCTGGTAGAACTGCACGGCCAACATGATGACCGTGGCTTGTTGAATGCCAAGGGCCACCGGACTTTGCTGGACACATTTGCCGGGCATGATCTGGGTGCAATCAGGCAGGCTTGGCGTGATGTTGCTACTTTGGAAAAACAAATAAATATAGATCGCGCAGCTTTGGTTGAAGCCGAACGCGACGCGGATTTTTTGCGTCATTCGGTAGAAGAATTAAATGCTTTAGCACCCGCTGCGGGGGAAGACGCCAAACTGGATACACGGCGCCGTTTGATGCAATCGGGTGGGCGTATCCGTGATGATATTACCAAAGCAGCAGGTGCTTTATCAGCCGAAGGTGCCGAAGGCCGTATGCAAGACGCCAGCCGTTGGTTGCAAGATGTGGCCGATAAGGCCGAAGGCCGCTTGGATGCGGTAATAGAAATCTTGGCGCGCGCGATGAATGAATTGGCAGACGCGCAGCGTGGTGTTGACGATTGCCTGAGCCAACTGGCATTTGATCCCCATGAGTTGGAACAGGTCGAAGAACGCCTGTTTGCGATCCGCGCATTGGCACGTAAACACAATGTGCAACCTGATGCTTTGGCTGATTTGACCACAGATTTAGCCGCCAGATTGCAAGCTATTGATATGGGCGAAGGGCATTTGGTCGAGCTGGAACAAAAGCTGGCAAAAGCAAAAGACATCTATGATGGTTTGGCTGCAAAGCTGCTGGAAAGCCGCCGCAAAGCGGGGGCGGAACTGGATGCTAAAATGGGCCAAGAATTAGCCCCGTTAAAGATGGAAGCCGCTGTTTTTACAACAGAAATAAATGCAGCGGATGCAGGCCCCGACGGGGCGGATGCGGTTATGTTTACCGTGTCCACAAACCCCGGCGCGCCCGCAGGGCCGATCAATAAAATCGCCTCTGGAGGCGAGCTGTCACGGTTTTTACTGGCCCTGAAAGTTTGCCTGACATCACGCGCTGATGGGTTGACCTTGATCTTTGATGAAATTGATCGCGGTGTAGGCGGGGCCACCGCAGATGCTGTGGGGCGCCGGCTGTCAACGCTTGCAGGCAAGGGCCAAATTCTGGTGGTGACGCACTCACCACAAGTGGCCGCCTTAGGCGATCATCATTGGCAGGTATCGAAAGCCACGGACGGTGCAACAACCCTGACCTCGATTGTGAAACTCGGTAGTGCAGAGCGTATGGATGAAATTGCCCGTATGCTAGCGGGGGATGTTATTACCGATGAAGCACGTGCAGCAGCACGCGCATTACTGAATTAAAGAAAGATAAAAACATGATCCGCCATGTGGTGTTTTTCAGTGCTAAAGACAAAAAAGATGTTGAAACCATCATCGAAGGCCTGTCGCTTTTGAAAACCAACCCGCATGTGGATCACATTGAGATCAGCCGCAATCTACAGACAGATGAATTGACCGGCGGCATGGTTGACGTGATCGTTTATGCGGAATTTTCGGATGAAGACCAGCTTGCGGCCTATAAAGCGCATCCTGTCTATCAGCAATCTATTGCCAAGGTACGACCATTGCGCGAATTGCGTATGGCCGCTGATTTTAAAGCTTAATTGATCTGCACAACCTTGCCGGGGTTCATGATGTTCTGCGGGTCAAGGGCGCGTTTAATATCCGCCATAACCGACCACGCGGCCCCGTGTTCATCTGCCATATATTTCATTTTCCCCATGCCGATACCATGTTCCCCCGTGACAGTGCCCCCCATCTTAAGGGCGCGCATGTTCATGTTGTGAGACAGCTTTTGTGCCAAAACCAGCTCTTCGGGTTTGGCAGGGTCGATCAAGAAAAGCGTGTGATAATTACCGTCGCCGACATGGCCTAGAATAGGCGCGAACATACCGTGTTCTGCGGCTTCGTCAGCCGTATCCTTTATCGCTTCTGCCAGCTTTGAAATTGGCACACAAACATCTGTCGACATGCCGAAAAAACCCGGTTTCAGGGCTTTGGTGGCAAAGAATGCATTATGGCGGGCATGCCACAGCTTGTTGCGGTCTTCGGTCTTGGTAGACCACTGAAAATCACTGCCACCCATGTCAGTTGCCAGCTCTTTCAAGGTTTCGGATTGCTCTGCAACACTGGTTTTCGAGCCATGGAACTCCATAAAAAGATGTGGTTTTTCGGGCAGACCCAACTGGCTGTACTGGTTCAATGCCTGCATTGAAAGTGCGTCTATCAATTCCATCCGCGCCATAGGAACCCCCATTTGAACGGCCATGATCACGGTGTTAACGGCGGCCTCTACTGTTGGAAATTCACACACGGCGGCAGCAATCGCTTCGGGTTGGCCTTGCAGGCGCAAGGTCACTTCGGTGATGATACCAAGGGTGCCTTCAGAACCCACCATCAAGTGGGTCAGATCATAGCCCGACGATGATTTTTTCGCCCGTGTGCCGGTGCGAATAATCCGCCCGTCGGCAAGTACCACTTCCAGTGCCAGCACGTTTTCTTTCATCGTGCCATAGCGCACGGCGGTGGTGCCCGATGCCCGCGTTGCCGTCATACCGCCGATGGTGGCATTGGCGCCGGGATCAACGGGAAAGAACAGACCAGTGGCACGCAATTCTTCATTCAAAGTCTCACGCGTTATGCCGGGTTGCACCACAGCCAGCAGATCTTCGGGGTAGATCTGTACGATCTGATCCATCTGCGCAAAACTGATGGTAACACCGCCCTTAATCGCTAAAGCGTGGCCTTCCAAAGATGTACCCACACCCCACGGAATAATCGGGCAGCCGTGTTTGGCGCAGATTTTCACAATCTGGGAAACGTCCCCGGTATGGGCGGGAAAAGCAACCGCATCGGGGGGGGTTAGCGCAAAATAGGTTTCGCTGGCCCCGTGTTGATCCAAAACCGCTTGGGCGGTGCTAAGGCGTTTGCCCAAAAGCGATTGTAGCTCTGTGATTGCAGCGGCAATATCTGACATTATTTTCTCCGATCATTGCGCCCAACGTAGAAAAAAACTAACACTTGGAAAAGAGCTAATTGGGGTAATCGTGCGGCGCAAGACCACAAACATATTGAAAGCCTCTAGGGATCAGGTTCTGACTGCCGCCCATGTGATGCGCAACAAGGGGATGGGGCAGCTACAGTTCTGGCTGGTTGCCCTTGTGATTGGGCTTGCCGCAGGCGGTGTCACCAGTCTTTTTCGCTTGGGGATCAATCAGTTGGAAACACTGATTTACGGTGTCGATGATATGAAGTTGGTCAGCCATGCGGTTTTTCTGCCTTGGTACTGGATATTATGCGTACCTATCGTGGGCGGTTTGATTGTCGGCATCATTTTGCACCGTTTCACCCCTGATGGCCGCGCGCGCAGCGTGGCGCAGGTTATTCGGGGCGCGGCCCTGACAGGTGGGCGTGTCGAGGGCAAGGCAGGGCTGGCATCCGCTTTTGCCTCACTGATCACGCTTTCAATGGGGGGCTCTGCGGGGCGCGAAGGGCCGGTGGTGCATCTGGGTGCGGTGATTTCCAGCAAAGTATCGCGCTGGCTGAATGCGGACGCTATCACAGGGCGCAACCTGATGGGTTGTGCGGCGGCAGCGGCGGTTTCGGCCTCATTCAACGCGCCCATTGCGGGCACGCTTTTTGCGCTGGAAGTGGTGTTGCGGCATTATGCGGTGCAGGCATTTGCGCCGATTGTCATCGCTTCGGTCGCGGGTTCCATTGTCAGCCGTTTGATTTTCGGTGACTTGATAGAGTTTTCTTTGCCACAAATGTCATTGCAGTTTTACAGTGAGTTGCCTGCGTTTTTACTGTTGGGTTTAGTTTGCGGGCTGGTTGCCGTTACCATGATGAAGTCGATATTCTTGGCAGAAGACATAGGCGATAAAATACAAGCCGCCCTGAAAATTCCCGCATGGCTGCGCCCCGCGATTGCAGGCGCAGGGCTGGGCATGATTGCCCTTTCCTTTCCGCATATCATCGGGGTGGGTTATGAAACCACGTGGAATGCACTGAACGGCAATATCACGTTTTGGGTCGCCGTCAGTTTTGTTGCCGCCAAAGTTCTGGCGGTTGCGGTGACGTTTGCGGGTCGCATGGGCGGCGGAATATTTTCGCCGTCTTTGATGGTGGGGGCCTTGACCGGCATCGCCTTTGGCGGGGTTGCTTTGGGGCTGTTCCCGTCGCTTGAAAGTTACGCCACATTATACGCGCTGGCCGGCATGGCCGCCGTGGCCGCCGCCGTGCTGGGTGCGCCGATTTCAACGTCTTTGCTGGTGTTCGAGATGACCGGCGATTGGCAGACAGGCTTGGCGATACTGGTGGCGGTTTCGACATCGTCCGCCTTGGCCAGCCGCTTGGTGCACAAGTCGTTTTTCTTAACGCAACTGGAACGCTTGGGCGTGCATATGGCGGCGGGGCCGCAGGCGTATTTATTGGCAACATTCAGTGTGTCGGGATTGATGCATGAATGTGATCAAGATGCGGCTTGTGAGGCGTTATTGGCCGAAGGGGTGTTTGTTGATCGGCATGCAACGCTGGAAAGTGCGATGCCGATGTTTGGCCAGTATGACACACAAAAGCTGCCTGTTGTGGGGTATGATAAAGATCAGGAAAGCCAAGTTCTACTGGGTGTCTTGCATGAGGTGGATGCGTTGCGGGCTTTCAATCAGGCGTTGGTGGAAACGGCTAGGGAAGAGCATTCTTAGAGGGGGAATGAAGGCCAATGTCCCGGTTGGGATATCTGGTTAACTAATTGAAATTGTTAATATAGCTACGCTTTCTATTCAATTGTTTTCACTTGTGAAACTCAAAAAAAGTGACTTTACCAGTCTGAATGTCTAAATCATAGGAGTATCCATTAAAAGAAATTAACTGCCTCCGCCCATGCATTACCCTAGTACCCACAAAAACATCGTTCCTCCAATAACGGCAATTACTCATACCATTTACAGTCCAAACCTTCTTTCCGCTCGGGTCAAATAATTGGACATTCTCCCAAACTTTAGGGCAGCTACTATCGGTTAATTCATCCCAGTTATAAACTACAAGGAAGTTCTTACAAATCTTCACTATTTCCAGTGTTTCATGAGTAAAATTCATGGTAATAACCTCGGGTTAATATACGCATCAACAAGTGCAGGGCGGCTTGAACCCCACCCTACAGCGCGGCGCAGGCGGTTTTTAGCCAGTCTTTAGTCTGCGCACTCACCTTATCTTTCAAGCTATCCCAAACCTGTGCGTGATACGCATTCAACCAGTTCACCTCATCTGCCGTCAGCAAACTCTGATCAATCATCATCTTGCTGAAAGGGGCCAGTGTCAGGGTTTCGAAGCACAGCATATTGCGGTTATCGCTGCCGTCTATCGGGGCGGCGGGTTTCACGAAAATCAGGTTCTCGATACGAATGCCGTATTCGCCTTCTTTGTAATATCCCGGTTCATTCGATACGATCATGCCGGATTTGAAGGGCGTGGTGGCAAGGCGCGAGATGCGTTGCGGGCCTTCGTGTACCGACAGATAGCTGCCAACGCCGTGGCCGGTGCCGTGGTCATAATCCAGCCCTTCGGCCCATAGGGCGGCGCGTGCTATTGCGTCTATATCTTTGCCGGTGATGCCTTCGGGGAAGCGCAGGCGCGATATGGCGATCATGCCTTTCAGCACCAATGTGGCGTGATGCACGGCCTTGGGCGGGGGCGCACCTATGGCCAGCGTGCGGGTGATGTCGGTGGTGCCGTCCAGATATTGCGCGCCACTGTCGACCAGCAGAACTTCGTTGAATTGCAGGCGGCGGTTGCTTTGGGTGTTGACGCGGTAATGCACTATCGCACCGTTTGGGCCGGAACCGCAGATGGTATCAAAGGCGATGTTTTTCAACTGCCCCGTGGCGGCGCGTTTGGCTTCCAGCATTTTGACGATGTCAATTTCGGTGATGCCTGTTTCGGGGTTGATCGTGTCGATCCACGCCAGAAACTCACAGATCGCGGCACCGTCACGGATGTGGGCTTGCACTGCACCCTGCAATTCTGTGTCGTTCTTGCAGGCTTTGGGAAAGGTGGTTGGATCCCCTGCAAAGATGATCTCAGTGCCTTGGGCTTCAAGCCGTTTGGCAATGGCTTCGGGGACAGATGATTTATCCAAGCGTATAGTGCCGCTTAGTGCAGAAAGTTCGGATATGAATGTTTCTGGCGCGTAAAGCGTTACTTTATCGCCCAGATGTTCGATAAGTGCAGGGCTGGATTTGCGTTTGTCGATGAATAAGGCGACTTTTCCAGAGGCGTGGATGATGGCAAAGGCCAACGCGACAGGGGTTTGGCCCAGATCGGTACCGCGTGTGTTCAACAGCCATGCGATAGCATCGGGTTGGGTTAACACAAAGGCACTGTGGCCTGTTTTGCTAAGGTCTGACGCGGCATTGTCGATTTTTTCGGCGTGATCCTGACCTGCAAATTCCAGCGGGTGCGGCAGCATTTTACCCAAGGGGGCAGCGGGTTGATCGTGCCAGATGCGGTCAATTAGATTGTCGGTGGCCACCAGCTCAATACCGGCATTGCCCAGTTTTTCAATCTCGGCGCGGGTGTGTAGCCATGGGTCAAATCCGATTTTACCGCTTTTGGGTAGCCAGTTTTCCAGCTTCGTGCCGGGCCATGCAAGGGGGGTGAAACAATCCAGATCAACCTGATCGCGGACTTGTAAGGTGTAGCGGCCATCAATGAAAACGCCTGCCTTGTCTTTCAAGACGGCACAAAATCCTGCGGAACCGGTGAAGCCTGTCAACCATGCAAGGCGCATGTCACGCGCGGTGACATATTCGCCCTGGTGGGCGTCGGCGCGCGGGATCAGAAAGCCGTCTAAATTTTCTTTAGCCAGTTGATTGCGTAGGGATTTCAGACGTGCGGCACCCGTTTCAGGTGAGGTTGCGCTGTCGAAGGTTTGGAACATCAGCCGGTTCGTTTCAGGGCGTTGCGTTTGACCGCACGCGGGTCATTGTCAAACAGGTTGGCAAGCTGTTCGGTGATGGCCCCTGCCAGTTGTTCGGCATCCGTAATGGTGACCGCGCGTTCATAATAGCGGGTCACGTCATGGCCGATGCCGATGGCGATCAGCTCAACCATTTTGCGTTTCTCAACCATGGCGATGACATCGCGCAAATGCTTTTCAAGGTAGCTGGCAGAGTTCACTGAAAGCGTGCTGTCATCGACGGGGGCGCCGTCTGAAATGACCAGCAAAATGCGGCGTTGTTCGGGCCGCGCCACCATGCGGCGGTGCGCCCATTCCAAAGCCTCGCCATCTATGTTTTCTTTCAGCAGGCCTTCTTTCATCATCAGACCCAAGTTGGGACGTGCGCGGCGCCAAGGTGTGTCGGCGCGTTTATAGATGATGTGGCGCAGGTCGTTCAGGCGGCCGGGGTCTGTGGGGCGGCCATTTTGCAGCCATTCTTCGCGGGATTTTCCGCCTTTCCAGGCACGTGTGGTAAAGCCCAGAATTTCGCATTTGACCTGACAGCGTTCCAGCGTTCGGGCCATAACATCGGCGCAAATGGCGGCGATGGAAATGGGCCGTCCACGCATGGAACCCGAGTTGTCGATCAAGATGGTGACGATGGTATCACGAAACTCGGTATCGTTTTCAACCTTGAAAGACAGCGGTGTTGTAGGGTTTGCAATCACGCGGGCCAGACGGCCTGCATCCAACATGCCTTCTTCCATATCAAACTGCCAGCTGCGGTTTTGCTGGGCTTGCAAGCGGCGTTGCAATTTGTTGGCCAGCCGTGAAACCGCCCCTTTCAGCGGTTCCAACTGTTGATCCAGATAGGCCCGCAGGCGTTCCAGCTCGGCAGGTTCAGCTAAATCTTCGGCCAGTTCTTCTTCGTCATATTCGGCGGTGAAAACCTTGTAATTCGGATCAGCGTCTGAAAATGCAGGCGGGGTTGGTGGCTCTAACGGGGCTTCGCCATCGGGGGCGTCAACCTCTTCGGCACCGTCCATATCATCGCGGTCATCCATCGAGACTTGTGATTGTTGCTGGTCGGCGGATTGCTGTTGATCTTCAGAATCATCAAACTCTTCGCTGTCTTCTTCTTGATCGCCTGCATCCGTGTCAGGGGTGTCTTCTTCATAGTCCTGATCTTCTTGTTCAGCACTATCATCATTGTCGTCGCCGATATCATCGGGGTCATCGCCTAATTGATCGCCGTAGCCCAAATCATCAATTAGCTGGCGGGCGAACTTGGCGAACTCGACCTGATTGTCCATCGCGTTTTCCAGACCTTTGAACGTATCGCCCGAGCGTTCTTCAAACTGGGTCTGCCATTGCTGCATCGCGTTAGCCACCGCAGGCGGCATATCGCGGCCTGTTGCCATGTGGCGCAGGTAATAGCCCAAGGCGGTGGCCATGGGTACTTCTTTGAAAGAATTGACTTGGTCGTAGCCCAGCTTTATCGCATCGCTTTCCAGCTTGGCGTCGATGTTGCCAGCCGTGCCCGGCATGGCGCGCGCACCTACCGCTTCACAACGTGCGGTGGCCATCGCATCATAAATTTCACGCGCGTCTGTGCCTTCGGGCATATAGCGGTTGTGGGTGCGATCATTGTGGAAACGCTTGTGCAACGCATAAGCATCCGCTGTGCCGCGTGCCAACATAACCTCGTCCAAAGACATGCGGCGGCTGACTTGCGGTAGGCGCATGACTTCGTTGGTCATACCAGACGGGTCAACCGAGAACGCCACATTCAACTCTGCATCATTGGCCATGGCGCGGGTGGCGTCGGTCAATGCCTTTTTGAAAGGATCAGCTGGGTTGTCGTTTGTTTTTTTCATCACCCCAAGCTAACACTTGCCGCCGATTCTGGCAGCTCTTCGTCGAAACAGCGTTGATAGAACTCTGCAATCGTCTCGCGTTCCAGCTCGTCACATTTGTTCAGGAATGTCAGGCGGAAGGCAAAGCCGATGCTGTTGAATATATCCGCGTTCTGCGCCCATGTGATCACGGTACGTGGTGAAATCACGGTGGAAATGTCGCCGTTCATAAATGCGTTACGTGACAGGTTGGCAACCGTGACCATATGTTCAATCACTTTGCGATCAGTGCCGGGGTTTTTGGCGGCGACGATGTTTACTTCTGCCTCATGGCTTAGATAGTTCAGGGTGCTGACAATAGACCACCGATCCATCTGGCCTTGATTGATCTGTTGGGTGCCGTGGTAAAGCCCCGTGGTGTCACCCAAACCGACCGTGTTTGCAGTAGCGAACAGGCGGAAATAGGGGTGGGGGGTGATGACTTTGTTTTGATCCAGCAGGGTCAGTTTACCGTCCACTTCCAGCACGCGCTGAATGACGAACATCACGTCGGCACGGCCTGCATCATATTCATCAAACACAATCGCAGTTGGATTGCGCAAGGCCCAAGGCAAGATGCCCTCTTGAAACTCAGTCACCTGTTTGCCGTCTTTCAGCTTGATCGCGTCCTTGCCGATCAGATCAATACGGCTGATGTGGCTGTCCAGGTTGACGCGTACACAGGGCCAGCGCAGGTGGGCTGCAACCTGTTCAATGTGGGTGGATTTGCCAGTGCCGTGATAGCCTTGGATCATCACGCGGCGGTTATGGGTGAACCCTGCCAAGATGGCCAATGTGGTATCGTGGTCAAACTGGTAGGTGCTGTCAATTGCAGGCACACGGTCAGAGCTTTCAGCAAAGCCCTTTACCACCATATCACTGTCGATGCCAAAGGTATCGCGTACTGAAATGTCGCGTGTTGGCGTTGCATTGATGTCTAAATTACCGTCTGCCATTTTCGGGGTGTCCTATAAATCTTTAGCAAGTCTGCTTGTTCATTATCTTAGTGATATAATTCGCGGCTTTCTGCAAGGGCTTGGGTGTATTTTCCTGTTTGGCCTTGATCTTAATGACAGGCTGTAAAATAGTGCGGTATGACAGAAAAATATGGCACATTTGATTATATCGTGGTTGGCGCAGGCTCGGCCGGTTCGGTTTTAGCGGCGCGTCTTTCGGAAAATCCGAAACATAAGGTTTTATTGTTGGAAGCTGGCAAAAGCGATAATTATATCTGGGTGCATATCCCGGTGGGGTATTTGTATTGCATCGGCAATCCGCGCACCGATTGGATGTTCAACACGCAGGCGGAAGCAGGTTTGAACGGGCGGTCTTTGATGTATCCGCGTGGCAAATTGCTGGGTGGCTGTTCGTCGATCAACGGGATGTTGTATCTGCGGGGGCAAGCCCGCGATTATGACGGCTGGCGGCAGATGGGCAATACCGGCTGGGGTTGGGATGATGTTTTGCCGTATTTCACCAAGTCCGAGGATCATTTTGACGGTGGTGATGCAATGCACGGCGCAGGCGGCGAATGGCGGGTTGAACAGCAACGCCTGTCTTGGGAAGTTCTGGATGATTTTGCCGATGCTTGCGTTGAAGCGGGCATTCCACGGGTTCAGGATTTCAATACCGGTGACAATGAGGGCGTCAGTTATTTTCAGGTCAACCAAA
>JAESRV010000100.1 GCA_016764475.1 Amylibacter sp.
TGCGGTCTGTAGCAAACCCTGTTGATGATCTGCAAAGCCCTATGAAAGGGCCGTTTGTGGCGATCCGTGAAGGCGATAGTGAACCGCATAGATTAGTTTTGATGATCTGTAAGCAGGCGCGTTTGTTACCGGCGGCTGTTTTGGTACAAATCACGCCTGAAGCGGCGGATGCGTTACCCTATCTGCACCGATTACCGCTCGAATCAATCGGCCCGTGTTTGCGCAAAAGCAGCCCGTTGGCGTTGGTTGCGGCGGCAAATGTGCCGCTGGCAGTGGCGAAAACGGCAAAAGTGCATGTGTTTCGCCCTGACGATGGCGGGACAGAGCATTATGCGATTGAAATTGGCAGCCCTAAGCGCAGTGAACCCGTGTTGTCACGGCTGCATTCAGCGTGTTTTACGGGCGATATCATTGGCTCGTTGAAATGTGATTGCGGGCCGCAGTTGAATGCGGCTTTGCAACAAATCGCGGTGAACGGCGCGGGTGTGCTGCTTTATATGAACCAAGAGGGGCGCGGCATTGGGCTGGCCAATAAAATGCGTGCCTATGCGTTGCAATCGCAAGGTTTTGATACGGTTGAAGCCAATCACCGACTTGGGTTTGAAGATGATGAACGGGATTTTATGCTGGGGGCTGAAATACTGAAATCCCTTGGCTTTAATGCTGTGCGCTTGATGACGAATAACCCGAAGAAAGTGGAACGCATGAATGCCGCCGGTGTTAAGGTGGTGCAACGTGTTGCACTAAAGGTCGGGCATAATCCATTGAATGAAGCATACCTGAAAACCAAAGCCGAAAAGAGCGGGCATCTGTTGTGACACCCCGCTTTGACGATTTGATTGTTGGCCGTTGGGGCGCGCGGTTTCGCGGTGTGAACCTGCCTTGTGCTATCGGGCGCGGTGGCATTGGCGTAAAACGCGGTGAAGGTGACGGGATCACCCCTATAGGTGTGTTTCAGTTGGCCGCGATTAAAATCCGCGCTGGCCGGCTTTCGTTTCAATCGCCGCATGTGCGCCAAGAAACTATTCGCATTGCCGATATATGGTCGGATGACCCCAAAGACCCTGAATATAATCACGGGGTTTACGGGCCTGATTACCCTTTTAGCCATGAAAAACAATACCGCGCTGACCCGCTTTATGATGCTTTTGGTATCCTGGACTTCAATTGGCCTGATGCGGTAGTGGGTGCTGGCAGTGCTATTTTTATGCATGTCTGGCGTAAACCGCGCCATCCAACCGAAGGCTGCATTGCGTTTGATCGCAAAGTGTTGATCTGGATTTTTGAGAATTGGCAGGTTGGGTCGCGGGTTGTGATCCGTTAACCGTAATCGCGTGCGCCAAATATAGCAGACCCTACGCGCACATGGGTGGCCCCCAATGCAACGGCGCGTTCAAAATCACTGCTCATGCCCATAGACAGGCCATCCAACCCGTTGCGTTGGGCGATTTTGCGTAAAAGCGCGAAGTGAAGCGAGGCCTCTTCATCCACAGGCGGGATCACCATCAGGCCGATTATAGGCAGGCCCAGATCGCGGCATTCTTTGATGAATGCATCCGCATCCGCAGGTATAACCCCTGCCTTTTGTGGCTCTTCGCCCGTGTTTACCTGAATAAACATATCAGGTGATTTGCCTTGGGTCTGTATTTCAGTAGCCAGTTTGCGTGCCAATTTCGGGCGGTCTACGGTGTGTATTGCGTCAAAAAGTGCTACCGCGTTCTTAACCTTGTTAGTCTGTAAAGGGCCGATCAGGTGTATTTTCACACCCTCAAACTGCTGTTTGAAGTCAGGCCATTTACCTTCCGCTTCTTGCACTTTGTTTTCGCCAAACAGGCGGTGGCCCTGTTCTAAAA
Source organism: Amylibacter sp. (assembly GCA_016764475.1). GTDB lineage: Bacteria > Pseudomonadota > Alphaproteobacteria > Rhodobacterales > Rhodobacteraceae > Amylibacter. The sequence continues at coordinate 1,854 of JAESRV010000100.1, forward strand.
CCGCCTCCACACGCGCATTGGGTTGTACTTTAGAGACGGCTATCAACTGTGCGCTGCCTTTTGGGCGACCAGCCAGTTCTTCGGCTTTAAGGATGCGGGTTGTTATTTCGGTAAGAGACATAGGGCCTTTTTGCCGCTTGAGGGTGATTTGGTAAACCCTAAAGTGCAGGTTTCAGGCGTATTCTGCGATAAACTTGATCAAACCCCTTGTTCGCTTAAAAACAACACGGTAGATGTTGGTGAAAATATCGAGAGGCCGATAATAATGTTGGGTGGGATTTATAATAAATTTGCTCTTGTGCTGACAGTCGTAGTGATTGCGGGTTGTGGCGGTATCAATAGCGGCGGTTCCAGTGGCAGCCTGTTTGGTGGTGCGCGTAATAAGGCGATCAGCCCTGAACGCGCGGCACGCCGTGAGGCGCGCAGGAATGATCCTGCAAAACACGAGATCCCGAAGACTTATAAAGAACAAGAGCAAAGTGGTGCGCCTGCAGGCGGGCTTGATCTGAACCAGCTGATAAACCCGGCAAATGACAATGCGGATATTCGCGTGAACAAATATTTGTGGGCAGCAACTTTGGAGACTTTAAGCTTTCTACCTATCGAAGCGGCTGATCCGTTTTCTGGCGTTGTGGTGATGGGCTGGGGGCGCGCGCCTGGGTCTAATACAGATTTCCGTGCGACAATTCTTATTCAAGACCCTGCTTTGGAAGCGGGTTCTTTGAAGGTAGCGATGCAAAAACGTCGGGGGCCTGCAAGTGCCGAAACCAATCGGCGCATTGAAGACGCTATTCTCACACGCGCACGTCAGTTGCGTATTCGGGCCGCAAAACGCCGTTAGGCAGATTTGCGGGTTCATCTGAAATAAATCGACAACGCCGGGCCAATGGTCTGGCGTTTAACGTATAAAGGTTAAGATCATGTCACGGTACAACGCGAAAGTTGTAGAGCCTAAATGGCAAAAAGCGTGGAACAGCGCAGAAATTTTCAAAGCGGAACGCGATGAAACCCGCGAGAAATATTATGTGCTGGAAATGTTCCCCTATCCGTCGGGCCGTATCCACATGGGCCATGTGCGCAATTACACAATGGGCGATGTCGTGGCGCGGTATAAATCTGCAAAGGGCTTTAATGTGTTGCACCCTATGGGGTGGGATGCGTTCGGGATGCCTGCGGAAAATGCGGCGATGCAAAACAAGGTGCATCCGGGTGATTGGACGTATCAAAATATCGCGGATATGCGTGGGCAATTAAAACCACTGGGCCTGTCGATAGACTGGTCACGTGAATTTGCCACTTGTGACCCTGAATATTACGGGCAGCAACAAGCCATGTTCATTGATATGATGGGCAAAGATTTAGTTTACCGCAAAAACGCTGTGGTCAACTGGGATCCTGTGGATATGACGGTGCTGGCCAATGAACAGGTAGAAGCCGGACGCGGCTGGCGTTCAGGTGCTTTGGTTGAGCGTAAAGAATTGACGCAATGGTTCTTTAAAATCTCTGATTTTTCAGAAGAGCTATTGAGCGCTTTGGACGGCTTGTCTGAATGGCCTGAAAAAGTGCGCACCATGCAAAAGAACTGGATTGGCAAAAGCCACGGGCTGCAATTCAATTTCAACACGGTTGCGGCGCCAAAGGGATTTGAGAAGTTAGAAGTTTATACCACGCGGCCCGATACTTTGTTTGGGGCCAGCTTTGCCGCAATCTCATGTGATCACCCACTAGCGAAAGCTTTGGAAAACGACCCGAAAGTAGCTGCTTTTAACGCAGAATGTCGTCAGTTGGGCACAACCGAAGAGGCCTTGGAAACGGCGGAAAAGAAGGGCTATGATACAGGCCTGAAAGTGGTGCATCCGTTTGAGGCGGGTTGGGAATTACCCGTCTATATCGCCAACTTCGTTTTGATGGGCTATGGCACCGGTGCTATTTTTGGCTGCCCTGCACATGATCAACGCGACCTGGATTTTGCCCGTAAATACGACTTGGTTGTCACACCTGTGGTTTGCGATGAGGCCCAAGACCCCGATACGTTTTCGATAGGGTCAGAGGCTTATGTGGGGCCGGGGCGTATTATCAATTCACGTTTTCTGGATGGCTTGTCGATAGATGAGGCCAAGTTGGAAGTGAACAAACGCATTGAAAAAATGGGTTTGGGTAAGGCTAAAACCAATTATCGCTTGCGTGATTGGGGCGTATCGCGGCAACGCTATTGGGGTTGTCCGATCCCTGTAGTGCATTGCGATGCTTGTGGTGTTGTACCTGAGAAAAAAGAAAATCTGCCGATTGAATTGCCTAAGGACGTGACCTTTGAACGGCCCGGTAATCCGCTGGATCGGCACGATGTCTGGCGCAGTTGTGACTGCCCGAAATGTGGCAAACCAGCCAAGCGTGAAACCGATACGATGGACACGTTTGTGGACAGCTCATGGTATTATGCGCGCTTCACAAGCCCCCATGCGGATACGCCCACGGTGGCTGAAGATGTGGCTTATTGGATGAATGTTGACCAGTATATCGGCGGTGTTGAACACGCGATCCTGCATCTGCTTTATTCACGCTTCTTTGCCCGCGCAATGAACCTGACCGGGCATTTGCCAAAGGCCGCGACCGAGCCGTTCAATGCGCTGTTTACCCAAGGCATGGTGTGCCATGAAACCTATAAAGACCCTGACGGGAAATGGTTAACCCCTGATCAGGTGAAGCCGGTTTCAGGTGGCTATGAAATGATGGATGGCCGCCCTGTTACGGTTGGCCCGTCCATCAAGATGTCGAAGTCAAAAAAGAACGTGGTCGATCCCGATGATATTATTGATCAATACGGCGCCGATACTGCACGTTGGTTTGTGATGTCTGACAGCCCGCCCGAGCGGGATGTGGAATGGACGGCCTCTGGTGCCGATGCGGCATGGAAACATCTACAACGGGTTTGGCGGATGACTGATGAGATCACCCAAAGTAATGACGCGGGCGCGGCTGATGCGAAAGAGGTGCTTGCCCTGCAAAAAGCCACACACCGTGCGGTTGATGCGGTGACGGCGGGTATTGAAGGCTTTGCTTTCAATAAATCCGTGGCGGGTTTGTATCAGTTCACCAATACGTTGGCGAAATCAAAGGCGGATAAAGCCACCAAGGTTGAAGCGATGAAAACCATGGCGCAGATGATGCAGCCGATGACACCGCATCTGGCCGAAGAAATTTGGGCCGCTATGGGGGGCGTTGGGCTGGTGGCAAAAGCCCCTTGGCCAAAGGTTGATCCTGCCATGTTGGTCGATGATACGGTGACAATGCCGATCCAGATCAACGGCAAACGGCGTGATGAAATAGAGGTTGCTGCGGATATTTCCAAAGAAGAGCTTGAAAAAATCGTCATGGCGAACGATGCTGTGCAACGTGCATTGGATGGCAATGCACCGAAAAAACTGATCATTGTTCCGGGACGGATTGTGAATGTCGTTATTTAGCCGCCGCAAAATTCTAAGCCTGATCGCCCTGCCTGTATTGCTGGGGGCTTGCGGGTTTTCACCGATTTACAGTGAGGGTAGTGCGGCATCCGCCTTGCAGGGTAAATTGGAAATTACCGCAGGCAAAGGGCGCGAATATTTTGAAATGCGTGAACGATTGATTGAGCGCTTTGGCTTTGCCAATGACCCGCGCTACACGCTGACCTTCTCATATATCGTGAACTCGGAAGGTCTGGCGGTATCGAGCACGGCGGAAATCACGCGTTATAATCTGGACGGTATTTCTGACTTTAAGATTACTGACAGTAATGGTGTGGTCGTGTTCAGCGGGAATGTAAAATCAACGACGGCTTATAGTGCAACGTCGGAAACATACCCAACACAGGTAGCAGAACAAGATGCGCGTTCACGTCTTGCAACCGCACTGGCAGACCAGATTGTAACACGGGTTTCAGCAACTGCATCAAGCTGGGTCAAATGAAATTAGCAGGCGCGAAAGCGACGGCTTTTTTTGCAAAACCTGATAAAACATGTGCGGGTCTTTTGATCTTCGGGATGGACGCGGAAAAAATCAATACACGCCGCCAAGAGGTGACTTTGGCACTGGTTGGCAAAGATGCGATGGACGAGATGCGCCTGACGCGGATAGCGGCGGGGGATGTTCGTAAAGACCCTGCCTTGGTGTTGGACGCAATAAAAGCCCAAGGGTTTTTTCCGGGGCCACGTGCGGTTGTTGTGGAAGGCGCGGGGGACGGGTTGGCCGCTTTATTTGCCGGGGCTGTGGCTGATTGGATCGAAGGCGATGCTTATCTGATTGTGACGGCAGGATCGCTGAATGCGCGCTCTAAATTACGCAAAGTGTTTGAAGCATCGCAGAATTTTTATACTATCGGCATCTACGACGATCCAACACGACCTGAAGAGGTTGATCGGATGTTGGTGGATGCTAAGTTGACAAATGTATCTGCGGAAGCCAAGAAATATCTGTTGGCTTTGGCACGGGATTTGGGCTTGGGAGACTTCAAGCAGGTGCTGACCAAGCTGTCACTTTATAAACTGAAAGACGATACACCCGTTGAAGTGGTCGATGTGCAAGCCTGTGCGCCTGCCACGCTGGACGCGGATATTGATGATGTTTTGCATATGGTGGCAGAGGCGCGCAGTGGCGAGGTTGGCCCAACACTTAGCCGCCTATCCGGCCAAGGCGTGAATGCCACGGCCCTATGCATCGGGGCGATGCGCCATTTTCGAATGTTACATGCCGCCGTCAGTGACCCCCAAGGGCCGGATGTGGGGTTCAGCCGTGCGCGCCCGCCTGTGTTCGGGCCGCGCAAAGACCGGCTGGTGCGCCAAGCCCGTGGCTGGGGTGGCCCGCGTTTGGAAAAAGCTTTGCAAGAGTTGATGGATACGGATTTAATGCTACGTTCTTCTAAACCGGTGCCTGCAATGGCCGTAGTTGAACGCGCATTTATTCGATTGGCAATGATGCGCCCCAAATAAAGGAATAACGGATGTATAAAGCTTTAGGCATGGCCGCAACGCGGGCTTTTCGGGTGCTTTGGATGCTGGAAGAGCTGGGGCTGGAATACGCGCATCTGCCCTATGCGCCACGCAGCAAAGAAATGCTGGAGGTTAATCCCTCAGGCAAAGTGCCAGCCTTGATTGTGGACGATCAAGTTATTCTGGATAGTGTCGCGATCATGCAGTTTCTGGCGGATAAACACGATGGGTTGACCTATGCGGCAGGCACGATTCTACGCGCTCAGCAAGATAGTTTTACCCAGTTTATCAATGATGAGATTGACGCCATCCTTTGGTGTGCCGCGCGCAATACGTTCATTTTGCCTGAAGACAAACGTGTGCCGCAAATCAAAAACACGCTGAAATGGGAATTTTCGCGGTCTTTGAAAACGCTTGAAGGGCGTTTGGGGGATAATGAGTTTTTGATGGGTGATAAAATCACGGTGCCTGATATTTTGCTGACCCATTGTAGTGGCTGGGCAAAGAACGCCGGGTTTGAGCTGTCAGACGGCCCGCTTCGGGCCTATTTCAAACGGATGACAACACGGCCTGCATATTTGCGCGCACATGCTTTACGTGGATAAATAAGCAACGGCCCCAAGGCCCGCTTGGCGGCCTGTGGCAAGGCAACCCGTGATCAGATAGCCCCCTGTCGGGGCTTCCCAGTTCAGCATTTCGCCTGCGCAGAAGATGCCTGATTTTTTGCGCAGCATCAGGTGTTCGGTTAGTTCTGATTGGGGAATGCCGCCTGCGGTGGAAATGGCCTCTGCAATAGGTCTGGGGCCTGCGTGTTTGACCTGTAATTTCTTCGCGGCTTGCGCAAGGTTTGGCAAGGTGACATTGCGGGCAAATTCGTTAAGCAGTGCAGCCTTTGCAGGATCAAGCCGCAGAGCTTTGCGCAAGGCAGAACTGCGCGAGGCTTTCTTGGATAAACGGTCAATTCGGTCTTGCAGCGTTTTAATATCTGTGTCGGGCAATAGATCAACAAACAGGTTTGCACCTTCACGCATATTGCGGCTGACCGCATAAACGCCGCTGCCCTCGATGCCTTTGGATGAGATCACAAAATCACCGCGATGGGATGCATTACCAGATGTAAGCATGACCGTTTTGATCGGTGCGCCAAAATGCGGTTTCATGTAGTCCGACCAGTTAACGGTGAAGCCCATGTTTGCGGGTTTGAACGGCGACAGGTTAATACCTTCATTTGCAAATATATCAGCCCATGCGCCGTCTGACCCCAGCTTTGGCCAGCTAGCCCCACCCAAGGCTAAAACGCAGGTGCGGGGGGGTATGGTTTCGGAACCATCTGGGGTTTGGAAGCTTAAGTCTGATCCATCCCAACCAGTCCATTTCCAACGGGTTTTAAATTGCACACCTTTATCAGTTAAGCGCAATAACCATGCACGTAATAAAGGTGAGGCTTTCATGGTTTTGGGAAAGACCTTGCCAGAGCTGCCGGTGAAAACCTCTTGCCCCAATGCGGTGGCCCATGTTTGAACGTCTGTATTGCTGAAATTTTCCAGCATTGGTTTTAACCAGCTTTGTGCTGTTCCAAAGGCGGCGGTGAAATCGGCAAAGGGTTCATCTTTTGTCAGGTTCAACCCTGACTTGCCTGCCATCAGAAACTTGCGGCCAAAGGATGGTTTTGCATCTGCTATCAGAACAGACAGCCCTGCATCTGCCGCCACTTCTGCGGCCATCAGGCCTGCGGGGCCGGCACCGATGACGCATAGATCAGTCATTGGTCGGCAGGGTGCTTTTAATCTCGATTACGCGGCGTGGGTATGGGATTTCAATGTTATTTTTCTTCAGGGCGAACTGTGACCAAGCCGCAGCACTTGTTACCCATTGCATGGCAAAATCATAACCTTGCATCAGGTAGGAAAGCGCTTGGTCTTTTATGCTCATGGGCGGTACCTGCTAAATTAGTCCAACACGCTTGCGAATGCTGTCTTCACGCAAACTGATCACTTGACCCAGCCATGTATCTGCATCTGGTGTGCACATCCAGACCAAAGTTTTTGCGACCCATTCGGGGGATATATGTGCTTCCCAATCTAACTGGCTGATGGGGTTCAAGCCGCTGTCTTTGATTATGACTTGCATTTCCGTGGCCACAGTGCCCGGCGATAAAACCAAAGCACGAATGCCGTTTTCGCGTTCTTCTTTATCAAGACAGGTATTCAGGTGGTGAACAGCAGCTTTTGACGTGCAATAAGCACTCCAACCTTCCAGTGCGCTGGTGCCGGCACCGGAACCGATTGAGATGATGGTGCCGCCTGATTTCATGTGTGGTAACGCTTCATGCATGCCGTAGTAAACGCCTTTGACATTGATATCTATCAGCTTGTCCCAAATGGTGGGGTCGGTATCTGCCAAACGACCTATTGGATCAATAGTACCTGCGTTGTTGATCAGAATATCAAGGCTGCCAAAGGTGGTGATGCAAGCATCAACCATGGCTTTGACCTGCGTAAGATCAGAGACATCGCAAGCAATGGCCGCCGCTTGGCCACCTGCATTATTAATTTCATCCGCAAGGGTTTTGATGGCAGTTTCAGAGCGGGCAGCTAGCATGACTTTTGCGCCTAATTGCGCAAACTCGCGTGCAGCAGAAGCACCGATGCCACGGCTGGCACCTGTGATCAGAACGGTTTTATTTTTCATGAGATAGCCTTTGAAAAGTAAATTTTATGTTGGCTGTCAGGGTGCACGCGCACTTTACAATAACGCAAGCGATCAATTTCGTGGTTGTCTGCAAGCTGGGAGTGCCGTAGATTTCAGACTTACCCAAGAAAGGGTTCAAGTATGGCTCAGGAAAATAATTTACTGGCAAGTGTGTGTGCATTAACTCTAATCGCGGGGACGCCTGCGTTATCAGACGCTCAATCAACACAGATTTTAGAAGAGTATTTTGCAAGTTTTCAATCGTCGCAAATTGTGTTGGAGGTTGGTGATAAAGAAGATAATATGAGATCCACTCAGTGGAATAACATTACCCTGCAGGGTAATGAGGGGGCGATGCAAATTGCCATTCCGTGGATTAAAGTCAGCAAAAAGGTTTTGGGCGGGTTTGAAATGACCTATGCGCAAAAGGTTGAAGCCGCGTTTCAATCCCCTGACCCTAAGTTTGCAGAACCGATACGGTTTGTTGTGGAAAACAAAGGCTTGGCTATTGAAATTGACGGTGAAGAAGGGGCGCGTGAATATACGTCTTCATTTGACGAGATAACATTCAACACATTGGAAAACAGTATTGTCAATGTGTCTGGAAGGGTGACAGGCGGGGCCAGTACTCTGGTTTTAAAAGCAGGCGATGAAGGCTCATCAGCAGGTAATTTTAATGCAAAGACGATGGTGATAAAGTATGATTTGGAAATAGATGGCCAGCAGATGGCATCTACGACGACGATAGCTGATCTTACTGCAAAGTACCTATTTCCACACTTTAAAGAAATTGACCCCGAGAACCCGCTAAGTTCGTTTGATCCCACGCGTGATATGTTCATTGAATATAGCGTGGGTTCCAGCACGACCCGTTCAACTATCGAGTCTGTTTTGGGGCCAATGAAGGTTGATGTAAGCTTTGGATCAGGTGCGGGGGCTTTCAGTCTGAAAGATTCTGTTGCATCGGTATCGGCCACTTCAAATGATGTGAGTTATAATGTAATCGCTGCGGGAATGGGTATGCCGCCAATACAGTTTGATATTAAAGAGGCTGTTGTAAACGTTGTTGTGCCATTGGATAACGTTGATGAAAGCAAGCCTGCAAATTACAAAATTGCCTTAGACGGGCTGGTGCTGTCAGATCAGGTTTGGGGCATGTTTGATGCAAAGGGCCTGTTGCCCAGAGATGAAATTTCACTGGATATTGATTTATCTGCAAACATGCGCTGGTTGAAAAAACTGGCTGATATTGATCTGAAAGATCAAAATCAATCCCCGCCCCTTGAAGCGGACAGTGCTACGATTAATGCGCTTAACCTGAAGATTGCCGGGGCAGAGTTGATAACATCGGGTGAAGTGCAAATCAATAATTCGCAGTTTCCACCCGTACCTGACGGCACGGTTAACGTTTCATTAAAAGGTGCCTTTGGCCTGCTGACCAAGCTGACGGAAATGGGTCTGGTGCCTGCGCAAAATGCAATGATGATCCAAGGCATGTCGGGTATGTTCTTTAAGCCCGGTAATGATGGTGAAGATCATCTGATTTCGACCATTGTTATGACTAAAGACGGGCGTATCAGTGCAAATGGGATGCCCCTAAAATAAAGTGAACCTGTGACTATGATGAATGACTTTGATGCCCTTGCGAAAAAACTGCTAAGGGTCGCAGCCCTTGCGGGTGCTGATGCCGCCGACGTGATTTTGGTGGACGCAAAAGATGTGTCTATTGATGTGCGTGACGGCATGTTGGAACACGCGGAACGATCTGAAAGCGTTGACATAGGTTTGCGCGTTTTGATCGGGCAAAAGCAGGCTTGTGTTTCTGTATCAGATACCAGTGATCACACATTGGAACAGATGGCAGAGCGGGCTGTGGCGATGGCCAAAGTAGCACCAGAAGACCAACATATAGGGCTGGCAGATGCGGATCAGTTGGCGCAGGCATGGGATGTTGATGCGCTGGAACTGGCGGATGCTTCTGACAAGCCTACGCCTGAAATGCTGCAACAAACAGCGCAAGCCGCTGAAGCGGCAGCTTTGGCGGTTTCGGGTGTGGCACAAGTTTTGGGCGCAAGTTCAGGTTGGGCAGAAACGCAAATTCATCTGGCCGCCTCTAACGGGTTTTCGGGGGGTTACCGGCGCACATCATTTTCAACCTCATGCGGTGCGATTGCAGGGGACGGCCTGCAAATGGAACGCGATTATTGCGGTGAAGGACGCGCACATTTTGCCGATTTACCTGATGCGGAAGCAATTGGGAAACTGGCAGGCGAACGGGCTGTGGCTAAGTTCGGCGCGGTTAAACCGCCGACAGGAACATACCCGATTTTGTTTGATGAGCGTATTTCGTCAACACTGATCGGACATCTTTTGTCGGCAATCAACGGCAATTCTATTGTGCGCGGTTCAAGCTGGTTAAAGGATGCGCTGGGTGCGCAGATTTTACCCATGGGCATTGATCTGGTGGAAGACCCGACACGGGCACGGGTCTCTGGCTCTAAGCCGTTTGATGCGGAAGGTCTGCCTGTGGCCGTGCGTCATATCATTGAAAACGGCGTGTTGCAGGGTTGGACACTTGACTTGGCCTCTGCCCGAAAACTGGGCATGAAAAGCACGGGCAATGCTTCACGCGGGGTCGGTTCACCGCCTTCGCCTTCTTCGGGAAACATGGCATTGCTGGGCGGGGTGAAATCCCGTGATCAGCTGGTTTCGGATATGGGTACGGGTTTGCTGGTGACAGGAATGATTGGCTCTACCATCAGCCCGACCACGGGCGATTATTCACGTGGGGCAAACGGGTTTTGGGTGGAAAACGGGCAGATAATGCACCCTGTAAATGAGTGTACGATCGCGGGAAATTTGCACCAGATGCTGGCAGGCATGATCCCTGCAAACGATGGGCGTGCGCATCTTTCGCGGGTCATTCCAAGCCTTTTGATAGAAAGCATGGTTATCGCCGGTGCCTGATTTGAAATTGCTTTTGGATGCAGCTGCCGCCGCAGGTGACATCGCAATGAAATACTTTCAAAGCGATGTGGATGTCTGGGATAAGGGCGACGGTCAAGGGCCTGTAACGCAGGCTGATCTTGAGATTGACAAGATGCTGAATGCGGAACTTCTGGGGGCGCGACCTGACTATGGCTGGTTGTCTGAAGAAACCGAGGATGATTTAAAACGCTTGGATCAAGAAACGGTTTTTATCGTGGACCCGATTGACGGTACGCGTTCGTTCATTAACGGGCATGAAAATTTTGCAACCGCCATTGCGATTGCACGAAATGGGGTTGTTGAAACAGCTGTTGTACATTGCCCTGCCAAGAAGTTGACCTATTGGGCCGCATTGGGGCAAGGGGCCTATTTAAACGGGAATACGATTACAAACAGTGGTGCAAGTAAGGTGAACTCTGCCCGTGTTTTGGCATCCGGTGCGCAGATGAAATCTGCACATTGGCAGGGTCAACCGCCGCCGATTGAGCGGCATTTCCGGTCATCGCTGGCCTACCGTTTGTGTCTGGTGGCGCAGGGCCGATTTGACGGGATGATCACGCTGCGCGACACATGGGAATGGGATGTCGCCGCAGGTGATCTGATTTGCCGCGAAGCGGGGGTGACAGTGTCTGACAAATTCAAGGGCCTGCCGATTTACAATCAGGAAAAACCCGCTTTGGCGGGAATGATCGCAGCGGCGCCTATACTGCATAACGGATTGATTGAGTATCTGAAGTAATTGCCATTTGCCCTGTGTCAGCATAAGCAGGGCATAGATTTAAAGGCAAAGGATATGATGATGACGCAAAGATTGCATCTGGTGTTTGGTGGCGAGCTGAAAGACCCCGCAACAAAGGTTTTTCGCAATGTTGATGAAATTGATATTGTCGGGATATTTCCCGATTATGCTTCAGCATTCAACGCTTGGAAATCCAAAGCGCAACAAACTGTGGATAATGCGCACACGCGGTATTTCATTGCGCATATTCACCGCCTTCGCGATGAAGAGACCGCCGAAAGCCCAACCGAAGAACTGGGTTAAGGCCGCATATGTTTGGGCGCACTGAACTTTGGCTGTATTTGCTGACCTCTCGAATTGTCGGGGGCAAGTTGATAGAGAAATTGAACGCGGGCGCTCAACAGGTTGGCATTCCGCTGGAGCGGTTTCAGGAACGCTTGGGGCAAGCGACTAAGGCTAAGGCACAAGGTAAATTGGTGTGGTTACACGCCAGGGATACGGGCTCTGCGTTACTGTTATTTGGGTTGATTGAACAGTTGAATGAACAAGACCTTAATCTGAATTTTCTTGTGACAACGCGTAAACAGGAAAAGGTTGATGTGCTTTTGGATCAGCTTCCTGAAAATACAATACACCAATATTTACCGATTGATTTAAGTAAACCGATACGGGGGTTTTTGCAGCACTGGCAACCCGATGTTGCGGTTATTTCAGACGGGGATTTCTGGCCACGATTTTTGACCATGATTGCATCACAAAAAGTACCCCTGATTGCGATCAATACAAGGATGACGACGAAAATCTATCACAGATGGCGCTGGCTGCCCGGGCTTACGAAATCTGTGTTGAATAAGTTTGATCTTATTCTGGCGCAGGATCAGCAAGTGGCAAAGAAACTGAAATGGTTCGGTGTGCAAAGCGGCAAAATCCGTGTGACGGGTGTGATGTCTGAGATGAAAGATCTGTTGCACTATGATGAAGCCCTTTATGTCAATCTGTCTGCGGCGTTTGGCACCCGTTCTGTATGGCTGTCGGCGATAACCCACAGGGCCGAGGAAGATATGATTGTAAATGCGCATAAGCTTGCGATGCGCCGCAATCGGCGGTTGTTGTTGATCCTGCATACCCGTGAAAAAAACCGAGGTGTTCGGATTGCAGCACGGCATGAAAACCAGAACCTGACTTTCGCATTGCAGCAAAATGGCGATATGCCTGATGATGCAACGGATGTTTATGTGACCGATCAGCAGGAAAACCTTGCAACGTATCTGCGGTTGGCTTCGGTCAGTTTTTGTGGCGGTAGCCTGTCTACGGGCCAAACGATTGATCCGTTTCATCCGGCCTCTATGGGGTCAGCGATGATACATGGGGCCGCTTTTGGTGATTACGCGCAGGATTATGAACGCTACCATGGGGCCGGGGCATCACGGTTGGTGTCAAACGGTGGTGAGCTGGCAGAAACACTGAATAGGGTTATCGCACCTGATGAAGCGGCTTTGATGGCAAATGCGGCTTGGGAAATCAGTTCGGAAGGGGGCGAGGTTTCTGGTATTGTCATTGCAGAGATACTGGAAAAACTTGCCCAAGGGGTGCCCACAGATGCAGCCGCCTGACTTTTGGAAACATGAGCCGAAACACGCAGGGCTTTGGCCTGTGGTTTTATCGCCGCTTTCAAAGCTGTGGCAATGGGCAGGTGCGCGGCGCTGGCAAAAGGGGCGGCATATTGAGCTGGGTATCCCCGTGATTTGTATCGGCAATGTTAATCTGGGTGGCACGGGGAAAACACCGACGGTTATTGAAACGGTGACGCGATTGGCGGCGATGGGTAAGAACCCCCACGTGGTATCTAAGGGCTATAAAGGTCAAATTACGGGACCAACGCAGGTAGATCCAACACATCACACGGCAAACGATGTGGGGGATGAACCTTTGTTGCTGGCCGCTTTCGCGCCAACTTGGGTTTCCAAAGACAGGCTTGCAGGGGCGCGTGCAGCACTTGGGGCGGGGGCGGATGTTATTGTTTTGGATGATGGCTTGCAAAACCCCGCACTTGCCAAGGATTTAACCATTATGGTGGTTGATGCGCAGGCTGGTTTTGGCAATGGTCAGGTGGTGCCCTCTGGGCCGTTACGAGAAACAATTGAAGCTGCGGTTGCTAAAACGGATTTGTTGTTTACCATCGGGCCGCAAGGGATGGTTCATGATGGTTTTCGGGGCAAATGGGATGCGGTTAAAACTTTGCCGCATGTTTCATCAAGTATTGAGCCTTTGCAAACCGGGATGGATTGGGAAGGCATGGAAGTGTTGGCTTTTGCGGGTATCGGGCGGCCTGAGAAGTTTTATCAAACGTTGAAAGAAATGGGCGTAAAAATCAAAGCCACGCGCAGCTTTGATGATCATCAGACACTTTCAACCAGCTTGCTTGCGCGGCTTGAAAGTGAAGCGTGGCAGTTGGGTGCGCAACTGGTGACAACTGAAAAAGATGCGGTGCGATTGCCCAAGGAATGGCAGCAGAAAGTCTTGACCGTTCCAGTGCGATTGAAAATTCATCAGGCAAAGGTTTTTGATAAAATTCTTAGGGCTGTTTTTGATTAAACAGCCCTAAGGGAACCTGATGTCCCGATTGGGACGCCTAGTCAACCCATTGAAATTGTTGGTTTATCAATATTTAAGGCTTATGTGTATTTGAGAAGCCCCCACTGTGGTAAGGTCTATGCGCTTAAGGGCGTAGACCAAGCTTTCTAAGAAAAACCCAGAGGGCGGCATTGAGCGTCTGGGTCTTAAGAAGTGTGTAGAGTGCTGTAAGTAGTTTACAGTTCGCATTACCTATTTTGCTTAAGAATATCGCCGCAGGAGTGATTTTTTATACAGATGAAGCAAATCACTACAATCGATTGCTGGGCGAGCGCTTGCAATACGACCAACCTAGTTTCTAAAAAAGAAAGGCGTAGGAAGTGATTCTCTACGCCTTTTCAATATATGGTGTCAAAATTTAGTCTGTATTGCCCATCTTGTTCTCCTCCATAGGGTTTACCGCATTTAAGCTAGTTCACTATATAACATAGCCTCTCCTGCTATTATTTCAATAAGATTAATCCAGGGAACCAATTTTTGCGAGTTTTCGCTTCCAGGACGGATTGCACCTCTAGTTGAACCATCCTGACCATGTGACAGAGCATTTCGAATAACTCGAAGCCTATCTAACGTATTCCGTACCCCGTTAGGTTTCCAGTTTTCGAAATCACACTTGTTTGACAATAATGCGTTTACCTTGAAGCCGCCCTCAAAAACTACATCTTTTTTAAAGAAATCATGATTTAACTCAATCGCGTCCCATAGCAACTTGTGCTGCACCGTTGCTGAAATAAAAGTTTGAGTGCGTTGTATTGAATCTACAGCGCGGTTCTTTGCGAAAATTTCGGAAATACTAGCTTGGACATCTTCCATATTTGAGGTTAAGTCTGGACGCATCAACTCTCGTGTAACTTCTTGTCTTGCAGAATGCTCAATATGTGTGAACGCACAGTATTCAAGGATTCTATAGTACAGAAGAAATCTCATAATCTCATCGGAAGCTCCGATAGCTTCGCACCAAAAAGATAAAATGTTGGGATCAAGTTTGCGTGCTGATAAAGAATCTGGGAATTTTCCGTTTACATATCTTTCCAACTTTTTATGTTTTTTGGGTAAATCCTTATGAATAAGAACTCTAGGAGATAATCTGTCAAAATAGCTCATATAAGCATTCAGATGAAGGAAATATTCAGTCAATTCTCTGTCTTCGATGCCGTCACAGTCAACCCAAAAACACATTGGCCTATCAAGTCGTTGGTGCTTCACATTATTAGCGTATAGATGAAAAGAAATAATGTTTCGATGTTCTGTGTTACTTGAGTTTGAAACAGGAAAGCAATTCCCTGCTATTTTCAAAAGCTCCGAGCTTGCTTCTTTATATTCACACTTTCGAACCTGCCCGTTCCATTCAAAATTGAAATTTCTATTAGCAATCTCTGCTGCCGTTGTTCTCAGTGAGTATGCCGTCCAAACCACTTCCATTATTCGGTCTTCGTTGTGCATAATTGCTGAGAATTTATTAGGCAGCCAAACTGAATTTAACGCCTCAATTAGCAACAAACACTCCTTTTCTTCATTCGGTAATATTACTACGAGAGTGGTGTCTCCCCACGGGCTCACTAGATGAATGTCTTTTTTTTGATCGCCTTCGTTTTCAACTTCTTCCAGTTTGCTTTCTGGGTTTTTTTCAAAGAAAGTGCTAAGAAGACTTGTGATTGCGTCAATGTCTTTAAAATTCAACTGAACCTCTAAATACAACTAAAAAGAGTAGGCTAATAAGGTGTAAGAAAAGAGTCAACACGACAAATTCAAAGAAGCTGCCAAAGAGCTTGGTTACGATGATACCGTTAAGAAGCTGGGAAATGAAAGTAATTGGTACGGGTGAAGGGATTTGAACCCTCACGGGGTTTCCCCCACTTCCTTGTAAAAGCCTCAGCATGTAAGGCCTTTGGCAAGGAAGCGCGTCTACCAATTTCGCCACACCCGCAATGGTTGAGTATCATAGCTAAGTAATCTATTCAAGTGCTTTAGCTTTCCAGTATTTCATCAAGAACTTTTTTGAATCCACCATAAGCCTGATTGTTATATTTAACGCCGTTGATCACGAAGCTTGGTGTTGAATCGATGCCATCGGCCTCGGCGTTTTTCTGGTAGTCAGCGATCAAGGCTTTGGCCATATCCTGGTCTTGCAGACATGCGACCATGTTTTCGTTTTTCAGGCCAGCAATGCGCCCGATTTTATACAGGTTTTCGGCAACTTCAACACCGCTGCCAGCAGTCCATTCGCGTTGGCGTTTGTATAGCATATCGACAATGCCAAAGTATTTTTCAGGGCCGCCGCAACGGGCCAACATGCCGCCCCACAGGCCAAGGCGATCAAAGTAAACTTCACGGTAGATAAATTTAACTTTGCCTGTGTCGATGTAATCGGTTTTCAGCTGAGGCATCACATCCTTGTGGAAGTTCGCACAATGCGGGCAGGTAAAGGATGCGTATTCGATCATGGTAACGCTGGCGTCTGGACTGCCTAAAGACATTTCCGGCAATTCAATTTCAGCTGTATCCTGCGCCATTGCAGCGGGCGCAATAGTGGTTGCGGCCAAGCTGTATGTTATAAACTTTCTACGATCCATGATGGGTACTTTCTATATAGATTTTTTCTGTTTAATGCTGCGCCCCAGTCGGGCCAAGGCATCTTTCAGGTCTTGGTTGGAAACATTTTTAACGGTGGTGTCAACTTCTTTGACCGCTTGGGCTGAGAGGGTTCTGGCCTGTTTGGCCGGCTCAAACGTTTTTTGACCCTCATGAAACCCGATGGGCGCAGTTTGGGTTATCTTGATTTTACTGATTGCAGAATAGCCGTAACAGGCGTTTACGCGCTCTATGATCTGGGGGATTTGCATTTGCAACATAGGGGCATTGGCACCTGTGGACAGGATTGTCAGTGTCGCCCCCAACCCTTCACGGGCGTAGTGTACTTTGACCGGGCGGGCGACTTTGGCAATCGATTCGCCGACAAACTCGGCCCAATGGGTCAACAGGCGGGTTTCCACGAAGCCACGTTTTTCAGAAACTTTGCGGATTTGCGTACTTAAAATACCGCCCGTGCGCAAAAACCCACGCGATTTGCGCTTGGGCCTGTAGGGGCTGGTTTTTTTATGTTGTGCGCTTTGTGCCATGGCTTCCATATTATTAATTCAGTGGTATCTTATACTAGGGTGTCTGAGTTTCCAGCTGTATTTATATAACGGGGTTATAAATCTTGCGTGATGATAACGTAACAAATGCGGATGTATTGCTGGCATGGTACGATAAAAACGCACGTTCCATGCCGTGGCGTATTGCCCCGATGGATCGCATCAGCGGGGTTTTGCCTGACCCTTATCATGTGTGGATGTCTGAGATTATGTTGCAGCAAACCACTGTTGTGACGGTGCGGGATTATTTTGTGAAATTCGTAGGCCGTTGGCCAACTGTGTTTGATCTGGCGCGTGCAGTTGACGCGGATGTCATGGCGGCTTGGGCCGGTCTTGGGTATTATGCGCGTGCGCGTAACCTGTTGAAATGTGCACGCGTTGTGGCGAATGAGCTGGATGGGGTGTTTCCTGTGGATGAGGCGGCTTTGCAAAAGCTGCCGGGCATTGGGCCTTATACGTCAGCTGCAATCGCGGCGATTGCGTTTGACCGGCAGGCCTCGGTTCTGGACGGTAATGTTGAGCGGGTGATGGCGCGGTATCACTTGGTGAAGCAACCCCTGCCAGCCAGCAAAGAGCATTTGCGCGGGCTTGCGGTGCAAGGGCTGCCTGATGCACGATTTGGCGATTATGCGCAGGCAATAATGGATTTGGGGGCGACGGTTTGCACCCCGCGCAGGCCGTCTTGTGTTATTTGCCCTTGGGCGCAAGGGTGCCGCGCACGCGCGTTAGGGGTGGCGCAAGATTTGCCCAAGAAGCTGGCAAAATTGCCCAAGCCCACGCGCTATGGCACGTGTTTTGTGGCGATGCGCAAAGGCGGGGATGTGCTGTTGGAACGCCGCCCCGACAAGGGGTTGCTGGGTGGGATGCTGGGGTGGCCTGGCGATGTTTGGGTAACGGAAAAGGTCGATGCGGTGCCGCCTTTTGGTGCAAGCTGGCGTGAAGCCAGTGAAGAGGCGCGGCACACGTTCACGCATTTTCATTTGAGGTTGAAAGTTCAATACGCAGTTGTACCTGATGATTTTGAACATGCGCATGGGCAGTTTAAAAAGCTTGCGCTTGATGACCTGCCAACCGTTATGCGTAAGGTTTGGAAGCGGGTTCCCGCTGTGGCGTGACGTCGTATTGGCGGGCCAATATATTTGCAGTAAGGTCACATAAAAAGAGGCTATGATGCAAAAAACAGGTTTTATCGCAGCACTTCCATTCGGGATTTCACTGACACTTGTGTTTGTGGTTATTCTGTCAGGATACCTTGGCGGCTGGTGGATGTTACTGACCCCTGCCTATGCATTTTGGGGCATGGCATTGATCGACCAGATTGTTGGGTTGGAATTAAGGGACAAAGACCCTGAAACACCCGATGAGCAACTTTTCTGGTACCGGTTGATCACCATTGTCTGGTTCCCGATTGAGTTTGTGCTGATCTTCGGCAGCATTGCTTTTGTGACTTATTCCGATCACTTGATGGGGCCYGAAAAATGGTGGTTTCTGGTTTGTGTMGGGTTGGTAACGGGTGCGGTAGGCATTGTTTATGCCCAYGAGCTGATGCACCARAAGTCTAAATTTGAGCGGCATTTGGGCGATGCTTTGATGTCTTTGGCTTTATATGCCCACTTCAGATCAGAGCATTTATTGGTGCATCACAGCTATGTAGGCACCCCTAAAGACGCGGTGACCGCGCGTTATAATGAAGGGTTTCACCGGTATTATCCGCGTGTGCTGGTGTCTTGTGTCAAATCTGCATGGGGTGCGGAAAAAGCTATGTTGGCGCGTAAAAAACTAACGGTATTTCATCGCAGTAATCCGTTTTGGAAATATGCAACCTTACAATTATTGTTCCTGTTAATTGCTTTTGTTATTGCCGGTTGGTTCGGTGTKRYCCTGTTTATCGTGCAGGCCTCTATTGCAATTCTTTTGCTGGAAGGAACCAACTATGTGGAGCATTACGGGTTGACGCGAAAGTATTTGGGGGACGGTAAATATGAACATGTCAAACCGCACCATTCGTGGAATTCSGCCTATAAGGCCACCAACTATTTGCTGATCAATCTGCAACGTCATTCGGATCATCACTATAAGCCAAGCAGACGTTATCCGCTGTTGCAAAAYCACCCGGAAGCGGATGCACCGCAACTGCCCAAGGGGTATACTTTGATGGTGGCAATCGCGTTGTTTCCACCCTTGTGGAAGAAAATAATGAACCCGCGTGTAAAGGCGTGGCGTAAGCAGTTTTACCCCGAGATTAAAGATTGGCACGCTTATAACAAAGCCAAGAATCCGATGCCTAAATAAAAAAATCCCCGCCACAAGGACGGGGAAGTTCAGGCATGATGTCAAAGCGGCGGAGCTTTGACATCGGCATTGTTATTTTGATTTGTTAAGCTTGCATTTCTGCGCGAATTTGCTGGCGCAGCAAATCTATTGGAATGTTTTTGCCTTCTTTGCGAAAACACCAATATGTCCAGCCATTACACGATGGCGCACCTTCCAGGGCGGCGCCCACTTGGTGGATTGACCCCTTGGTGTCATGGGCGATTAACGTGCCGTCTGCACGGATTTTGGCAGAGTGGCGACCGTTTAAGGAATGCAGTTTTTCGCCGGGGTTCAACATGCCGCGTTCTACCAGTTGGCCGAACGGCACGCGGGGTTCTGCGCGTTTTGATGTGCTGACTTCCAATGATGATTTGTCGTGTGTGCGGATGGCTTTGATGCGTTTTTCGGCGACCTTGCGATAGCTTTCTTCGCGTTCAATGCCGATAAAGTTACGGCCCAGTTTTTTGGCAACAGCCCCTGTGGTGCCAGAACCGAAGAATGGGTCAAGTACCACGTCACCGGGGTTGGTGGACCCTACCAAAAGGCGGTGCAACAGGGCTTCGGGTTTTTGCGTGGGATGGGCTTTGTTGCCATCTTTATCTTTGATCCGCTCATGGCCATTACAAATCGGGATGATCCAGTCGGAACGCATTTGCACGCCGTCATTCAGGGCTTTCAGAGCTTCATAGTTGAAGGTGCTCTTTGATTTTTCAGACTTTGATGCCCAGATCATGGTTTCATGGGCGTTGGTCAGGCGGACGCCGCGAAAGTTGGGCATCGGGTTGGATTTGCGCCAAATCACATCATTCAAAATCCAGTAGCCTGCATCTTGTAAGGCAGAGCCTACACGGAAAATATTGTGGTATGATCCGATCACCCAGAGCGCGCCATCAGGTTTTAGGATACGCCGCGCGGCTTTCAGCCATGCGCGTGAAAATTTATCGTATGCGGCGAAAGATGCAAACTGGTCCCAGTCATTGTCCACGGCATCAACCTTGGAATTGTCGGGGCGATGCAGATCACCTTTTAACTGCAAATTATAGGGGGGGTCTGCGAAAATTAGATCAACAGAGTTCTCTGGAAGTGCATTCATCACTTCCACACAATCGCCAGACAAAATCTGGTTCAATGGCAGGGGTGCCCCGCCTTTGGTCTTGGTATTCATCATTCTTAAACTGCCTCAATGCGCTTTTCGCGTCGTTATTTGCCTTAAGATGATTCATTACTGATTCCACGTCAATTTCTTTTTGAATCAATAGGTTGCCTTATTTTCGCCATACAACATCTTGTGTATGGGTTTAAAGGAACGTCTATGGTGAGCAGTTACCCCTAGTGATTTTAACCCCTCTTGATGCACCTTAGTGCCGTATCCGGCGTTAGTTTCCCACCCGTACCCTGGATACTGTTGCGAAAGGGCCACCATTAAGCGGTCGCGCGTGACCTTGGCCACGATTGAAGCGGCCGCGATGCTGGATGATTTGGCATCGCCTTTAATAATGGCTTCACTGGAACAGTTTAGGTTTTTCGGGGTTTTGTTGCCGTCAATCAAAGCAAAATCTGCGGGCTTGGTAAGGCCTGCCACCGCATTTTCCATCGCTAGCAGGGATGCTTGAAGGATGTTTATCCTGTCAATCTGTTCCACTGATACATGCGCGATTGAAACATCTGCGGTCGCCAATATTTGTTCAAACAGAATTTCGCGCCGCTTTGCTGTAAGTTTCTTTGAATCGTCCAACCCATCAGGAATATTATCGGGGTCAAGAACCACGGCGCACGCAGTGACAGGCCCTGCCCATGGGCCGCGGCCAACTTCATCGACACCTGCGATTGTTTGATATGTTTTCAGCAACTGCTGCTCGCGTTTGAAATCTGGCATCTGACCCCATCTGGTTTGTTTTCATGTTGTGGCATGAGGCATAAAGCAGGGCAACTGAATATAAGAGACCTTAGGGCGTAGACCTAGGGAAACTCTGAACAACCCTTGCAAATCTGCTATTGTTTTTCCACCATCTGCTTGAGCGCATAATCTGACAGAAGTGCTGTTTGAGGCAGTTTCCAGCTATCCGCAGGAACAATCCCTGTTGATGCGCGGTGGCACAATCATGCATTGCACGGCAGTTGAATGCCTGCATTCAATAAGAGTGGATGCCACCCTGATTGCCGCAACTGGAAGCTGTCAGTCGAAGACCGCGCCCGCAACGTCAGAAATCGGTGTCACAAGGGGACGGGTCGAGGCGATTTTCGGCCACATGAAGCGGCTTTGGGGTATGGTGAGATCGCGGTTCATGGGGCTTTCCAGAACCCAAGCCACTTTCAGATCACCGCTATCGGATGGAACCTGCAAAAAGGCGCAAGGTTCAGACAAATGTTTGGCTAATCCCCTACTTGATCCAAATCAACGACTGGCCCTGCGTGCCCGTCTATTATCCCCAAAACAATCACAGCCAAAAAGGTGCCTTGCGCATGACATATAAAACCATCACCCTTAGTCTGAAAAACCTTGAAAACGCCGAACGGCTTTGCGCTTACGCCTGTATGGTCGCTCGCCAGTTTAACGCCCATCTGATCGGGGTGCATACTATTCCCGCATTAGAGGTTTATCCTGGCATGTTGGCCCCTGCCAGTGTCAGCCAGATGACGGGGTATCATGACGAACAGAAAAAGAAATCTGCCGAGATTAAAAAGATTTTTGAACATGCGGTGCAGGCAGAGGATTTCATATCTGAATGGCGCGAGGTGGATGCGCAATATCTGGGCCGTGAACATCATTTGATGGCCGACTGGATCGGGGCTGATCTGGTTATTATCGGCCAGTCAAACCCTGATCGTGATCGCCGTGACCAGCGCAGCCATGTGGAAAATGCGGTGCGCAATTCGGGTCGTCCGGTTCTGGTTCTGCCCTATGCGGGCAAGTTTGAAACCATCGGCGAAAACATCTTGCTGGGTTGGAGTGGCACACGCGAAAGCACACGCGCGGCACACGATGCATTGCCCTTTATCAAAGCGGCCAAAGCCACCCAGGTTTTCTGGGTTGGCAAGCAAAATGAGAGTACGCACTATCTGGAACAAACTGCCCGTGAAATGGCGGTGGGACTAGATCGTCACGGCGCCAAGGTCACGGTGACTCACCGTGAGCCGGGCGATATTTCCATTGGTGATGAGCTGTTGAATGAGGCCAGCGACATGGGCGCCGATTTGATTGTTACAGGCGGATTTGGCCACTCACGGATTTACGATTTTGTGTTGGGGGCCACAACCAATCACATTCTGAAATGCATGACGGTGCCAGTGCTCTTTGCGCATTAAAACAAAAACGGCCCTTGACGATGTCAGGGGCCGTCCTTCTAAAATGCGTGAATGCTTATGATGGCAAAGCCGTTTTGCGCAGGTATGGCAGCACTGTTTCAAATTCCCCGAACTTGGCTTTTGCATCGTCATTGCTGACGCTTGGCGGAATGATCACATCTTGGCCAGTTACCCAGTTGGCAGGGGTTGCTACACCGTATTTAGCAGTGGTTTGCAAAGCGTCCAATGCGCGTAAAATCTCGGCAAAGTTACGGCCCACTGACATCGGGTAGGTCATCGAAAGTTTCAGCTGTTTGTCTGGCCCGATGATAAACACGGAACGCACGGTTGCACTGTCCGCAGGGGTGCGCCCATCGGGTAAGTAAGCCTCTGCTGGCAGCATATCAAAGGCTTTTGACACGGCCAAATCCTCATCCGCAATAATCGGGAAACCCGCTTTTGCACCAGAAACTTTTTCAATATCGGCTTTCCATTTTTTGTGATCTTCAACCCCGTCCACAGAAATGCCCATCACTTTGGTGTCGCGCTTTTCCCATTCCGCCGCCAGCTGGCCCACAGCACCGAATTCAGTAGTGCAAACGGGTGTGAAATCTTTCGGGTGGCTGAACAGAATTGCCCAGCTGTCACCGATCCAGTCATGGAAATGAAACGTGCCCTGATCGGTTATGGCGGTAAAATTTGGAACAACATCGTTGATGCGTAAAGACATAAGTGATTCTCCTAGAATATTTTTACAAAAGTTAAAGCCCATCAACCAATTCGTCAACTTAGACTTGTCGCTACCCTGTCCAAATGCCGCGTCTGATCAGGTTCAGCCCCAGAACCAAAAACACACATAGAAACACTTTCGTAAACTGTACCGTATCCATACGCTTGCGAAGTTTCTCACCCAGATACATGCCGATAAATGTGGGAACCAGCAAAGCCGCCCCCGTTATGGCAAGCGGCGCGGTTAGCTCGCCCGATACAATAAACCCTGCCAGTAGAAACACCGATTGGATCGAGAACATCACCCCTAATGTCTGGATAAACTGTTCCTTTTCCATCCGGTGTGCCATCAGGTATATGGCCAAGGGTGGCCCCCATATGGCTGTCAGTCCGCCTAGAATACCGCCGATAATTCCCGCTGTGATTTGAGCGACTTTATCGTATTTCGCACTGATTTCCGGGATGAATGAAAACAGGCTACTAAGTGCAAAAATCGTCATTGATATCCCGACACTGACCAGCAATATCGGCAACGGTACCTGGGCGCCCACAATAGACACCACAAAAATCCCGACACTGGCAAAGACGCAAAAATATTTATGTTTCTTCACTATTACCCACATGCTGCCACCAATCATCGCTTGGCGCATGTTCGCGGCCATAATCGCAAACAAGATCAATGCCACGGCCATGCGCGGCTCATAAAGAAACGTCAGAAAACCCAGCAGCAGCGTGGGCAGACCGATGCCCAAGGTGCCTTTCACAAAGCCCCCGAACAAAAAAATCGCAAACAGGATATAATATTCAGGCGTTATCATATGCGTCCTCGTTAAATTTGATCAAATTACGCTTGTCTTAACACGTACTCAATGTAACTGTCCGCAAAACATGTCTAATAACAAGAGGTTTATCATGCTGGAAAAACGCAATTTCTATATAAATGGTGAGTGGGTTAGCCCTGCCAAAGCAAATGACCTGAACGTCATCAACCCTGCAAACGAAGACCCGTGTGCGGTGATTTCACTAGGCGATCAAGCCGATACAGACGCCGCCGTTGCTGCTGCCAAGGCCGCGTTTGGGGCTTGGGCGGCAACGCCAAAAGAACAACGCCTTGATCTGATCAAAGCATTATACGCCGAATATAAAAACCGTGCGGGCGATATGGCCGAAGCCATATCCATGGAAATGGGGGCGCCGATTGATATGGCGCGTGCCGCACAGGTTGGTGCCGGCATCTGGCACATCAAAGGCTTTATTGACAGTTTTGACGCGGTTGAGTTTGAAAGCACGCCCTGGCCTGATACCCCCAGCGAAAAAATCTACCGTGAACCGATCGGGGTTTGTGCCATGATCACGCCGTGGAACTGGCCGATGAATCAAGTGACTTTAAAGGTCATCCCCGCATTGGCCGTTGGCTGTACCGTGGTGCTGAAACCATCCGAAGAGTCGCCTTTATCTTCAATCATCTTCGCAGAAATTGTTGATAAAGCGGGCTTCCCAAAGGGTGTGTTCAACATGGTTAACGGCGACGGTGTAGGTGTTGGCAGCCAACTGTCCTGTCACAAAGATGTCGACATGATCAGCTTTACCGGCTCCACCCGTGCAGGCAGCCTGATCACCAAAGCGGCGGCGGATACCGTCAAGCGTGTGACACTGGAATTGGGCGGTAAGGGTGCCAATATCATCTTTGCCGACGCCGATGAAAAAGCCGTTATTCGCGGCGCACGCCACTGTTTTGCCAACACTGGCCAATCGTGCAACGCGCCCACCCGTATGCTGGTGGAACGCAGCCGCTACGATGCGGCGGTGGAACAGGCCACAGAGGTTGCCAATAAAACCACTATGAATGATCCTGCGCAAAGCGGGCGGCATATCGGCCCTGTTGTCAACAAAACGCAATTCGATAAAATTCAGGGGTTGATTGAAGTGGGCATGGGTGAAGCCCGCCTGACCGCAGGTGGCCTTGGCCGCCCTGAAGGCATGAACCGTGGGTATTATGTGCGCCCGACCGTGTTCGCGGATGTCAGCAACGACATGACCATCGCGCGTGAAGAGGTGTTTGGCCCGGTACTGGCCATCATCCCGTTTGACACCGAAGAAGAAGCCATCCAAATCGCCAATGATACGGTTTACGGGCTGACCAACTACCTGCAAACCCAAGACCCTGCCAAAGCTGAACGGGTAGCTAAGCGGTTGCGCTCGGGTATGGTGCGGATCAACGGCAGCGATTCAGCCCACCCATCGCCCTTTGGTGGTTACAAACAATCAGGTAACGGGCGCGAAGGCGGTATTTGGGGGCTGGAAGATTTCCTTGAGCTTAAACATGTCTCGGGGTTAGGTAGTTAACATAACCTTATGAGGCTCAAATGATTTCAGTTCGTACTCTACTTTGTGCAGCGGTTTTAGCCGCTGCGCCGCTTACCGTTTCCGCCAAAACCTGTGGTGGAAATTTCAACGGCTGGATGACAAAATTAAAGGCCGAGGCGGTTTCTAAAGGCTACACAAAATCGGAAGTAAACAAATTCTTCCGTTCTGCCCGTATAGACCCAAAAGTTCTGAAAGCCGACCGTTCCCAAGGCGTGTTTCGTCTGACGTTTTCTGAATTTGCGGGGCGCGCGATCAGTGCAGGCCGTATGAGTAATGGCAAAAAGAACATGCAAAAATACGCACGGGTCTTTGCAAGAGTTCAAAAAACATATGGCGTGCAACCCGCCGTTCTGACTGCATTTTGGGCACTGGAAACCGATTACGGGGCGGTGCAGGGTAATTTCAACACCCTGAATTCGTTGATCACCTTGTCGCATGATTGCCGCCGCCCTGACCTGTTTCGCCCGCAAATATTTGCCACGTTGGAACTGTGGAAACGTGGTGATTTTGACCCCGTGAAAACCAAAGGCGCATGGGCCGGGGAAATCGGCATGGTGCAAATGCTGCCTGAAGATATTCTAAATCGCGGCGTTGACGGCGATGGGGATGGGCGGGTGCGCCTGAAAACCAGTGCGCCCGATGCCCTGATGACAGGCGGGCGTTTGTTGAAGGATTTAGGTTGGACAGCCAACCAGCCTTGGCTGGTTGAGGTGAGTGTACCTAAAGGGTTGAACTGGGCAGAAACTGGCCTTGATAAAACCAAATCCGTTTCCAACTGGGCGGCTAAAGGCGTTACAGCCCGCAGCGGCAGGTTGCCCAAGGGCAAGTTGCAAGCTGCATTGATGCTGCCGCAGGGCCGCAAAGGCCCCGCGTTTTTGGCAATGCCGAATTTCTTTGTTTATTTCGAGTGGAATAAGTCATTGGTCTACGTCACCACGGCCGCCTATTTCGCCACAAGACTGGCAGGTGCGCCGCGTTTCAACCCAGGCAAACCAGACCCTGCGTTCAGTGCCACTGCGATGAAATCCTTGCAACGAAAGTTGAAAGCGCGTGGCCATGATGTGGGCAAGGTTGACGGTATCCTAGGGGCCAAAACCCGTGCAGCAGTGCAAAAAGAACAGATGCGTTTGGGGCTGCCTGCGGATGCGTGGCCAACGGCGGCTTTGGCTGGTATCCTTTAATAGTGTATTCTGGCCTTTCAAATTGGGGATAGAGTCATAAAAATAATGAAGGAAGCGTTACTTTTCATCTGCCTCCAGATCAATTTTTTGCATTTCTGCAACTAACTTTTCAACCTCAAGTCCATAGGCGATGATTTCGCGCAGGCGCAGGAAATAATAGGCTGCGGCGTTACGATGAACCCCACACAAACTGGCGGTAGTTCCAGTCACGAAATGCTCGATCAGGCGGGATTGTTTATGCTGGCTTAAGCGACTCTTCCTCATGTGGCCCGATAGAGATACAGTTGCTAGGGCAGCCCTAAATGTAAAATTCACCACACTGCGCTTGTTGAACGCGACATAAGTCATTAGGTCTATGTATATGAGAGCTATTTGGAAAAAAATCAATCGCAAGCCCGTTGTGAACGTTATTCGTCTTTCGGGTGTAATTGCTGAAGCTGGGCGTTTTGGTGGTGGTGCATTAAATGATGCAACACTTGCACCTATGTTGGAGCGTGTCTTTCGTAAAGGTAAACCTAAAGCCGTTGCCGTTGCCTTGAATTCACCTGGCGGGTCGCCTGTGCAATCCTCTTTAATCGGTGCACGTATTCGACGATTATCAGAAGAACTGGATGTTCCAGTTTATGCATTTTGTGAAGATGTTGCGGCATCGGGTGGGTATTGGTTGGCGTGTGCTGCAGATGAAATTTATGTCGATGACAGCTCTATCATTGGGTCTATCGGCGTGATCTCGGCATCATTTGGTTTTCATGAGCTGATGCAAAAGCAAGGTGTTGAACGCAGGGTTCATACGGCGGGACAAGATAAAAGCATGCTGGACCCGTTTCGCCCTGAACGCCCTGCAGATGTGAAGCGGCTAAAGGCACTGCAAAAGAAAATCCATGATAACTTTATTGCCCATGTTCAGGCGCGGCGCGGTGATCGGCTGATAAGCGATAAGTTGTTCACGGGTGAAGTTTGGGTTGGCAAAGATGCTGTTGATAATGGGTTGGTGGATGGCATCGCGCACTTGAAACCTAAGATGACAGAGATGTTTGGGGATGATGTGCGGTTGAATGTCTTTGGCCAAAAGAAATCATTGTTCAAGCGTCTAGGATTCGGCAGTTCTGTTGATATGCTGTCAGGCATAGAGGAACGTATTTTTTGGTCACAGTTCGGGTTGTAATGAAGCATGGTTAAGGTCGTTACGTTCTTTTTGATAGGGATGATGGTGCTGGCACTGTTTGGAAAATTGCGCCTGCCTAACCTACCCAGAATAAAGCGTAGAAAAACCATTGAAACTGCTGGTAAATGCAACAAATGCGGTGCCTATAAAATAGGGAATAAACCCTGCGTGTGCGGTAAGAAAAAGTGAACGGTACGGCTTTGGACTTTCTATATGTAACATGCGGTTTCGTTATTTTATTGATTGCTGGTGATGTATTGGTGCGCGGTGCCGTGGGGCTTAGCCTGAAGTTGGGTATTCCTGCCCTTATTGTCAGCCTGACGATTGTTGCTTTTGGCACATCGGCACCTGAGTTATTGATCTCTATCAAAGCGGCTCTTGATAATGCATCCGGTTTGGCGATGGGCAATATTGTGGGTTCAAATATTGCGAATGTGCTGTTGGTACTGGGCTTGCCGGCCTTACTATTTGGCATATCCACAAAAGACGCATCGTGCAAACAAAACTACATATATATGATCCTTGCCACGGTCGTTTTTATCAGCATGGGGCTCATGGGGCCATTTACTTACGTGAATGGTATATTGATGCTTTCCATGCTGGCAGTGATCCTGTTTCAAGCTTACAGACACGCAAAACAATCACGGGCTGCTTTGTTGGCTGCCACTGAAGATGTTCCCCAAACCGATGGGAAGTGGTGGAAAATTATAATCATGCTGGCGATTGGTGTTGTAGGTTTGCCGTTTGGTGCGAATCTATTGGTTGAAGGCGCGGTTAATATAGCCCAACGGGCAGGCATTGATGAAGCTATTATCGGATTAACGATGGTGGCTATCGGCACATCTTTACCAGAATTGGCGACAACCGTTATGGCGGCATACCGTAAAGAAGCGGATGTAGCGATCGGGAATGTTATTGGCTCAAATATATTCAACCTTCTGGGCGTCATCGGGGTTACAAGCCTGATTGCAACGCTTCCAGTATCACAAGCCTTTGTGAGTTTTGATTTTTGGGTGATGTTGGCATCTTCACTGGTGCTGCTTCCGTTTATTTGGTTCAAAATTGATCTGGGAAAACTCTGGGGCATCCTGTTTTTAGCCGTTTACACGGGCTATATATGTCTGCTGTTTATCTAAAATTAGATAACACGCGGGATCAGCCAAAGACCTTTTTGATAACAACGTCAGGCACTTACCCTGAATAAAGAGGCAATATTTAACGTTAAAGACGCATGATACTTTAAATGAAACAGGATGACTGACTTTATGGTTGTCCACTTACTTTACGTAATGTTCATACCCGTAAATATTTTCATAATAAAATCAAATGTTTGGCTGTAAAATATAAATATAACTTTTAAAAACAATAGGTTACTTTTGTGCCTAAAAAGTAGGCAAAATACAGAAGCCTACTAAAACAAACAAAAAAAATTGAAGATGGTGAAGTTATCCGCAGAGTTATCCACAGGTTTGGTGGACAGGTTTTTTCTTGTTCGGTGCGTAATTCTGTGCAGTCCGATAAAGAATCATATAAACTGACCATATGACAGATCATCCCCCCACAACTGCGATACCCGAAGAAGGCAAAGCTGGCCCGCGCAAGGACGGCCTGCTGGGGTATCAGGTTATTCACAGTTACTTGCGCAGTCTGGATAATAGCCCGGGTGTGTACCGTATGTTGGGCGAACAGGGTGAGGTTTTGTACGTCGGTAAAGCCCGTAATCTGGTGAAACGGGTTTCGAGCTATGCCAAACAAACCGGCCACACCGCACGCATTGGGCGGATGATTTCAGCGACGGCATCCATGATGTTTTTGACCACACGGACGGAAACGGAAGCGTTGCTGTTAGAGCAAAACCTGATCAAACAGCTAAAGCCCAAGTATAATGTGCTGCTGCGCGACGATAAAAGCTTTCCAAATATCGTGGTGACTAAAGCGCATGATTTTCCGATGATCAAGAAACACCGTGGCAGACGATCTGAGGCCGGCAGCTATTTTGGCCCGTTTGCATCTGCGGGTTCCGTGAACAGAACCCTGAACCAGTTGCAAAAGATTTTCTTGTTACGTAACTGTAGCGACAGTATGTTTTCCACCCGTACGCGGCCCTGTTTGCAGTATCAGATCGCGCGGTGTTCGGGGCCATGCGTGGGGCATATTTCAAAACAGGATTATGCAACAGCGGTGTCAGATGCTGAAAGCTTTTTGAAAGGTAAAACCACTGCGATCCAAAATAAACTGGCGGCTGAAATGTCACAAGCCAGTGACGCGATGGAATTTGAACGGGCGGCGGGCCTGCGTGACCGCATTCGTGCCTTAACCGAAGTGCAATCAACTCAAGGTGTGAACCCGCGTATTGTATCAGAGGCAGATGTGATTGCCCTGCATATGGCAGGTGGGCAAGCCTGCGTTCAGGTGTTTTTTATCCGCGCACATCAAAATTGGGGGAACCGTGCGTATTTTCCGCATACAGGCACGGGGGCGGAAGCGGCGGAAATACTGGAAGCATTTGTGGCGCAGTTTTATTCTACAAAACTGCCACCAAAGCAGGTGCTGTTATCGCATGAGATTGAGAACGATGATCTAATGCAGGAACTTTTGTCAGGAAAGCTGGATTAAAATCAAACCGCAACTGGAAAATTCTT
The DNA here is from genome assembly GCA_016764475.1 of Amylibacter sp. Classification (GTDB taxonomy): domain Bacteria; phylum Pseudomonadota; class Alphaproteobacteria; order Rhodobacterales; family Rhodobacteraceae; genus Amylibacter. Next base: position 32,689 of record JAESRV010000100.1, read on the forward strand.
GGTGCAGCATTTCACCTTCGCCGCGCATTGTGGGCAGCATGGGCAGAGGCCAAACGCGCCTTGCTGACTGCGAAGGAAGCGGCACAGCTTGCTATCCGTTCAAGCATTGCTGTTATCGAAAACAAGAGCCGCCTTTCTGCATCAGATTACCAGCGCATCAATACATTGCGCGGTCAGTTGGCAGAGGCCGCATAATGGACCGTCGAACCTTCATAACCACCGCAGCCGTAACGCCTTTACTGACAACAGGGGCAAAAAGCAAAAACGGTTGATCCAGTTGTTGCCATAGTAAAAGAGTGGTTTCGGATTAAGAATGACTGGGCAAAGTTTGCGGAAAATTCTGTTGCAGATAGGCAGGCATGGGGCCACCGCCAAGCCTTAGTCGAACAAATATGCACCGCCATACCGATAACCCCAGAGGGAATTGTAGCACAACTTGAATATGCGCTTGATGAATTTGGCGAATATATGATTGGCAATTCCGACAAAAATTTGGATGCTAAGCTTTTTGCTAACATCATCGCAGGCGCAAAAGAGCAAGCAATATGAACCGTCGAACCTTTATCGCAACGGGAACAGCCCTGCCGTTTACCTGTAATGCTGCCTCATACCCCCATCATGGTGCTGAATACACGAGTGTTACTGAGGCGGAATTTGCCAAACACCTATCCGAAATGACACCCAGCCAGTTAAGCCGCTTTGTCGAGTTGCTTCCTGTGGGTGATATACTTCAAGGAATTACATAATGAATCGCAGAACTGTTGTTACCGCCATTGCCACATTACCAATTTTAGGTGTGAACCCAGTACGGGGAAATATCCAAGATAACCCACAT
>JAESRV010000007.1 GCA_016764475.1 Amylibacter sp.
TTGATAAGGGTGGGTGCCGTGGGCCAATGAAACCCATGTGCGATCGCCCATCTTGAAATGTGCGCTGCTTTCAGAGCCGCTTAATTCGGTGACCAGAACTGTGCCTGATAAAGCAACATTGGCCTGATCGGTTTGGGTTGGGGTCACATGATGCGGGCGGATGGCCACAGTGTAATCGCCGTCTTGCAGATTGGCGGCATCACCCAAGAGCGGCCATGAAATGGCAGCGTCCAGTGTGGCGGTGGCACCCTGTTTGGTGATGGTTGCCGCATTGATCGGCGGGCTGGAAAACACTTGGGCGGATGCCAGATTATGCGGGTTGCGGTAAATATCTGCGGTGGGGCCGAATTGGGTGACGTGGCCGTCATCCATCAAGGCGGTATAGCCGCCCAAAAGCAGGGCCTCTTCGGGTTCGGATGTGGCGTAGACCACCACGGCACCACGGTTTGCGAACAGTTCGGGCAGTTGTTCACGCAATTCTTCGCGCAGTTTATAGTCAAGGTTGGCAAGTGGTTCATCCAGAAAAACCGCGCGGCTTTCTTTGGCAATGGCACGCGCTAAGGCAGTGCGTTGTTGTTGGCCGCCTGACAGTTCATGCGGGCGGCGGTTCAGCATCGGGCGCAGTTGTAAAATATCTGCGGCTTCTTCGACGCGGCCTTGAATTTCGGATTGTGCCATGCCTGCAACCTTTAGCGGGGAGGCGATGTTGTCAAATACCGTCATATGCGGATAGTTGACGAAAAACTGATGCACTAGCGAGATGTTGCGTTTTTGGGTGGATAGCTTGGTAACGTCCTGGCCGTCCATGAATATCTGGCCGCTGGCGATGGGATCAAGGCCCGCCATCATTTTAATGAGTGAGGTCTTGCCCGCGCCAGTTTGACCTAAAAGCACATTGAAATGGCCAGGCTTAAGAACCAGATTGGTTTCTTTGATGTGGGTAATCGCGCCGACACATTTGGTGATATTTTTCAGTTCAATTGTCATTAGGGTACTTTTCTGACAGGGCAGTTGCCCCGAGTGTAAAATGCCGGGGCCCGAAAGCCCCGGCGAGGTAGGTCTGCTAGTATCAGACCATCAGGGAGAAGGTTATTGTGCGGCCCAGCGGGCTACAAGATCGTCATAGTTGACGGTCACACCTTGTGGTTTCTCGTTATCCAACGGCGGTTTGGCACCACCGTTTGCATACCAGTATGCCGCATCTTTTTCTGGGTTCAGACGCGGGCCACAGCCACCGTAAACATTGGCGGCTTCATCAACCGCTTGCATACGGGCCATTGTGACATCCATTTCACCAGCCAAACGATCCATCGCTTCTTGCGGGGTGAAAGCACCAGAGTTCACGTCACCGATTTGCTGCCACCAAATTTGGGCCAGTTTCGGATAATCAGGCACGTTGATACCGGTTGGTGACCAAGCCACACGATCAGGTGAGCGGTAAAACTCGATCAGACCACCCAGTTTCGGGGCGCGCTCTGTGAACGATGCGTGATTGATTGTACTGTTGCGGATGAAGGTCAGGCCAACATGTGATTTTTTCACATCCACGGTTTTTGACACCGCGAACTGGGCATATAACCAAGCCGCTTTGGCGCGATCAACCGGTGTGGATTTCAGAATTGTCCAAGAACCCACGTCTTGATAGCCAACCTTCTGGCCTTCTTGCCAATAAGGGCCGTGTGGGGATGGGGCCATGCGCCAAAGCGGCATGCCGTTATCGTCCACAGTGTTATTGCCTTCAGATTTGGGTTTCACCATGTCTGCGGTAAAGGCGGTGTACCAGAAAATCTGCTGGGCCACATTGCCTTGGCTAAGGGCTGGTAATGACTGGTAAAAGTCAAAAGAAGCCGCACCGGGGGGGGCATAAGCCCGCAACCATTCATCCCATTTGCGAATGGCATAAACTGCCGCTGGGCCGTTTGCTGCACCACCGCGTGAAACGGATGCACCTGCCGGGTTGCAAGACCCCGCTTCCATACGGATACCCCATTCATCAATTGGAATGCCGTTTGGTTCACCTTTGGAACCAGTGCCAGCCATAGACAGCCAAGCATCAGTCATGCGCCAGCCTAGATCGGGGGCGCGTTTGCCGTAATCCATGTGGCCGTAAATCGTTGTGCCGTCGATTTCTTTGACATCTTTGGAAAAGAAATCGGCGATGTCTTCATAGGCTGACCAGTTCACTGGCACGCCCAAGTCATAACCGTATTTGGCTTTGAAGGCGGCTTTCAGGTCTGCGCGGTCAAACCAGTCTTTGCGAAACCAGTAAAGGTTGGCAAACTGCTGGTCGGGTAGCTGATACAGATCGCCATCCGGCCCCGTGGTGAACTGGGTACCGATAAAATCGCCCAGATCAAGACCTGGGTTGGTCACGTCAGCGGCGACACCTGCCATCCAATCGGTTAGATTATAGGCCAGTTGCAAGCGCGAGTGGGTGCCGATCAAATCACTGTCATTGACGTAAGCATCATATAGATTACGGCCAGTTTGCATTTGGGTTTGCACCGCTTGCACAACTTCACCTTCGCCCAGTATCTGGTGATTAACCTTGATGCCGGTGATTTCAAAAAACGCTTTGGCCAACACTTCAGACTCGTATGAATGTGTTGGAATGCCTTCGGACAGCACATTGATCTCCATGCCGACAAAAGGCTTTGCAGCCTCGATGAACCATTTCATTTCCGCCATTTGATCATCTTTGCTAAGCGATGACGGCTGGAACTCTTGATTAACCCACTTTTGCGCAGAAGCCTCATCGGCCATCGCTGCAGTGGATCCCGCAACAACGGCAATGACCGCAGCTGCGGAAAGTAAATATTTACGCATATTCTCTCCTCCCAATAAATTCGATCTCGGCATTTGCCGATTTGGCTATAGTCATCCGAAAGGTTGGATTTTGTCAAACTAAAAGTTTAGTAGTCATGTGTGGGGTGAATTTTTCGTGCATATTGCCTGTAAACCTACGGTTCCGTTGGGTAATAAATTTTTAGTAAAGCCTGACTTTACATTTTCTTTTTCAAAGTGTTTTGAAAAGATTCTTTTTGCACTTCTTGTTTTTTTCGTTAGTCTTCGTCGAATAATGGGAGGACTAACATGACAATATTAACAAAATTAACGAAAATGCTTTCGGCAGCTTTGTTGCTGACACTGATGGTGTCGGCACCAAATACGGCATCCGCACAGGATGAATGTAACCGAGGAACATTGGACGTTGCTTATTGCGATCGTAACTTTGACCAAACGGCTGATCTGCCGCTTGACGAAAACGATTGGGCGGATCCAAGCACAATCATTTTCACATACACACCTGTGGAAGACCCGGCCGTGTATGCAAACATCTGGGACGGTTTTGTGAAACACATGTCTGACGTGACAGGCCGCAAGGTTGTGTTTTTTCCAGTTCAATCGAATGCGGCACAACTGGAAGCGATGCGTTCAGGGCGTCTGCACGTTGCCGGATTTAACACCGGTTCCAACCCGATTGCAGTTAGCTGTGCGGGTTTCGTGCCGTTCGGTATGATGGCGAAAAACGATGGTTCATTTGGATATGAAATGGAAATTATCGTGCCGGCCGACTCGCCAATGCAATCCCCTGCTGACATTAAAGGTAAGACAATGGCCTTTACGTCACCGACATCAAACTCTGGCTTTAAAGCCCCATCAGCGATCCTGAAGGGTGAGTTTGGTCTGGTTGCGGGTACTGACTTTGAGCCAGTGTTTTCAGGCAAGCATGACAACTCAATCTTGGGTGTGGCCAATGGTGACTACGAAGTAGCCGCGATTGCCAACTCTGTYYTGGCACGTATGRTYCGYCGTGGTGTGKTGGAKGCARRTAAARTSCGTACCATCTACAAATCACAAACATTCCCGACAACGGGTTATGGTTATGCGCACAACCTGAACCCTKTACTTGTTGCTAAAATCCAACAAGCTTTCTGGACATATGAATGGGATAAGAACTTCAAGGCCGAGTTTAAAAAAGCAGATCGTTTTATCGGCATCACGCATAAATTCGACTGGGCTGTGATCCGTCAAATTGATGCGGCAAACGGTGTAAGCTACGATTGTAAATAAACTTTAAAMNGCACAATACGGGGGCGGATCATATGATCYGCCCCCCATATTTTGATAAAAACAAAAAAATAAATGGGGATGGTATGCTGCGAATTAAAGGCCTTAAAAAACGTTATAAAACAGGTGATTATGCGCTAAAAGGCGTTGATTTGGWAATTCCGAACGGGCAAGTGATTGCCCTTATCGGCCCATCGGGGGCGGGTAAATCCACTTTGATCAGRTGTGTGAACAGACTGGTGGAACCGACCGARGGYACGGTRYATYTRGSSGAYSARRAWATTACATCATTGTCATCAGGCCAGCTGCGCAAAGCGCGCCGCCGTATGGGGATGATCTTTCAGGAATACGCATTGGTAGAACGCCTGACCGTGATGGAAAACGTGTTGTCAGGCCGTTTGGGCTATGTCGGTTTCTGGGCCAGTTTCTTTCGTAAATTCCCCAAAAAGGATGTGCAAGAGGCTTACCGCTTGCTTGACCGTGTCGGTTTGATGGATATGGCAGACAAGCGCGCGGATGAGCTGTCTGGCGGGCAACGCCAACGGGTTGGTATTTGCCGCGCTTTGATCCAAGACCCCGATTTGCTGTTGGTGGATGAACCCACTGCCAGCCTTGACCCCAAAACATCGCGCCAGATTATGCGCTTGATTAATGAGTTGTGTGCAGAACGCGGCTTGGCGGCGATTATCAACATTCACGATGTGTTGCTGGCACAGATGTATTCGCAGCGCGTAGTTGGCCTGAAACTGGGCGAGATCGTTTATGACGGTCGCCCTGATGGGCTTACCCCTGCGGTTCTGACCGAGATTTACGGTGAAGAAGACTGGGAAGCCACGATTGATGACGTGGATGAAGATGAGGAAGATGCGGCGCAAGAGGCTGCCAAATGAGCAGTGCCAGCACCGGTTTTCCATCGAAATGGAAAAAACCACCCTTTATTAAAAGCCCCACCTTACGCTGGTCGCTTATCATCGGCAGTCTGGTCTATCTGGCCCTTGCCTTTGGCTCGATGGACATAGACTGGGAACGCGCCGCAGAAGGTTTGCCACGCGGTAAACGTTTTCTGGGGGCATTTTTTCCGCCTAACTTTTCTGACAATCTTGGGGTTGTCTGGGATGGTATCTTTGAAAGCATCTGGATGGCGATTATTTCCACCGTTGCGGGCATTGCGCTGTCGATCCCGATCGGGTTGGGTGCSGCCAAAAATCTGGCACCGAAATGGGTGTATCTGRYMTGYCGTTCCATCATYGGYGGCTCTCGGACATTTCCAGAAATTATCCTTGCGATCTTTGCKGTGAAGTTCTTCGGYTTTGGCCCGTTTGCRGGSTTTGTYGCCCTGTCTATCGGYACCATCGGGTTTTACGCAAAACTTCTGGCSGARGATATYGAGAACATCAATCCRACACAGGCCGAAGCGGTTAAAGCWACCGGTTCCRGTTGGACRCAATGGATCAATTAYGCGATCCAGCCACAGGTTATGCCACGCATGATCGGGYTRTCTGTGTACCGYYTGGAYATTAAYTTYCGCGAAAGTGCGGTTGTGGGTATCGTGGGCGGTGGCGGCATTGGTGCCACGCTGAACACGGCCTTTGATCGCTATGAATTTGACACGGCTGCGGCCATTTTGCTGATCATTATCGGCATCGTTATGGTGCTTGAATATATATCCGGCTACCTAAGAAAGTTGGTGCAATAACATGCCTTTAATTGATACGCCTGATGGCCCCGCATGGAAAAGACGCACACCAAAAGAGCTATATGTCAAATGGTTTTTCTGGCTGATTGCGATCACGATTATCGCTTATGCCTGGAAAGGTATTTCTGACAAAACCATTTGGTTCTTTGTGCAAGATGCGCCAGCGCAGATGGTCGATATTGCCAGCCGAATGGTGCCGCCGAAGTTTAGCTATATGTCGCAATTATGGATACCTATCTGGGACACGCTGAATATTGCGACGCTTGGCACTGTGATTGCCTTGGTGATTGCGGTACCCGTGGCATTTGCCGCCGCCCATAACACCACACCGCACCCGATTGTGCGTGCGGTGGCGATCTTTATTATCGTGTCATCACGCTCGGTGAACTCACTGATCTGGGCCTTGATGCTGGTGTTTATCTTTGGCCCCGGCGTTCTGGCAGGCACAATAGCCATTGGTCTGCGTTCCATCGGGTTCTGCGCCAAGCTGCTATATGAAGGGATTGAGGAAATTGATCACACGCAAGTAGAAGCGATTGAAGCCACGGGGGCAAGTAAAGCCCAGCAAATGGTGTTTGGCATCATCCCGCAAATCTTGCCGACTTTGGCAGGGATCGGTGTGTTCCGCTGGGATATCAACATCCGCGAAAGTACCATTTTGGGCTATGTCGGTGCAGGCGGTATTGGTCTGCAACTAAGCGGCTCGATCGATACTTTGGCTTGGACGCAAGTGTCTGTGATCTTGCTGGTAATTCTGCTAACCGTGATCGTCAGTGAATGGGTTTCAGCCAAGGTACGCGGTGCGATTATCTAGGGCCAGTACGCGGGTTTTGGTGCTTATGAAGCGGCAAGGGCCCAGCTTGCACGCGTGTAGCAATGTGTGGTGCATAAAAAATTTGACTGAATGGTCAAAAAAAGGCTACGCTTTTAAAATGACGAATCCCAATGGTTTCGTTTTCATCTACTAAGGGGGTATAAGACCGATGTTTCTAAATAAATTAACCCGCCGCTGCTTGATTGCAGGCGTTGCCGTTGCCGCAACACTTGGCACTGCTGGCATGGCGGCCGCAGAGGCGATCAAGGTTGCCGCAATTTACACATTACCGGTTGAACAACAATGGATCAGCCGTATTCACATCGCACTGAATGCAGCGGCTGAACGCGGCGATATTGAATATACCTATTCAGAAAATGTCGCCAACACCGACTATGAACGGGTGATGCGCGAATATGCCGAAGCAGGTCAAAAACTGATCGTGGGTGAGGTGTTCGGCCTGGAACGTGCCGCACGTAAAGTGGCCAAGGATTATCCTGATACGGCATTTTTGATGGGTTCATCTTTTAAACCCGAAGGCGATAATTTCAGCGTATTTGATAACTGGATCCATGAGCCAAGCTATCTGTCTGGTATCGTGGCAGGCTCTGCCACCAAATCCAACGTGATCGGCATGGTTGGCGGTTTCGCCATTCCCGAAGTGAACCGCTTGATGAATGCCTTTATGGAGGGTGCACGTTCAGTGAACCCCGACGTGAAGTTTCTGGTGAACTTTCTGGATAGCTGGTACGACCCGCCTAAAGCCAAAGAAAGTGCTTTTGCGATGATGGATGCAGGTGCAGACATTATGTATGCGGAACGTTTTGGCGTGTCTGATGCGGCCGTGGAACGTGGCGTGAAGGCCATTGGTAACGTGATTGATACTGCGGGCGATTACCCGGGTACCATGCTAAGTTCTGCCCTTTGGCATATGGAGCCTACGATTGATACGGCCATCGCGGCTGTCGCGGATGGCTCTTATAAAGCAGCTGATTACGGTCAATACAGCTTTATGGCCTATGGCGGCGGTTCTGTGGTTGTGGACGCGGCACTGGTGCCTGCGGACGTGATTGCAAAGGTTGCAAGCGTTGAAACTGACATCAAATCCGGTGCGTTTACAGTGACTGTAAACGATGACGCACCTGTGTCTGATAAATAGATAAGGTTGGTTCGGGCTGTTTACGGCCCGAACCGCATTCATATGACAAATCCCTTGATATTATCCCTGCGCGGCATGACCAAACGGTTCGGTTCCGTGGTTGCCGCTGACGCGATTGATCTTGATCTGCATCGCGGCGAAGTGCTGGCCCTTTTGGGTGAAAACGGTGCGGGCAAAACCACCTTGATGAACATGTTGTTCGGCCAATACACCCCTGACGCGGGTGCTGTGCATGTCTGGGGAGAAGACGGCACAGAGATTGTTTTACCCGCAGGTCAGCCGCAAGCGGCGATAGATGCGCGTATCGGTATGGTGCATCAGCATTTTACCTTGGCGGAAAACCTAAGCGTTCTGGATAATATCTTGTTGGGCGCAGAACCTTTGTTTCGCTTGAAGCGGCATACGCAGGCTGCGCGTGCAAAACTGACACGTTTGATGGATGATTCCGGTCTGATCGCGCCCTTGGATACGCGTGTAGGCGATTTAACCGTTGGTGAACGCCAACGGGTGGAAATCCTGAAAGCTTTATACCGCGATGTGCGCATTCTGGTGCTGGACGAACCCACAGCCGTGTTGACCCCGCAAGAGGCCGATACCATGTTTGCGTCAATGCGCGCGATGGTTGATCGCGGCCTGTCGGTGATCTTTATTTCACATAAATTGCATGAGGTTTTGGCGTTTTCAGATCGCATTGCCGTGCTGCGCCACGGGCGCAAGACGGGTGAGATGGCCACACGTGATGCTGACACTGGATCAATTATCCGCATGATGGTGGGTGAGGATCTAGAGGTGCCGCCACGTGTGGCAGGCGTGCCCAAAGATGCCATTCTTGAATTGCTGGACATGCGCACACCCAGTGCAGGCGGCGGGCAGGGATTGTCTGGCCTGAACCTGACGGTTCATGGTGGTGAAATAGTGGGCATTGCCGGGGTTTCGGGCAATGGCCAAAGTGCTTTTGCGGGGCTGGTTTCGGGTCTGGTGCAACCCCTTGCAGGGCAGATGTCTGTGAACGGCAAAGCAATGCCAAAGCCCAGCCCGAAAGCAATGCTGAAGGCAGGCGTGGGGCGTATTCCTGAAGACCGTCACCATGACGGGATTGTCAGTGCGATGTCCGTGGCGGAAAATCTGGTGATTGAACGGCTGGATGCACCTGATGTGCAGGCGCGCGGTTTTTTACGCAAAGCGAAAATTGCCGAGCATGCGCAGCATTTGACGCGCGAATATGACGTGCGCGGCCCAGGCATAGAGGCGCGTTCCGCACTGTTATCGGGCGGTAATATTCAAAAACTGATCTTGGCCCGTGTGCTGGAAACCAACCCCGATTTGATCCTTGCCAACCAGCCCACAAGGGGGCTGGATTTCAAAGCGGCAAGTGAGGTAAGTCGGCGGTTGTTTGAAGCGCGTGACAGGGGGGCAGGGGTTATTTTGATTTCCGAGGATTTGGATGAGGTTCTGGCCTTGGCCGACCGCATTTTGGTGATGCATGACGGGCATCTGGTGGAAACAGACAGCCGTGATCGCACGGTAATCGGGTTGATGATGGCAGGGGGCAAAGCCGCATGATACAAATTACACCAAAAGAAAACCAGTCGCGCTGGGTGTCTGTAGGCATTCCGATTATGGCGGCCTTTGGTTCGTTATTACTGGCGGCCATTCCGCTGGCGTTCACAGGGGCCTCAATCCTGGATGCTTATGTGCAGATGGTTAAAGGTGTGTTCGGCTCATTATTCAACTTCACCGAAATGTTGACCCGCGCCACGCCGTTGATATTCACCGGGCTGGCAGCCGCAATCGCGTTTCGTGCCAAGCTGTGGAATATCGGCGCCGAAGGGCAGTTGTACCTAGGGGCTATGGCTGCCGTTTGGGTGGGCACTGGCATGTTTGACGGCCCGCCCATTCTGATGATCCCGCTGGTTATCACGGCGGGTGCGATTGCAGGCGGCTTGGGTATGCTTGGCCCTGCATTGCTGAAAACCCGCTATGGTGCGGATGAGGTTGTGACCTCGTTACTGCTGAATTTCATCATCCTGATTTTCCTGCAAATGATGCTGGAAGGCCCGTTAAAAGACCCCATGGGGCTGGGCTGGCCGCAGTCGGAACCGATCATTGATAATGCCATTCTGCCACAGCTGATCACACGGATGCGCCTGCACGCGGGCTTTATTCTGGCATTGGGCACGGCGGTGATAGCCTATGTTATTCTGGCAATGACCGTCTGGGGTTTTAAAATCCGCGCTGTCGGTGAAAACGCGGCGGCGGCAAAACATGCGGGCATTGCGGTCAATAGAACCTATCTGGCTGTTGCCATGGCATCGGGTGCCTTGGCGGGGGTTGCAGGTGTTAGCGAAGTCGCGGGTCTGAAAGGGTATCTGACCGCTGATCTATCGCCGGGCTTTGGCTACACGGGCATCGTCGTGGCGATGTTGGCAGGGCTTTCCCCCTTGGGGGTGATTGCCGCCAGCCTGTTTGTGGCATCCGTGTTTGTGGGGGCTGATAGTATGAGTCGTGCTATTGGTGTATCCAGTTTTATCGCGGATTTGATTGTTTCTATGTCGCTTATCTGTGTGCTTCTGGGCGGGTTCTTTGCACGGTTCGATTTGAAATGGGATCGTAAAAAGGATGGTGCATCATGATGGATTTCCTGAATATTTTTCTAAGCGACAGCTTTTGGGCGGCCTCTTTGCGCATTGCCACACCGCTGATTTTTGGCGTGTTGGGCGCACTTTTATGCGAACGCTCTGGCGTTCTGAACTTGGGCATCGAAGGCATTTTTGTCGTAGGTGCGATGACTGGCTGGATGGCGGTTTGGTTGGGCGCGGGCCTGTGGGGGGGGATCATTGTGGCCGCACTTTCGGGTGCTTTATTCGGCCTATTTCACGGTATCCTGACGGTTATTTTTGGCCTGTCGCAACACGTGTCGGGGCTGGGTATCACGCTGTTTGCCAGTTCAGCTGCATCTTTTACCTACCGTACCGCCCTACCCAAAGTCAGCTCTCCGCCGCGCATTGAACCGTTTCGGGCGTTGGACATCCCTGTGTTGTCTGACTTGCCCTTCGTGGGCCCGGTATTATTCCAGCAAACCGCCATGACTTGGCTGGCGTTATTTCTTGTCGCGGCAGTCTGGTGGGTAATGGAAAAAACTGCCCTTGGGGTGGCGATCAAAGCGGTAGGCGACAATCCTGAAGCGGTCAACGCGCAAGGCTTGTCAGTGATCAAACTGCGCATGGGATCGGTGATTGCAGGCTCTGCCTTAATGGCATTGGGCGGTGCGTTTCTAACCATGTCGGCGTTTGACGCGTTCTTTTTTGGCATGGTCAACGGGCGTGGCTGGGTTTGCATCGCTTTGGTGATTTTCGCCAGTTGGCAACCTAGCAAAGCCCTGTTGGGGGCATTATTGTTCGGTATGTTTGACGCGCTGCAAGTGCGGTTGCAAACCCAAGCGGGGGCGATCATTCCGGGGCAAATATTTCTGATGGCACCTTATGTGTTGTCAATAATTGCGCTGGTCATTGTGGCGCGTAAAGCCGATTATCCACGCGCATTGCTGACGCCGTGGTTTAAAGGACAAAGATAAATGGTCGATCTTCTGATTAAAAATGCCACGCTGCCTGATGGGCAGACGGGCGTTGATATTGCCTGTGATGGTGGCAAGATTATCGCGGTTGAAGCGGGGATTGCGGCAGGCGCAGGGCAGGTGATTGATGCGGGTGGCCAACTTGTCAGCCCACCCTTTGTTGACCCGCATTTTCACATGGATGCAACCTTGTCTCTGGGCCGTCCGCGCATGAACACGTCAGGCACATTGCTGGAAGGTATCGCGCTTTGGGGCGAGCTGAAACCGTTGCAAACTGTGGATGAAATCATTGAACGCGCCTTGCACTATTGCGACATTGCGGTGTCGATGGGCATCGGGGCCATTCGCAGCCATGTGGATGTCTGCGATGATGAGTTGAAGGGGGTGACAGCCCTGCTGGAAGTGCGTGAACAGATCAAGGATTACATTGACTTACAACTGGTGGCCTTCCCGCAAGATGGTGTATTTCGAGACCCCACGGCGATGGATAATACCCTGCGCGCCCTTGATATGGGCGTGGATGTTGTGGGCGGTATCCCACATTTTGAACGCACGATGGCTGAGGGCGCGCGTTCTGTCACCGCCCTTTGTGAAATTGCCGCCGCACGTGGGTTGATGGTGGATATGCATTGCGACGAAAGCGATGATCCGCTTAGCCGTCATGTGGAGACATTGGCCTATGAAACCACGCGGCTGGGCTTACAAGGGCGCGTCGCTGGATCACATCTGACCTCGATGCACTCGATGGATAATTACTATGTCTCGAAGCTGATCCCGCTGATGGCGGAAGCTGAACTTTGCGTCATTCCGAACCCGTCGATCAATATTATGTTGCAAGGCCGCCATGATACTTACCCCAAACGGCGCGGGCAGACGCGGGTGCGCGAATTGCGCGATGCGGGGCTATGCGTGGGTTTCGGGCAGGATTGCATGATGGACCCGTGGTATTCACTGGGGCGCGCCGATATGCTGGATGTGGCCTTGATGGGCCTGCATGTGGGGCAGTTGTCATCACGCGCCGATATGACATGGTGCTTTGATGCGGTAACACAAAATTCGGCACGGATTATGGGGTTGCAAGATTACGGCTTGGTCAAAGGCTGTGATGCTAACTTTGTGATATTACAGGCCAAAGACCCGATTGAGGCGATCCGCCTGCGCGCAACCCGTTTGCATGTGATTCGTAAAGGTAAGGTGATCGCGCAAACGCCAGCAAGTGTGGCGGCATTGGATTTGCCCAACCGGCCTAAGGCGATTGATCCTAGTCAGGTTTAAAAATTTACCATTTGATAAATTTTTAAACCTGTGCCAGAGTGATTCTACAAATTGTAGCAAAGCGGGGGTATCTATGCCGAACACAGTAGCCACAGACGGAATTGTTTCAGGGCGTTTGAATAATGCGACCTTGAAAGACAATTTTTCTGATCTTCATCCGAAACTGGATGATCACGAAGCATTGGTGGCAGCCGACCGTTGTTATTTCTGCTATGACGCCCCTTGTATGGAGGCGTGTCCGACCAGCATCGACATTCCGCTTTTCATTCGCCAGATCAGTACTGGCACGGCGGACGCGTCTGCCAATACGATCTTTTCGCAAAATATTCTGGGCGGTATGTGCGCCCGGGTTTGCCCGACAGAAACCTTGTGTGAAGAGGTTTGCGTGCGTGAAACCGCAGAAGGCAAACCTGTGGAAATTGGCCGTTTGCAACGTTATGCGACAGACGGGTTGATGGCCAAAGGGCAACAGCCGTTTGTGCGTGCAGCTTCCACCGGCAAATCAGTGGCGGTTGTGGGCGCGGGGCCTGCGGGCCTGTCATGTGCGCACCGCTTGGCGGTTTTGGGCCATGATGTAGTGATCTATGATGCGCGCCCCAAAGGCGGCGGGTTGAATGAATTTGGTATTGCCGCTTATAAATCCGTGGACGGCTTTGCCCAACAAGAACTGGACTGGTTGTTGTCCATCGGCGGCATCACCATGCAATACGGTAAAATACTGGGGGCGGATATTACGCTGGAACAATTACAAGTCGACCATGACGCGGTTTTTCTTGGCATGGGTTTAGGCGGTGTGAACGGGCTGGATATTGAAGGCTCTGACAAAGACAATGTGCTGGACGCGGTTTCGTTCATTGCAGATTTACGCCAAGCCTCTGATCTGATCAAGCTGCCGATCGGCAAGCATGTGGTTGTGATCGGCGGCGGTATGACCGCGATTGATGCGGGCGTTCAGGCCAAGCTGTTGGGGGCACTGGATGTAAGCATTGTTTATCGGCGCGGTAAGGAAAATATGAGCGCCTCGGTTTTTGAACAGGAACTGGCCACATCCAAAGGTGTGCGGATTATTTATAATGCGCAACCTGTACGGGTTACAGGCAACGGGGCTGCGGCGGGTATTGAGTTTGCATATACGCAAACGGTAGATGGCAAGCTGGCATTAACGGGCGAAAGCTTTACCTTGCAGGCAGATCAGATATTCAAGGCGATTGGGCAAACGATAGAAGGTGTGCCGGGTGCTTTGAAAATCGAAAACCGCAAAATCAGTGTCACGGGAACAGGGCGCACATCCTTAGACGGTGTCTGGGCAGGGGGTGATTGTGCCTTAGGCGGTGACGATTTAACCGTTACTGCCGTGGCCGAAGGCCGCGATGCGGCTATAGATATTCACACCAGCCTGATAGACGGCACTTCTAGCAAAAAGGAGCTATAAAATGGCTGACCTGACAAGCAATTTCATCGGTATTAAATCGCCTAACCCGTTCTGGCTGGCCTCTGCGCCCCCCACCGACAAAGAATACAATGTGCGCCGCGCTTATGAGGCTGGCTGGGGCGGTGTTGTCTGGAAAACCCTGGGCGAAGCAGGCCCGCCTGTGGTCAATGTAAATGGCCCGCGTTACGGTGCAGTCTGGGGGGCAGACCGCCGCCTGTTGGGCCTGAACAATATCGAGTTGATCACCGACCGCCCGCTGGAAGTGAACCTGCGCGAGATCAAGTCGGTGAAGCGGGATTATCCCGATCGTGCCTTGATTGTATCCCTGATGGTGCCATGTGAAGAACAGGCTTGGAAAAATATTCTGGCCGAGATCGAAGACACTGGTGCCGATGGGATCGAGTTGAACTTCGGCTGCCCGCACGGCATGGCCGAACGCGGCATGGGATCAGCCGTGGGCCAAGTGCCTGAATACATTGAAATGGTGACGCGCTGGTGCAAGCAATATTCGCGTATGCCCTGTATCGTGAAATTGACACCCAACATTACGGACGTGCGCATGCCCGCGCAAGCCGCGTTAGCAGGTGGGGCCGATGCGGTTAGTCTGATCAACACGATCAACTCGATCACCTCTGTCAATCTGGATATATTTGCCCCTGAACCAACCATCGACGGCAAGGGTGCACATGGCGGCTATTGCGGCCCTGCTGTGAAACCGATTGCACTGAACATGGTGGCGGAAATCGCCCGTGATCCAATTACGGCAAACCTGCCGATTTCGGGTATCGGCGGGATCACCACTTGGCGCGATGCGGCCGAGTTTATGGTGATGGGGGCCGGTAACGTGCAGGTTTGCACGGCGGCGATGACCTATGGTTTCAAAGTGGTTGAAGAGATGATCAGCGGTTTAAGCCAGTGGATGGACGAAAAACAAATTTCAGATGTAGCTGATATTGTCGGTCGTGCTGTACCTAATACCTCAGACTGGCAACATCTGAACCTGAATTACATCGCCAAAGCGAAAATTGATGAGGATCTGTGTATCAAATGCGGCCGCTGTTATGCGGTTTGTGAAGATACGTCTCACCAAGCAATTTTGATGTCGGACGACCGTGTGTTCAGCGTAAATGACGATGAATGCGTGGCGTGCAACCTATGTGTGAATGTTTGCCCGGTTGAGGGCTGCATCAGCTTGGAACAGATGGCCGCAGGCACTACCGATCCGCGCACAGGAACTGTTGTCAGTGATGTCAAAGCCGACTGGACAACGCACCCGAACAACCCGTCAGTTACTGCTGCGGAATGATTTAAGGGGTCAGTGTCGCGCGGTACATGGTGTCTAAAAATGCGGCGGCCTTTTTGAAACGGTCGTCGGCTTTGTCCGCCAGAACCGTGCGTACCTGCACATCAAAATCAGCGTAATGCTGGGTGGTTGACCAGATTGAAAATATTAAATGATAGGGGTCTATAGCTTTGATTAATCCGGCATCAATCCAGCCTTGTATCAGGGCGGCTTTTTCATCTGTTAAGGCTTTAAGCGGCCCTGCCAACTCATCTAAAATACGCGGCGCACCTTGCAAAACCTCATTGGCAAACAGGCGGCTTTGCCGTGGATAATCACGTGACATTGCCAGCTTGCGCGCAACATAGGCACAAATTTCTTCAACGGGATCACCCTTATCGCTCATATGTTCCAAGGGTTCCAGCCAAGTCTCTAACAAGCGGGCCAGAAGCTCTGCATGGATGGTCTCTTTACCATCAAAGTAATACAGAATATTGGGCTTCGATATGCCCGATTGCGCTGCGATCTGGTCAAGTGTGGAACCGCGAAACCCGTATGTGGCAAAAACTTCTAACGCGGCTTCAAGAATGGCTTCGGTTTTTTCCCGTTGAATACGGGTCGGCCCTTTGGTCGATGCTGCGCGCGCCATTTATTGCCCCTTTATTTAACATAATGGCCTTGACCAAGCGGCCCTACCACGTTCATAGTTTTGACCATATGGTCAGAAAATACCAAAGGCAAGTTTTGCCTGTGCTGATTGGGAGATAGCAAGATGACAACACCTGTAAGCAACCTGCGCATCAACGGCGACCGCCTGTGGGATAGCCTGATGGATATGGCCAAAATCGGCCCTGGTGTGGCGGGTGGCAATAACCGCCAGACGCTGACCGACGAAGACGCTGAAGGCCGCGCATTGTTTCAGCAATGGTGCGAAGATGCTGGCTGTTCCATGGGGTTGGATCAGATGGGCAATATGTTCGCGCGCCGTGAAGGCACCGACCCTGACGCGCTGCCTGTATATGTTGGCTCGCATCTGGATACGCAGCCGACAGGGGGCAAGTATGACGGAATTCTGGGTGTTCTTGGCGGTTTGGAAATTCTGCGTACATTGAACGATATGGATATCAAAACCAAACACCCTATCGTTGCCACCAACTGGACCAATGAAGAAGGCACACGTTTCGCGCCTGCCATGCTGGCATCGGGTGTTTTCGGCGGAGTGCACACGCAAGAATGGGCTTATGATCGCGTTGATGCGGACGGTAAAAACTTCGGTGACGAGTTGGCCCGTATTGGTTGGCGTGGTGACGAAGAAGTTGGCGTGCGTAAAATGCACGCGTTCTTTGAACTGCATATCGAACAAGGGCCGATACTTGAAATCGAAGGCAAAGACATTGGTGTTGTCACCCACGGGCAGGGCTTGTCTTGGACTGAAATTACCATCACCGGCAAAGACAGCCACACGGGATCAACCCCGATGCCGATGCGCAAAAACGCAGGGCTTGGCATGGCCAAAGTGCTGGAACTGGTGGATGAGATCGCATGGTCACACGCCCCCCATGCGGTGGGTGCGGCAGGCCATATAGATGTTTACCCGAATTCACGTAACGTGATCCCCGGTAAAGTGGTTTTCACCGTTGATTTTCGCTCGCCTGATCTAAGTGTGATCGAGGATATGGAGGCGCGCCTAAAGGTCGGGGCCACCAAAATTTGCGAAGATATGGGGCTGGGTATTACCTTTGAAAAGGTCGGCGGCTTTGACCCGGTGGAATTTGACGAAGGCTGTGTAACGGCTGTACGGAACGCCGCTGAACGCATGGGCTATAGCCACATGAACCTGATCTCGGGCGCGGGCCATGATGCTTGTTGGATCAACGGGGTGGCCCCCACTGCGATGGTGATGTGCCCTTGTGTGGATGGGTTATCGCACAATGAGGCCGAGGATATATCCAAGGAATGGGCCACGGCGGGTGCAGATGTTTTGATGCAGGCGGTGGTTGAGACGGCGGGGATTGTGGAATAATTATTGGGGCTCTGCCCCCAAACCCCCGGGATATTTTTACCAATTGGAAATGGGTTATTAAGATAGTCGGGATGAGAAAACAAACGGGAGGCTTTTTATGACCAAAGTTATCAAAAACGGTACTGTCTGCACAGCAGATCGCGCTTGGAAAGCGGATGTTCTGATTGACGGCGAGATCATCAAACAGATCGGTGAGAACCTGACGGGCGATGAATATATTGATGCCGAAGGTGCTTATGTGATCCCGGGCGGGATTGATCCGCATACGCATTTGGAAATGCCGTTTATGGGCACCACGGCGGCGGAAACTTTTGAGAGTGGCACATGGGCGGCGGCTTGTGGTGGTACCACGATGATTGTGGATTTTTGTTTGCCCGGCGCAGACGGGTCTATCAAGAATGCGATCAATGAATGGCACCGTAAATCAGCCCCGCAAATCTGTTCGGATGTGGGTTATCACATGGCGATCACGGGGTGGAATGAGGACATTCACCGCGAGATGGAAGATGCGGTGAAAATGGGGGTAAATTCGTTCAAACACTTCATGGCCTATAAGGGTGCTTTGATGGTGGAAGACGACGAAATGTTCGCGTCTTTTGAACGTTGTAAGGAACTTGGCGCACTACCGATGGTGCATGCTGAAAACGGCGATCTTGTTGATTTACTTCAGAAAAAATACATGGCACAAGGGATTACAGGGCCAGAAGGCCACGCCTATTCACGGCCCCCCGAATTAGAGGGTGAAGCAGCCAATCGTGCGATTACCATCGCCGATGCGGCGGGGGTTCCGCTTTATATTGTGCATGTTTCTTGTGAGCAGGCACATGAAGCTATTCGGCGTGCGCGGCAAAAGGGCATGCGTGTTTATGGTGAACCTCTCATACAATTCTTAACATTGGATGAATCGGAATATTTCAATAAGGATTGGGATCATGCCGCTAGGCGTGTGATGTCGCCGCCGTTTCGTGCCAAGGAACATCAGGCGTCACTTTGGGCAGGCTTGCAATCGGGCAGTTTGCAGGTGGTTGCAACCGATCACGCGGCGTTTAATACCGAACAAAAACGCGCAGGCCGTGACAATTTCTGCCTGATCCCCAATGGGTCGAACGGGTTGGAAGAACGGCTGTCTGTGCTTTGGACGGAAGGGGTTGAAACCGGACGGTTGACGCCCAGTGAATTTGTGGCGGTGACCAGCACAAACGTGGCGAAAATCCTGAATATCTACCCGAAAAAAGGTGCGATTGTTGAGGGTGCGGATGCGGATATTGTGGTTTGGGATCCGAAGATTTCCAAAACCATTTCGCCCAGCAATCACCATTCGGTTCTGGACTATAATGTGTTCGAAGGTTTCAATGTCACAGCCAACGCGCGTTACACGCTTTCGCGCGGTGAGGTGATCTGGGCATGGGGCAAAAACAGCCAACCGCAACCCGGCCGTGGCCGCTTTGTGCCGCGCCCTGCCTTTGCATCTGCGCAAACCGCCCTGAGCAAATGGAAAGAATTGAACAGCCCGCGCAAAGTGGAACGTGATCCGATGAATATTCCTGCGGGGATATGATGGGTTTTCACGGAGAGTTATTTAGAGGTAACGGCAAAGATTGCCAGCAGTTTTTGAAAAACAATAGTGACTATTATGTATATTTGCTACTTAGACCAGATGGGCGGCCCTTCTATGTTGGGAAGGGTAAAGATTACAGAGTCATGCAGCATGAGAATGAAGCCACGCATCCGAATGGAAGGCGATCAAATGCGCACAAGCTAAATGTAATCCGCTCTATATGGCGTTCAGATAGCGCAGTAATTTATGCAATAGATTCAATGCATAGTATTGAAGGTAATGCGTATAGCCGAGAAGCTGAGCTTATTTTTAATTATGGGCGACTACATGAGAACGGGCCTCTAACAAATTTGGATCCTGGTGGCGGTTCAACGGCAGGTTCCTCGCCAATTTCGAAAACAAAACATTCGAACACTTTGGGTGGGATACCTGAAAATGATATTGAGACTGCAACGCTTAATGAGTTTGTATTGGACATTGGGGCTATGCGCTCCGTGGTATTGAAGCCGCGTTCTAGGTTTGAAGTGAAACCAACCCAAGAGTTCCAAAACAATTCTAGAAGCCCGACAAAACGGCAAGCAGTTGCGCTTGCAGCTTCTGCAAGCGCTAACGGCATAATAGTTGAAGGTGGATGTGACATTCCGCGAACAGTCGAAATAGATGGAATAAAAGGGTTTGTAGAAAACGGGGTTTCGCGTGATATCGTGACAAGCAAGATGGCTACGATTATTCCGAATACTAGCCCCGAAGGAGAAAAATTTAGATTAACAGAAAGGCAAGCTAAAGTCATTGTAGAACTCGTAGGTGTGAATAAATGTATAGACCTAGGTATCGTATCGGCTTCATACAGTGAGGCTTTTCAATGATATTTATAACTAAAATGAGGACACGTATATCGTGACTAAAGAAACCATCATAGAAACCAAAGGCTTAGACCTGACGTTTGAAACAAACGACGGGCCTGTACATGCGTTGAAAGACATCAACCTGACGATTGAAAAGGGTGAGTTTGTGTCTTTTATCGGGCCTTCAGGGTGCGGGAAAACCACGCTTTTACGGGTGATGGCCGATCTGGAACAGCCCACGGGTGGCACGGTTTCTGTCAATGGTGTATCGGCGCATGAGGCGCGGATGGCGCGGGCTTATGGCTATGTTTTTCAGGCGGCGGGACTGTATCCTTGGCGTACGATTGCGGGCAATATCAAGCTGCCGTTGGAGATCATGGGGTATTCGAAAGCCGAGCAAAAAGAGCGGGTGGCGCGGGTGTTGGAGCTGGTGGAACTGGACGGGTTTGAGCGGAAGTTTCCGTGGCAGTTGTCAGGCGGGATGCAACAGCGGGCAAGTATAGCGCGGGCCTTGGCCTTTGACGCCGATATTTTGCTGATGGACGAGCCGTTCGGGGCGTTGGACGAGATTGTGCGTGACCATCTGAACGAGCAATTATTGGCACTTTGGGCGCGTACCCACAAGACGATTTGCTTTGTGACGCATTCCATTCCAGAGGCGGTTTATCTGTCAACGAAAATCGTGGTGATGTCACCGCGTCCGGGCCGTATTGCGGATGTGATTGAAAGCACTTTACCGCGCGAACGACCGCTGGAAATTCGGGACTCGCCCGAATTTATCGAGATCGCACACCGCGTGCGTGACGGGTTGCACGAGGGGCACTCGAATGGTTAACGGGCGCCAAAATATGCCATCTGTATTGCGTCTGTATCACGTCGGTATTACGGCGGTATTTTATCTGTTAACGAATTTGCAGGCGGGGACGGGTTTATGAGGTCGTTTTTCCCTATTGTAACCGTTGTTAGTGTGATCTTCGTGATTTGGTACGGGGCGGCCGTGGCACTGAATGCCAACTGGGCYTAYGACAAGGCAAAGCGGGCGGATGTGACGCTTAGTTTTTCTGAAATGGTGTCTGACACGATGATGCAGAAAAAGCCGTTRYTGCCRGCACCGCATCAAGTGGTGGTCGAGATTTACAAGACCACGGTGCTGAAAAAGATCACCTCSAARCGATCCTTGATCTGGCATGGCTGGRTTACCCTGTCGGCGACRCTTTTGGGKTTYGCTATGGGGACGAGTTTCGGGATWTTRCTGGCGGTGGGTATYGTGCATAGCCGKGCKATGGATATGTCRGTGATGCCTTGGGTKATTGCCAGCCAGACCATYCCTATTCTGGCGGTGGCCCCGATGATTATTGTGGTGCTGAATGCGGTGGGSATTTCGGGTTTGCTGCCGAAAGCGTTTATTTCGATGTACCTGTCRTTTTTCCCYGTKGTSGTKGGCATGGTGAAAGGGCTGCGGTCRCCTGACGCGATGCAGATGGAYCAGATGCGCACTTGGAATGCGYTRAARCCGACGATGTTCTGGAAGCTGCGCYTGCCAAGTTCAATGCCTTATCTGTTCCCGTCATTAAAGATCGCTATGGCGGCKTCWYTRGTSGGCGCRATTGTGGGYGAGTTGCCSACGGGGGCKGTKGCSGGATTGGGTGCGCGGCTGCTGGCGGGTAGTTATTACGGGCAGACCATTCAGATATGGAGTGCGYTAATATCGGCGGCGATCCTYGCGGCGGTGTTGGTGGCRTTGATCGGGGTGTTGCAGAATGTGACCYTGAAACGGATGGGGATGTTGCGATGASYTGGATTATTGGCGCATTRGTGTTTTGGGTCGYGATGTGGGCKKTGAATGTGMAGCTRTCCAARGGGCAAAAATCGCGGGCGCGGTCTTTGCTGGTRCCGACGATYTTCGGGCTGACGYTATTAGTGTTRTGGGAAGGTATCGTGCGCGGGTTCGAGATTAGCCCGATTTTGCTACCGCCACCTTCGGCGATTGCGGTGCGSTTTGCRAAYAGCYTGCCGATCYTKTGGGTGGATTTTGTGCAGACTTTCGTSAAGGGGGCCTTGTCGGGYTTTKTCATGGGGTGCGGSTCTGCGTTTTTGATGGCGATTGCGGTSGACCGTTCGCCGTTTTTGCAACGCGGGCTTTTACCTGTGGGCAATTTCGTGGCCGCCCTGCCGATTGTGGGCATGGCCCCGATATTGGTGATGTGGTTTGGCTTTGACTGGCAGTCAAAGGCAGCTGTTGTGGTGGTGATGGTGTTCTTCCCGATGCTGGTAAACACGGTTGAGGGGTTAAAGGCGTCTAGCCATATGCAGCGCGATCTGATGCAGACTTATGGCGCAAGTTACTGGCAGGGATTGGCCAAGCTGCGCCTGCCTGCGGCGATGCCGTTTATCTTTAACGGATTAAAAATATGTTCGACACTTGCATTGATCGGCGCGATTGTGGCAGAGTTCTTTGGCTCACCGACCAAAGGTATGGGGTTTCGGATATCTACGGAAGTAGGCCGTTTGTCTTTGGATATGGTCTGGGCGGAA
This sequence comes from Amylibacter sp., assembly GCA_016764475.1. Taxonomy (GTDB): domain Bacteria; phylum Pseudomonadota; class Alphaproteobacteria; order Rhodobacterales; family Rhodobacteraceae; genus Amylibacter. The sequence goes on from JAESRV010000007.1 coordinate 22,265, forward strand.
ATTACCGTGGCAGCTTTAGCAGGCTCGGCATTTTACGGGACGGTGGCATTGATTGAGAAGGCGGTAACCTTCTGGCATCCATCGCAACGGGGATAAGACAATTATAACTGAATTCAACAAGGGAGAATGACAATGAATAGACTATTAACAACAGCACTTGCGGGTATTCTGGCACTGGGGGCCTCGGTTGCCCAAGCCGCTGAAGATGTGAGTTTGCAACTGAAATGGGTGACCCAAGCGCAGTTTGCCGGTTACTATGTGGCTTTGGACAAAGGCTTTTACAGTGACGAAGACCTGAATGTCACGATTAAACCGGGTGGCCCTGATATCGCACCTGCGCAAGTGATTGCAGGTGGCGGGGCCGATGTGGTTTTGGACTGGATGCCGTCTGCATTGGCGTCACGTGAAAAGGGTCTGGATCTGGTGAATATCGCACAACCGTTCAAGACTTCTGGCATGATGCTGACCTGTCGTAAGGATGCTGGCATTTCATCGCCTGCGGATTTTGCCGGTAAAACGCTGGGTGTTTGGTTCTTTGGTAACGAATATCCGTTCCTGAGCTGGATGAGCAAACTGGGGCTGAAAACTGACGGCTCTGAAGGTGGTGTGACGGTTCTGAAGCAGGGCTTTAACGTTGATCCGATTTTGCAAGGTCAGGCGGCGTGTGTTTCAACCATGACGTATAATGAGTATTGGCAGATTATTGATGCGGGTCTGACTGCGGATGATCTGGTGGTGTTCAAATATGAAGACCAAGGCGTGGCCACACTTGAAGACGGTATGTATGTTCTGGGTGAAAACCTGAAAGACCCTGCATTCAAGGATAAGATGGTGCGTTTTGTGCGGGCCTCTATGAAGGGCTGGAAATGGGCTGAGGCAAATCCTGATGCGGCGGCGATGATCGTGCTGGACAATGATGCGTCCGGTGCGCAGACCGAAATGCACCAAAAGCGTATGATGCGTGAAATAGCCAAGCTGACGTCGGGATCTAATGGCGCACTTGATCCGGCGGATTTCCAACGCACAGTGGATAGTCTGATGTCAGGCGGTTCTGATCCGGTGATTACCAAGCAGCCGGTTGGTGCCTGGACGCATGAGATCACGGATTTGGCTTTGAACTGATCCGTAATATAAGCTTTGAAGAAATGCGCCACGTTGCATGCGTGGCGCATTTCTTGTTTGAAACGCATTAATGTGATTGGATAGAAGAAGTAGCACTGCTGAATGGGGGAAGTATGCTTTATTTTGGTTTAAAAATTTTACGGGTAATCGTGGGTTTGACCCTTTTTGCGGCTGGGGTGGCTCATGCGGCTGAATTCAAGTTTCCGGAACGTAGTTTTGGCCAATTATTGCTGGTTCCCAACCAAACCACGGGCGGTAATGATGCACTTATTATGGCGCAAAAGGGTGGCGCGTTTGAGCCGATTTCAGAGTTCAATGCGGATGACCGTTATCGCCAATTCGGGGCGCCGATTGCGCGGCTGGATATATTGATGGAAGATGGCAGCGGCGATCGGTTTGTTTCTACTTGCACCGCCAATTTAGTCGCTGTTGATATTTTGCTGACCAATTACCATTGTATTCCGGGCATGGAAAAGGACGTGAAAGTGATACGATCCATTGCTGTCTTTGATTACCTGCGCGAAGATCAGGACGATGCGCCAAGTTATGAGGTGGATGTAACGCCGATTGCGGCAAGCTATGATAAGGATTTTGCACTGCTTCGGGTGCAAGATAATCCTGGCGACAGATTTGGGTACTTTGAATTAAAACCGCACAGGGCCAAAGCTAATCAGTCGTTGTTTATCATCCACCATCCTGCGGGCATGCCCAAACGGCTGACGCGGTTTCGCTGTAAGGCCTATGCGCCTGAACCCTATGCGCAGGTTTATTTCCGGCATCGGTGCGATACATTGGGGGGCAGTTCCGGCTCACTGATTTTCAACCTGAACTTTGAGGTGGTGGCCTTGCACAACCAAGGCGGGCTGACACAGGATTCGCAAAGCTCTTTTAATCGTGGCATTTCGGTTTTTTCTTTAATGGAGAATGAAGCTTTTTTAGCACTTTTATCCAAGCCGGCAGGCACTGTTGCGATACCACCGCAACCGCCTAAAGCCGCAGTTCAGACATCTGGCCACAATCCGTTGCCGATAAACGGGGCGACAAAATGCGATAACGTGGCATCGGGGCGTATTTGTGCGTCTTCGATGTTAAATCCGCAAGGGTCGGGGAAGTATAATTACCGGATGCGAAACCTGATGCGCCAAAACGGTGCTGCTTGGGTTGAAAACAAACTGGGGTACGGAATAGGTGAATGGGTTTTGTTTGTGTATGGTGCGCCAAAATCTGTTTCAAGCATTTCTTTCAACAATGGCTATACGCGTACCGAAAAAACCTTTCAAACCAATAGCCGTGTGGCCAAGCTGACGGTTGAGCTATCAACGGGCGCGCGGTTTCAGGTTGGTTTGATGGACACGATGAAAACGCAAAGCTTTGAATTACCAAAGAAAGTATTGGTGACATGGGTCAAGCTGACGATTGATCAGGTTTATGAAGGCAGTAAGTATTCTGATACAGCACTGTCTTATGTGGGGTTTCAGTAGGCTTAGCCTTTGCGTGTAAACGGGTCGGCGGGGGTGTGTAGACGCAGGTGGCGGATGAAGGCGCGGGCGACCCTGGGTAGGGGGCGTTGGGCCGAGGTGGCGAAATAGCTGCGGTATTCGATTTGTGATGCGAAGGGGCGGAATGTCAGGTCGTCTGAGCGGTAGTGATAGACGGGAAAGGGGTTGATGACGGTCAGCCCCAAGCCTTCTTTGGCCATGTCTACGGCGGCGAATGAGGTGGAAACTTCGGCCACAATGCGCGGGGTGCTGCGGGACTGTTTCAGGATTTTATCAAGCTGGGTGCGTCTGGCGTGGCGGTATGTCAGGGCGATGAAAGGCTGGTCGTGAAGGTCTGCCGGGGTGATGACCGTGTTTTGTGCAAGCGGGTGGTTAGAGGGCATGGCACATACCGCGTTGGATATGCGGTAGGGCGACAGTTTAATGCCGTCGCGGTTAAGTTCCACGCCTGTGACGCCCAAATCAAAGCGATCATCAAGGATGCCGCGTATCACCTCATCCGATGTGTTGACTTCCAGGCTGATATAGAAATGCGGGTTTGCTTTCAGGAAGCTGGTGATGTGAGTGACCAAAAAGCGGTGGGCATAGGTGGGGGGTGCGATGATGCGCAGAGTTTCTTGCACTGGTATCGTCGGGCCGTCGATACGGTCTAATGCGGCGAACAGCGGGTCAAGGCGGCGGTTCAGGCGCACGGCTTCGGCGGTGGGGCGCAAACGGCCTGCTTCGCGTTCAAACAACATTTGCCCGGTGCGGGACTCTAAACTGGCGATGGAACGGCTGATCGCGGATTGCGACAGGCCAAGCTGTTCGGCGGCAGCCGTGGTGGTGCCGCCTTGCATAAGCGCGCGCAGGGCTTGGTATTCGGGCAGGCTGTGCCATGATTTGGTGGACATGATCGTGCTCTTTGCGGAATTCTCATAGAAGTATGATTATATATCATACAGTTTCAGCTTGTCTATGAGGTAATCTTATGTAGATTGTCGACTTAAGCTTTAGTAGGGGATGCTTTTGACTGATAATCTGACACCCGGTATTTTTGACGGACATAATGATGTGCTGTTGCAGCTTTACCGCGCAGGCGGCTTGTCGGCGGCGGATACATTTGCCAAGGGCCGTGATGGGGCGATTGATCTTGTAAAGGCAAAAGCAGGTGGGTTTTCGGGCGGATTTTTCGCGGTATTTATACCGTCGCCAATAGACCGCGACGAAAAAGTCGATGCGATGAGCCAACCTAGCTACGATTTGCCTTTGCCCGAACCGATTGATTGGGAAGATGCGTTGCCGGTGGCAATGTCCCAGGCGGCGATTTTGTTTGATCTGGAAAAACGCGGTTACCTGAAGGTGTGCCGCAGTGTGGCCGATATCCGCACGGCTATGGCCGCAGGGATGATGGCGGCGATTTTTCACATTGAAGGGGCCGAGGCGATTGACCCTGATCTGCACACTTTAGAGGTGCTTTACCAGGCCGGTTTGCGATCAATAGGGCCAGTGTGGAGCCGTGAAACGATTTTTGGCCACGGGGTGCCGTTTCGTTATCCCAGTGGCCCCGATATTGGTGACGGGCTGACCGATCACGGTTTGCGTTTGCTGAAACGCTGCAATGAGCTGGGGATCATGTTTGACTTATCCCATCTGAATGAAGCGGGTTTTTGGGATGTGGCACGGCATTCGACGATGCCACTGGTGGCGACCCATTCCAATGTTCATGCGATCTGCGAGCATTCGCGCAACCTGACCGATAAACAACTGGCCGCGATCCGTGAAAGCGACGGTATTGTGGGCTTGAATTTTGCCACTGCATTCTTGCGTGATGACGGGCGGATGCTGGCGGATGTGCCGCTTTCACAGATGCTGCGGCAGCTGGATTATCTGATTGAGCATTTGGGTGAAGACCGTGTTGGTCTTGGTTCGGATTACGATGGGGCGATTGTACCACAGGATGTAACGACTGTGGCCGATCTACCCAATTTAAGACAGGCGATGGTGAAGCACGGATTTAACGACGCGTTAATGACCAAGCTTTGCCACGAAAACTGGCTGCGCGTTCTGGAGAAAACCTGGGGGGAATAATCCCTGCGTAAGCGCGTAGCATAATATGAAACCAATAGGAGAGGTTCTAATAATGAATGCATTTAACAGACTACTGATGGGCACCGCGATCGGCGTAGCCCTCAGCGTAACGTCTATTGCGGCATATGCCGAAACACCTGCCAACATGCTGGTGATCGCCAACCGTATTGACGATATCACAACGCTTGATCCGGCTGAAAGCTTTGAATTTGCAGGCTCGGACGTAAGCCGCAATATTTACGGCAAACTGGTGAACTTTGATCCGCTGAACCTGGATGCGGGCTATGCACCTGATCTGGCTACAAGCTGGACTGTGTCCGAAGATGGCAAGACCATCACGTTTACCATGCGCGAAGGTGTGAAGTTTCATTCGGGCAATCCTGTGCGTGCCGAAGACGCTGCATTTTCACTGCGCCGTGCGGTTATTTTGAACAAAACACCTTCGTTCATTTTGACACAGTTTGGCTTTACTGCCGAGAATGCCAATGACACCATCAAAGTTGACGGCAACACAGTTTCGATCACTACAGACAAGCGTTATGCAACGTCTTTCGTGTTGAACTGCTTGACCTCTACTATTGGCGGTATCGTTGATAAAGAACTGGTTATGGCCAATGAAGTTGATGGCGATATGGGCAACAAATGGCTAAAAACCAATTCAGCGGGATCGGGTGCTTATTCACTGGTCAGCTGGAAGCCGAATGAAAGCGTGACACTGAAATCAAATGCTGATTTTTATCAGGGCGCCCCTGCAATGGAGCGTGTGGTTGTACAACACGTACAAGAAAGTGCGACACAACGCTTGATGCTGGAACGTGGTGACATTGATGTGGCCCGTAACCTGAACCCTGAAGATATTGCCGGTGTGCGCGGTGCCGCAGGTGTGGCTGTGGATGATGAGCTGCGTGGCCGTTTGATGTATATCTCGTTGAACCAGAAGCACCCTGTGTTGTCTAAACCGAAAGTACGCCAAGCGATCAAGTATTTGATCGACTATAAAGGCATGCAAGACAGCTTCTTGAAGGGTCAGTATGTGATCCATCAGAACTTCCTACCTGCAACTTATTTGGGTGCGGTTAATGAAAACCCGTTCAGCCTGAACATTGAGAAAGCAAAAGCCCTGTTGGCTGAAGCTGGTGTTTCCGGGTTGGAACTGGAAGTTGGTGTGCGTGAAGCCCAAGAACGTGTGGAAATCACCCAATCGTTGCAAAATATCTGGGCAAAAGCGGGTATCAAGCTGAACATCACAGTGGGTACTGCCAAGCAAATTCTGGGCCGTTACCGCGCACGTGAACTGGATGTGTACATGGGTGCTTGGGGGCCGGATTATCCTGATCCCCACACAAATGCGGGTACGTTTGCCTATAACCCTGTGAACACGGATGAGGCCAAAGCCACAGGTCTTCTGGCTTGGCGTAATGCTTGGGATACGGGTGGATTGACTGCAAAGGTTGACGCTGCCGTTATTGAAGGCGACCGTGATGTGCGGGCCAAGATGTATCAGGATATTCAAGCTGAATTCCGCGACATCTCACCCTTTGCGGTGATGTTCCAGAAAATTGAGCAAACTGGCCGTAGTGAAAACGTGCAACACCTGAACCTGGGTGGCGCGATCACGGCTGTTTCTTACTGGACTGTAACTAAATAATGGCGATGGCCAATAATAACGGGGAAGGGCGCGGTACCGCGTCCTTTCCGCCTTGGATCATGATCACGCTGCGCACGATAGGGTCTATCGCTGTGACCATGCTGGGTCTGATGTTTATAACCTTCATCATCGGTCGTGTGATGCCAATAGATCCTGTTCTGGCGATTGTCGGCGAGCAGGCGTCAAAATCGACCTATGATGAAGCTTATCAACAACTGGGCCTTGATCGGCCCGTTTTGGTGCAGTTTTTCTATTATGTCTGGGATGTGCTGCACGGTGATTTTGGCGACAGTTTGCTGAATGCGCGCCCCGTGGTGGATGACATTAAACGGGTGTTTCCCGCCACGATGGAGCTGGCCACCCTTGGGGTGACCATGGGCATTGTGCTGGGCGTGCCTTTGGGGGTGATTGCCGCTGTGCGACGCGGATCATGGATTGACCAGATCGCGCGTGTTGTGGCCCTTGTGGGCTATTCAATGCCGATTTTCTGGCTGGGTCTGATGGGCCTGTTGGTGTTTTACGGCATTCTGGGCTGGGTCGGGGGGCCGGGCCGCGTGGGTATTTTCTATGTGGATATTGTACCATCTGTGACAGGCATGATCCTGATTGACAGTATGCTGGACGGCAACTGGGAAGTGTTCAAGAATGCGTTCAGCCATATTGTGCTGCCTGCGTCTATTCTGGGCTATTATTCGCTGGCTTATATCAGCCGGATGACGCGGTCTTTCATGCTGGAACAGATGAGTGCGGAATATATTGTGACCGCGCGGGTCAAGGGCATGTCAGAAAGTGCCGTGATTTGGCGTCATGCGTTCAAGAACATCCGCGTGCAGCTAATCACGGTGATTGCGTTGAGTTATGCCAACCTGCTGGAAGGGTCGGTTCTGACCGAGATTATCTTTTCGTGGCCGGGCATCGGGTCTTACATCACAACGGCATTGTTATCGGCTGATATGAACGCGGTGCTGGGCGGTACTGTGGTTGTGGGACTTGTGTTTGTGTTGCTGAATATTTTTTCTGACCTGTTGTACAAGGTCTTTGATCCACGTGCGAAATAGGGGTTGGATATGAGCGAGACACAGGGTTTACGCGCGTGGTTGTTGACCGATACGCCGACCTCACGCAGGCACGCGAAATATGCCGCTGCCTATCAAGGCTGGTTGTCGTTTCGATCGAATACGATGGCGATGATCGGGCTGTGGATATTGGTTTTCCTGATTTTTGTGGCGGTGGCCGCCCCTTTGATTGCCCCGCATGATCCGTTTGAACAGACGCTCAGCAATCGTTTGCAGGGCCTGAATTCAGAGGGGCATTTATTGGGCACGGATAGTCTGGGGCGCGATATTCTAAGCCGCCTGATTTACGGGTCGCGGATTACGCTTTTCATTGTAGGCCTTGTGGCCCTAATCGCCCCGATCACGGGGCTGTTGGTAGGGACTGTGGCAGGTTATGTCGGTGGTTGGACAGATACAATTCTGATGCGGATCACGGATATTTTTCTGGCCTTTCCACGTTTGGTTCTGGCACTGGCTTTTGTGGCCGCTCTTGGGGCGGGGATTGAAAACGCGGTGCTGGCGATTTCATTAACGGCTTGGCCGCCCTATGCGCGGATGGCGCGTGCGGAAACCCTGACGATACGGTCATCCGACTATATCAGTGCGATACAGTTGCAGGGTGCGGGGCCTATGCGGATCATCACCAAACATATCTGGCCCTTGTGTATATCGTCGCTGATTGTGCGCGTCACGCTGGATATGGCGGGCATTATTCTGGCCGCTGCTGGTCTTGGGTTTTTGGGCCTTGGGGCGCAACCACCTAGCCCCGAATGGGGGGCGATGATTTCTGAAGGGCGGCGGTTTATTCTGGATAGCTGGTGGGTGGCCACTGTGCCGGGCTTGGCAATTTTCACCGTGTCACTGGCGTTCAATCTGCTGGGCGACGGGCTGCGCGATGTACTTGATCCAAAGGATGCCGAGAAATGACGCTGTTGGACGTTAAAAACCTATGGGTAAAATTTCCGTCGCGCCACGGCGTGTTTGATGCGGTGCGCGGGGTGTCATTTACGCTGGGCCGCGAACGCTTGGGGATTGTGGGCGAAAGTGGGTCGGGCAAGTCTTTGACAGGCCGATCTATTTTGAAGCTTATCCGCCCACCCGGGATTATGACGGCAGATCAAATCTCGCTGGAAGGCGAAGACCTGATGCAGAAGTCTGAAAAGGAAATGCAGGCGGTGCGCGGGCAGCGGATTTCGATGGTGATGCAGGATCCGAAGTTTTCACTGAACCCTGTGATGACCATTGGCGAGCAGATTATGGAAGCTTATCGGTTGCATAATTCGGTGGGTAAAAAGGCAGCCTTTATCAAGGCGGTCGAGATGCTGGAAGCGGTTTCTATCCGTGATGCGGAACGGGTGATGCGGGCCTATCCGCATGAAATGTCGGGCGGTATGGGGCAACGGATTATGATTGCGATGATGCTGATACCGAACCCGCAGATACTGATCGCGGATGAGCCGACCTCGGCCTTGGATGTGTCAGTACAACGCCAAGTGCTTGATATTATGGACAAGCTGGTGACCGAACGCGGTATGGGGCTGATATTCATCAGCCACGATTTGAACCTGGTCGCCGATTTTTGCGACCGTGTGCTGATCATGTATGCGGGGCGCATTGTTGAGGTCTGCGACGCGGATAAACTGCATGAAGCCAAGCATCCCTATACCCAAGGCCTGCTGAATTCCTTGCCGCGCCTTGATGCACCTTGCGCACGTTTGAAAGTGCTGCAACGCGACCCCGCATGGTCGGAAGCACCAAGCGTGAGTGGCCGGATATGACGATGATCAATGTTAAAAACCTGAACGTTTGGTTTGGTCGTGGCCGTGACCGTGTTGACGCGGTCAAGGGTGCTACATTCGCGGTAGAACGCGGTGACAGCTTTGGGCTGGTGGGCGAAAGCGGGTCAGGTAAATCGACAATTTTACGCGCGATCATGGGGCTGGCCCCTGACTGGAGCGGTCAAATCACGGTGGATGGAAATGTAATTTCGGGACGACGGAAGCCTGCATTTTACAAGCAAGTGCAAATGGTGTTTCAAGACCCCTATGCATCGCTGCATCCACGCCATTCGGTGGATCAGGTATTGGGGGAAACGCTGTTTCTGCACGGATTTGAGGGTATTGACACCCGTGTGGCCAAGCTGCTGGATGATGTGGGGCTGGGCGCAAAATTCCGCTTTCGCTATCCGCACCAACTGTCGGGCGGGCAACGTCAACGGGTAGCTATTGCCCGCGCACTGGCCGCTGAACCGCAGATTTTATTGCTGGATGAACCGACCTCTGCATTGGATGTGTCGGTGCAGGCGGAAATCCTGAACCTGCTGGCGGATTTGCGTGAAGAACGCGGGCTGACCTATGTGATGGTATCCCACGATTTGTCGGTTGTGGGCCATATGTGTAACAATTTAGCGGTGATGAAAGACGGCGAGATCGTTGAGATTATGGGGGTCGATGCTTTGCGCAATATGCAGGCAAAACATCCTTATTCGCAACATTTGCTGGAAGCCTCGGTTTAGACGATGGCGGATTATTCCAAGTTGATAGATGATCAGACTTGGGGTTTTATTCATCAAGTAGAACGCTGGTATCCCCCCGATACGATGGGCTTGGATGTTGCGGGGCAGCGGGACGTTTACAATAAAATGTGTGGTGCGTTTTACGCGGGGCGACCTGCGGGTGTTCAAGTATACGATTGCTTGGCGAACGGGGTGCCTGTGCGCTGTTATCGTATGGGGGACGGGCCGCCGCAAGCTGTGGTTTTATACTGCCATGGCGGCGGGTATGTGGTGGGCAGTTTGGACAGCCATGATGATGTTTGCGCCGAGATTTCTGCGCGTACGGGGTTTGCGGTGGTGTCAGTGGATTACCGCTTGGCGCCTGTGCATCTGCACCCTGCGGCTTATGAAGATTGTTTGGCTGCATATCGGTGGACGCAAGAAAAATATGGATTGCCCGTGGTGCTTGCAGGTGACAGTGCAGGGGCTAATTTGGCGGCTGCCGTGGCCCATAAAGCCCGCGATGCGCAAGGCTTGGTTTTGATTTATCCGTCCTTGGGGGAATGCAAGGAAAGTGGCTCTTATATAGACCACGCCAATGCGCCTTTGTTATCACGCGCTGATATGGATTTTTATGAAGAAGTTAGAACACCGAAAACGGGCTTGGTGAAAGATTTCACTTACGCGCCTTTGCTGGACAATGATTTTTCGGGCCTGCCGCCGGTGGTGGCTGTTTCGGCTGAATGTGACCCGCTTTGTGATGATGGTGAAGATTACTGTGCGGCGATTCGCAAGGCTGGCGGGCAGGCGGTTTGGGTCAAGGAAACGGGGCTGATACACGGGTATTTGCGGGCGCGCCATACGGTTGATCGCGCGCGCAACAGTTTTTCGCGGGTTGTGGCGGCGGTTGATGCGTTTGGGCATAAGCGGCCTGTCAGTTACGCAGAATTGATGGATGTTGAGACTTGATCCATTGGGGTTGTTCTTGATCCAACCCTTAAAGCATTTATGGTTCAGGTTAGGATCAGCGGGCGGGCTGATTTGGCTGTTCTGGCGGATAACATTCGGGAGATGCGTCGGCGTTATCGTTGAATATTTTAGAGATAACATTATCGGTGGCAACGGTGCCTTTGTGGAAGTGGCGGCTGAATGCGCCGATTTTGAACGCGCGATGTTGCGAAAACTGGTGCGCGAGACGCAAAACCTGATGTCATAGCTTTAGTGTCGTTTTTGTTATAATTTCGTGCGTAGAACTATTGCAATTACCGCCCCGAA